>NZ_JBEOVB010000001.1:622520-988880 GCF_040295245.1 Streptomyces sp. NPDC002884 | reverse complement strand
CCCCACGCGCCCGCGGCGCTGTGCCCCACGCGCCCGCGGCGCTGTGCCCCACGCGCCCGTGGGGCACAGCCGGTTCTCGTCCGGCGCCGGGTCAGTCCAGCGCGCGCCCACGGTTGCCCGGCCGGGAGGCGACCCAGGCGCGCACGGTGTCGGCGTACCAGAAGGGCTTGCCGCCCTCGACGTGGTCGGGCTGGGGCAGCAGTCCGTGCTTGCGGTAGGACCGCACGGTGTCCGGCTGCACCTTGATGTGCGCCGCGATCTCTTTGTACGACCAGAGCCTTCGGTCGGTCATGAGCTGCACCTCCCTGCGCGCGCGGGGGTCGGCGGCCGGGAGGCCGCCCGGGGGAGCCCGGCGCTGCGCTGGCGATCACCAAGCCTGTGCCCCGTGAACGACAGTCGGTGACGGTGCGAAAGTGGCTGTTGACCGCATGTGACACAAGACCCGCGTACATGCGACATGCGTGACGGAACAGGGGAATTTGTGACACAGGTGAAGCAAAGGCATGTGCGGGGCTCATGGGAGGGGTGCGTTGACAAATGCCCCGAGGTCGCCAGGTTCAGCCGCTGAGCGGGGCGAGGCGCCGACAGGAGCCGGGCCGGGCCCGCTGCGACAGGCCCGACCCGTTCCCGCTCCCCGCCATCCCCCCGGAACGACCAGAACGACCGAAGTGCCCGGAGCGCGCGAAGCACCCGGAACGGCCGGAAATCGCCGGATCAACTGGCAGACCCCCAGCCTGTATTCAGCCAATGCGGCGGGTCTTGGAAAAATGCGCACCCGGTCCGGACCAGCCCTCCGGGCGGGCCGGCAGGACCAGGCTCGTCGCCTCCCCGTCCAGCCGGTCCGCCCCCGGCGACACCTGCGCCGGAAGACGCCTGGCCTGGGCGAACTCCCTCGGAGTGCACCCCGTCATCGCCTTGAACTCACCGCTGAGATGAGCCTGGTCGTAGAAGCCGCAGAGGGCGGCGGTCTCTGCCGCGCTCCGCCCCTCCGCCAGCAGCCGACGGGCCCGTTGCAGCCGCAGCACCCGGGCCGCGGCCTTGGGACCGAGCCCGATCTGCTCACGGAACCGGTTCTCCAGGTGCCGGACGCTCCAGCCGACCTCCTCGGCCAGCCGGGGCACCGGTATCGCGCCGCCCGTCCGCACCAGCAGCGACCAGGCCCGCGCCACCCGTTCCGAACTCGGTGTGCCGGCCTCCCGCCATCCGGTGAGGACCTCGTCGAGCAGCCCGAACCGGTCCGCCCAGCCGGGCAACGCGGCCAGCGCGGCGGCGAGTTCACCGAGCGGCGAGCCCAGCGAGTGCGGCAGCGCGTCGGGGTCGACGGTGCGGTTGACGAGCTCGTGCTGGGGCGTGCCGAAGAGGGTGAACGCGGCCCAGGGCGCCATGAGCACCTCGATGCCCGAAAACCGCCCGCCGTGCTCCCCGACGGCCGGTGTGGTCGTAGGCCCGCAGTACACGGACACCAGCGTGTCCGGAGCCTGTCCCGCCCGCGAGATCCGCACCGGCTGATCGAACCCCAGCAGCAGCGTCGAGGCGCCGATGGGCGCCTCGAGCCGCCGCCGCGGCCGGTTCATGGCGACCCGGACCCCGCGATAGCCGATCACCCCGGGCCGCAACCGCGGATGGGGCGCGGCGAGGGTGAACTCCCATGACCCGCCGGGTCCTTGTCCAGACCGGGTGCGTACCACGCTCGCAGTCATGGGCCCTTATGGTGCTACGGCAGGGGCGACGCCGTTAAGGGGCGCGGGGCTGTATCCGTATGCGGCTCCGCCGCGTGGGCGCGGCAAGCCGCACACAACCTGCACTCGCGCGGACGCGGAGCCCGGCACCCCGGTGGGCGCGTCTACGCCCCGCACGACCTCAAGAACGCCCGCGTACGTTGCGCGATGGGCAGCGGAGCGTCCGGCTCGCACGGATACATGTCCTGCTCGACGATCGCGAACAGATCGACATCCAGCTTCTGCGCGGCCTCCAGCACCGGCCCCAACGCGGGCACCCCGGTCGGCGGCTCGCACATCACGCCCCGCGCGACGGCCGGCCCGAACGGCACCTGGTTGGCCCGCACGTCGGCCAGGATCTCCGGGTCGACCTGCTTGAGGTGCAGGTACCCGATCCGCTCGCCGTAGGTCTCGATCAGCTTGACGCTGTCGCCGCCGCAGTACGCGTAGTGCCCGGTGTCCAGGCACAGCGACACGAGGCCGGAGTCGGTTCCGTCCAGGAACCGGACCACGTTCTCCTCGCTGTCGATGTGGGTGTCGGCGTGCGGGTGGACGACGATCCGGAGGCCGTACCGCTCCCGCACCTCCTTGCCGAGCCGCTCGGTCAGCGAGGTGAGGTTGCGCCACTGCTCGGGGGTGAGGGTGTCCGGCTCCAGCACCTCGCCGGTCTTGTCGTCCCGCCAGAAGGACGGGATGACGACCAGATGCTCGGCGCCCATCGCCTGGGCGAGCGCAGCGTTGTCCGCGACGTGCGCCCAGGTCTTCTCCCAGACGGCCTCGCCGTGGTGCAGGCCGGTGAAGACCGTGCCCGCGGACACCTTCAGGCCACGCTTGGCCGTCTCCTCGGTGAGGAGCGCGGGATCGGTCGGCAGGTACCCGTAGGGGCCGAGCTCGATCCATTCGTAGCCGGACTGCGCGACCTCGTCGAGGAAGCGCTGCCAGGGGACCTGGGCGGGATCGTCCGGGAACCAGACGCCCCAGCTGTCGGGAGCGGATCCGACACGGATGCGGGAAACACCGGAAACTGGTGACTGAGGTGACAACGACGTCATGGGCGTCAGCGTGCTGTCTCACCGAAGGGGGTGTCAAGGGCTGGTCCGAATGTCTGGACAAAACATTGACAGGGCCCGCCGCGCGGGGCTACAAAGCCGTGAGAGCCGATACGGGGACGTGCGCCGAGGACGTGCCACGAGCGGACTCACGGGGACGAGTCGATATGAAGGGAACTCGATGGCGTACGACCTGATCACCATGGGGCGGATAGGGGTGGACCTCTATCCGCTACAGACGGGCGTCCCACTGCCGCAGGTCACGTCCTTCGGGAAGTTCCTGGGGGGATCGGCGACCAACGTCGCGGTCGCCGCCGCCCGCCTCGGCCGGGAGACGGCGGTGATCTCCCGCACCGGCGACGACCCCTTCGGCACCTATCTGCACGAGGCCCTGCGCGGCTTCGGCGTCGACGACCGCTGGGTCACCCCGGTGCCCGGCCTGCCGACGCCCGTCACCTTCTGCGAGGTCTTTCCACCGGACGACTTCCCGCTGTACTTCTACCGGCAGCCCAAGGCGCCGGACCTGGAGATCGACGCCCACGAACTCGACCTCGACGCCGTCCGCGAGACCCGCATCTTCTGGGTCACCGGCACCGGCCTGAGCGAGGAGCCCAGCCGTACGGCGACCCTCGCCGCCCTGGCCCACCGGGCCAAGGCCGGCACCACGGTCTTCGACCTCGACTGGCGGCCGATGTTCTGGAAGGACCCGGCCGGGGGCGACCCCGCCGGCACGGCCCGCCCGTTCTACGCCGAGGCCCTCAAGCACACCACCGTCGCCGTGGGCAACCTCGACGAGGTGGAGGTCGCCACCGGAGTGCGCGAGCCCCGGGCGGCGGCGCAGGCGCTGCTGGACGCCGGCGTAGAACTCGCGGTGGTCAAACAGGGCCCCAAGGGCGTCCTCGCCGTCAACAGCAAGGGCGAGTCCGCCGAGGTCCCGCCGCTGCCGGTGAACGTCCTGAACGGCCTCGGGGCCGGCGACGCCTTCGGCGGCTCCCTCTGCCACGGTCTGCTCGCGGGCTGGGACCTGGAGAAGATCATGCGTCACGCCAACGCCGCGGGCGCCATCGTCGCCTCCCGGCTGGAGTGCTCCTCCGCGATGCCGACGCCGGACGAAGTGGAAGCCGCGCTCAAGGCGGGGGCCGTCCTGTGACGACCGTCGACATCTCCGAACTCGTCCGCCTGCGCACACAGCACCCCGAGGCGATCGCCGAGGCGGCCGCCCGCCGCCCCCGCAGGCCGCTGCTGGGCGACTCCGGCCGCCTGATGATCGTCGCCGCCGACCACCCGGCCCGTGGCGCGCTCGGCGTCGGCGGCGACAGGCTGGCCATGGCCAACCGGGCAGGCCTGCTCGAGCGGCTGTGCCTGGCCCTCTCCCGGCCCGGCGTGGACGGTGTCCTCGCGACCGCCGACATCCTGGACGACCTGCTCCTCCTCGGCGCCCTCGACGGCAAGGTCGTCATGGGCTCACTGAACCGCGGCGGTCTTCAGGGCTCCGTCTTCGAGCTCGACGACCGCTTCACCGGTCACCGCCCCGAGGACATCGAGCGGCTCGGCTTCGACGCGGGCAAACTGCTCGTGCGCATCGACTACGACGACCCGGGCTCGCTCACCACCCTGGAGTCCACGGCCCGCGCCATCGACGACATGGCCGCCCGCAGACTCCCCCTCTTCGTCGAGCCGTTCATCAGCCGCCGCACCCCCGACGGCAAGGTGCGCAACGACCTCTCCGCCGAGGCCGTCACCAAGTCGATCGCCATCGCCTCGGGCCTGGGCGGCACCTCGGCCTACACCTGGCTGAAGCTCCCGGTCACCGACAACCCCGACGACATGGCCGAGGTCATGCAGACGTCCACGCTGCCCGCCGTCCTGCTGGGCGGCGAGGTCGGCGAGGACCAGGACGGGGCGTACGAGAAGTGGCGCGGGGCGCTCCAACTCCCCACCGTCCGGGGCCTGGTGGTCGGCCGATCGCTGCTCTACCCGCCGGACGGGGATGTCGCCGCCGCCGTGGACACCGCCGTAGGACTGCTGTGAGGGCCGCATGACGAACACCGAGCCGCACCACGACCTGTACATCCCGCACGGCACCACCACCGGCGCCGGCTACACCCTCGACATCGATCCCGAGCGAGCCGGCTGGGGCTACTGCGGTCTGCGGATCGTCGAGCTGGAGCCGGGCGGCACGCACCACTTCACCACCGGTGACAGTGAGTGGATCGTCCTTCCGCTGGCGGGCGGATGTACCGTGCAAACAGCCGGTGAAGAGTTCCAACTCCTGGGCAGGGAGAGCGTTTTCGCGTCGGTAACCGACTTCGCGTACGTTCCCCGTGACGCCCGGGTCCAGATCGCCTCCGGCGCGGGAGGCCGCTTCGCCCTGGCAGGAGCGAAGTGCGAGCGACAACTCCCCGCCCGCTACGGCCCCGCGCCGGAGGTCCCCGTCGAAGAGCGCGGCAGTGGCAACTGCGCCCGTCTGGTGCGCAACTTCGCCTCCGCCGACGCCTTCGACTGCGACAAGCTGATCGCCGTCGAGGTGATCACCCCGGGCGGCAACTGGTCCTCGTACCCGCCGCACAAGCACGACGAGCACCGGCCGGGCGAGGAGGCCGAACTCGAGGAGATCTACTACTTCGAGATCGACGGCCCGAACGGTTTCGGCTATCAGCGCGTATCCCCTTCACGCGAAGGCGGATCCGACGTCCTCGCGGAGGTCCGCTCCGGCGACGCCGTGCTCGTCCCCGACGGCTGGCACGGCCCGGCCATCGCCCAGCCCGGCCACGCCATGTACTACCTGAACGTCATGGCGGGACCGGGCGAGACACGGGAGTGGCGGATCTGCTTCCACCCGGACCACGTAGAAAGCACAGGGGGTTACCGATGACGGCGCAGACCTCGACGACGAGGCTGACGGTCGCCCAGGCACTCGTCCGCTTCCTCGCCGCCCAGTACACGGAGCGCGACGGCGTACGGCAGCGGCTGATCGGCGCGACCTGGGGCATCTTCGGCCACGGCAACGTCGCCGGCCTCGGCCAGGCGCTGGTCGAGTACGGCGACGACATGCCGTTCCACCAGGGCCGCAACGAGCAGTCGATGGTCCACGCGGCCGTCGGCTACGCCCGCCAGTCGAACCGCCTGTCCACCCACGCGGTGACGACGTCGATCGGCCCCGGCGCGACCAACCTGGTCACCGGCGCCGCCCTGGCGACCGTCAACCACCTCCCGGTCCTGCTGCTGCCCGGCGACATCTTCGCGACCCGCGTCGCCGACCCGGTGCTCCAGCAGCTCGAGGTGCCCTACGCGGGCGACGTGTCGGTCAACGACACCCTGCGGCCGGTGTCGAGGTACTTCGACCGCGTCACCCGCCCCGAGGCCCTGATCCCGGCGGCCCTCCAGGCGATGCGCGTGCTCACCGACCCGGTGGAGACGGGCGCGGTCACCCTCGCGCTGCCCCAGGACGTCCAGGCCGAGGCCTACGACTGGCCCGACGAGTTCTTCGCCGAGCGCACCTGGGCCGTACGCCGTCCCGGCGCCGACCCGGTCGAACTCGCCGAAGCGGTCCGCGCGATCCGTGCCGCCCGCCGCCCGCTGATCGTCGCCGGCGGCGGGGTCCACCACAGCCGCGCCGAGGAGGCGCTCGCCGAGTTCGCCGAGGCCACCGGCATCCCGGTCGCCTCCACCCAGGCCGGCAAGGGCTCGCTGCGCTACGACCACCCCCAGGACGTGGGCGGCGTGGGCCACACCGGTACGGCGACGGCGGACGAACTCGCCCGCACGGCGGACCTGGTGATCGGCGTGGGCACCAGGTACACGGACTTCACCACCGCCTCCAACACCCTGTTCGCCGCCGACGGCGTCCGCTTCCTCAACCTCAACATCGCGCCCTACGACGGCCACAAGCTCGCCGGTCTGCCGCTCGTCGCGGACGCCCGCAGCGGCCTGGGCGAGCTGACCGCGGCCCTCCAGACGCACGGCCACCGGGTCACCGACGCCTATGTCACCGAGTACTCCGAGGACAAGGAGCGCTGGGAACAGCGCGTCGACGCCTGCTACGAGGCCGAGGAGCCGGACGTACGGCCGACGCAGCCGCAGGTGCTCGGCGCCCTCGACGCCCTCGCCGACGAGTCGGACGTGATCATCAACGCGGCCGGTTCGCTCCCCGGCGACCTGCACAAACTCTGGCGGGCCCGCTCCCGGGACCAGTACCACCTGGAGTACGGCTACTCCTGCATGGGGTACGAGATCCCGGCCGCGATCGGTGTGAAGCTGGCCGCTCCCGAGCGCAACGTCTGGGCACTGGTCGGCGACGGCACGTACCTGATGATGCCGACGGAGATCGTGACGGCCGTGCAGGAGGGGATCGCGATCAAGCTCCTGCTCGTGCAGAACCACGGCTACGCCTCGATCGGCGGTCTGTCGGAGTCGGTGGGCGGCGAGCGGTTCGGCACCGCCTACCGCTACACCGCGGAGGACGGCACCTTCACCGGGGCCCCGCTGCCCGTCGACCTGGCCGCCAACGTGGCCAGCCTCGGCATGCGCGTGCTGCGCGCGAAGACCGTCCGCGAACTGCGCGAGGCCCTCGCCGAGGCGCGCCGCGCCGACACTCCCACATGTGTCTACGTCGAGACGGAAACGGCCGACACTGTGTCGGGCCCGCCGCCGGCGCAGGCCTGGTGGGATGTACCTGTGGCCGAGACCGCGACCCGATCGTCCGCGGTCAAGGCACGTGAGCTGTACGAACGGCACGTCTCTACCCGACGCCGCCATCTGTGAAGGAGCACTCGGTCATGACGAAGATCGTCAACCACTGGATCGGCGGCAAGACCGTCGAAGGCGCGTCGGGTACGTACGGGCCGGTCACCGACCCGGCGACCGGCGCCGTCACCACGAAGGTCGCCTTCGCGACCGTCGACGAGGTCGACGCCGCGGTGGCCGCCGCGAAGGACGCCTACGCCACCTGGGGTACGTCCTCGCTGGCGAAGCGGACCACGATCCTGTTCAAGTTCCGGGCCCTGCTGGACGCGAACCGGGACGCCATCGCGGAGCTGATCACCGCCGAGCACGGCAAGGTGCACAGCGACGCGCTGGGCGAGGTCGCGCGCGGTCTGGAGATCGTGGACCTGGCGTGCGGGATCACGGTGCAGCTGAAGGGCGAGCTGTCGACCGAGGTGGCCAGCCGCGTCGACGTGTCGTCGATCCGGCAGCCGCTGGGTGTCGTGGCGGGCATCACGCCGTTCAACTTCCCGGCGATGGTGCCGATGTGGATGTTCCCCATCGCCATCGCGACCGGCAACACCTTCGTGCTGAAGCCGTCGGAGAAGGACCCGTCGGCGTCCCTGAAGATCGCCGAGCTGCTCGCGGAGGCGGGGCTGCCGGACGGCGTCTTCAACGTCGTCAACGGTGACAAGGTGGCGGTCGACCGTCTCCTGGAGCACCCGGACGTCAAGGCCGTGTCGTTCGTCGGCTCGACCCCGATCGCCCGCTACATCCACACCACCGCCGCCGCGCACCACAAGCGGGTCCAGGCGCTGGGCGGCGCGAAGAACCACATGCTGGTCCTCCCGGACGCGGACCTCGACGCGGCGGCGGACGCGGCCGTCTCGGCGGCCTACGGCTCGGCGGGCGAGCGCTGCATGGCGATCTCCGCCGTGGTGGCCGTCGGCGCGATCGGCGACGAGCTGGTGCAGAAGATCCGCGAGCGCGCCGAGAAGATCAAGATCGGTCCCGGCAACGATCCCGCCTCCGAGATGGGCCCGCTCATCACGAAGGTGCACCGCGACAAGGTGGCGTCCTACGTCACGGGCGCGGCGGCGGAGGGTGCGGAGGTCGTCCTGGACGGCACCGGCTTCACCGTCGAGGGCTTCGAGGACGGTCACTGGATCGGCATCTCGCTGCTGGACAAGGTCCCCACGACCGCGAAGGCCTACCAGGACGAGATCTTCGGCCCGGTGCTGACGGTGCTGCGCGTGGACACCTACGAGGAGGGCCTGGCCCTCATCAACGCGTCGCCGTTCGGCAACGGCACGGCGATCTTCACCCGGGACGGTGGCGCGGCCCGCCGGTTCCAGCTGGAGGTCGAGGCGGGCATGGTCGGTGTGAACGTCCCGATCCCGGTCCCCGTGGGCTATCACAGCTTCGGTGGCTGGAAGGACTCGCTCTTCGGCGACCACCACATCTACGGCAACGACGGCACCCACTTCTACACCCGCGGCAAGGTCGTCACGACCCGCTGGCCGGACCCGGCCGACGGCCCCGGCGGTGTGGACCTGGGCTTCCCCCGCAACCACTGACCGTCGAAGTTCCCCCTGTGAAGCCGTCCGGACTCCGGACGGCTTCACGTTTTTTCGACGCCCCGCCTGCGGTTCCCGCACGTGCCCGGCTACCGGAGTTACTTGCGGCGAACGACCGTAAGCGCAGCCCAACCCGCCCTTCACATACGGATTCCGTAGGTGAAAACCTATTGACGTGCCGGTTTTCGTCGGGGTTCCATGCAGCACCACCACAGCCGCCGGAGCCATCCGCACGAGTCGATCGGACCCGCCGCATGACCGACACGCTCCGCCCCGTCGTCACCACCGCGCCCCCGGCGCCGGTGCCCGACGGCCCCCAGAAGCTCAAGCGCTCCATCGGAGTCGTCGGCGGCACCCTCCTCACCCTCTCCTGCGTCACCCCCGCCTCCACCCTCTTCGTCGTCGTCCCGGACCTCTTCGGCTCGCTCGGCACCGCGACCGCCCTCACGATCGCGATCGGCTCGCTGCTCTGTATCGCCGTGGCGTTCTGCTACTCGGAGCTGGGCACCCTCATCCCCAGCGCGGGCGGCGAGTACGCCATGGTGTCGACGCTGGCCGGGCGGCTCGCCGGCTGGCTGGTCTTCGTCCTCTCCCTGCTCGTCGTCATGATCGTCCCGCCGGTGATCGCGATGGGCACGGCCGACTACCTGGCTCCGGTCGTCCACCTCGACCCCTCGTTCGCGGGCGCCGCCGTCATGCTGCTCGCCACCCTCGCCGGCCTGCTCGACCTGCGCGCCAACGCCTGGATCACCGGCGTCTTCCTGGTCCTCGAGGTCATCGCGGCGGCCGTCGTGGCCGTCCTGGGCTTCGCCCACGGCCACCGCGGCGCGGGCAGCCTCGTCTCGATGCAGGTCGCCGGCGCCGACGGCCACACCGACACCGTCACCGCCATGCTGGTCGTCTCCGGCCTCGCCATCGCCCTCTTCGTCACCCAGGGCTTCTCGACCGCCGTCTACCTCTCCGAGGAGCTGGAGAACCCGCGTCGCAACGTCGCCCGCACGGTCCTCGCCACCCTCGCCATCTCCTCCGTGATCATCCTGGTCCCGGTCGTCGCCATCACCTTCGGCGCCTCCGACCTCACCGAACTCACCGGCGGCGACATCGGCGCCATGGTCACCGCCTGGTCCAACTCGGCCGTCGGCACCTTCGTCAGCCTCTGCGTGGCGCTCGCGATCATCAACGCCGGCATCGTGATGGTCATCCAGAACTCCCGCGTCCTGTTCGCCTCCGCCCGCGACAAGGCCTGGCCGCAGCCCGTCAACGACGTCTTCGCCAAGCTCGGCCGGTTCGGCTCCCCCTGGGTCGCGACCCTCGCCGTCGGCATCCCCGGCGCGCTGCTCTGCTTCGTGAACCTGGACACCCTGTACGGGGTCACCGGCGTCTCCGTGACCGGCATGTACCTGCTCGTCGCGGTCGCCGCCCTGCTCTCCCGCCGCGGTCACCACAAGGACACCCACGCCTGGCGCATGCCCCTGTGGCCGGTGCTGCCGGTCCTGCTGATCGTCGTCCTCGGCTACATCCTCACGCAGCAGGAGACGGCCTACCTCCTGTGGACCGGCGGCATCACCGCCGCCGCCACCCTCTACTGGGCCCTCTACCTCCGCCCCCGCCGCGACACCCGCTGGCTGGTGTCGATCCCGGACGACGCGCAGGCCTGACGCGTACCGCGACTGGTGTACGCCGGCCCGGCCCGTACGCCCCCGGGATGGTGACGAGTTCGGTCTACGGTCGACAACTCCACGACAGGTTGACGCCGTACGGTTGAAGCATGGATCTTCGACTGCCCGGTCTGCGAGGACCACGGCGGCCGCGACGGATCGTCTCCGCCGTGGCCGCCGTGGTCGTACTCGCCGGTGCCGGTACCTGGACGGCCGTCGCCGCCGACGACGACACGCCCGCGGTGCACCAAGCCGAGCGGGTCATGGCGGTGGACGGCGTACGCCTGGACACCTCGTACTTCACCTCCGGCGCCGCCGGCCGCCGCCCCGCCGTACTCCTCGGGCACGGCTTCGGCGGCAGCAAGGACGACGTACGTCAGCAGGCCGAGAAGCTGGCCCGCGACGGATACGCCGTGCTCACGTGGTCGGCGCGCGGCTTCGGCAAGTCCACCGGCAAGATCGGGCTGAACGACCCGAAGGGCGAGGTCGCCGACGTCTCCCGGCTGATCGACTGGCTCGCGACCCAGCCCCAGGTGCAGCTCGACAAGACCGGCGACCCCCGGGTGGGCGTGGCCGGCGCCTCCTACGGCGGCGCGATCTCCCTGCTGGCCGCGGGCTACGACGACCGCGTCGACGCCATCGCCCCCGCGATCACCTACTGGAACCTCGCGGACGCCCTGTTCCCCGACGGCGTGTTCAAGAAGCTGTGGGCCGGCATCTTCTTCAACACGGGCGGCGGGTCCGCCCGCTTCGAACCCGCGCTGGCCGCGATGTACGACCGCGTCGCCGAGTCCGGCACCCCCGACGCCGCCGCCCGCGAGCTCCTCGAACAGCGCTCGCCGTCCGCCGTCGCCGACCGCATCAAGGTCCCCACCCTCCTCGTCCAGGGCCAGACCGACTCCCTCTTCACCCTCGCCCAGTCGGACGCGGCCGAGAAGGCGATCCGCGCCAACGGCGCCCCCGTCGACGTCGACTGGATCTCGGGCGGCCATGACGGCGGCGATATGGAGGGCGATCGCGTCCAGGCACGCGTGCGTGACTGGTTCGACCGCTACCTCAAGGACGACAAGGCCGCCGACACCGGCCCCGCCTTCCGCGTCACCCGCACCGGAGGCGTCGACTCCACCGACGGCGCCGCCCGGCTCAGGGGCGCGAGCGCGGACAGCTACCCCGGCCTGGAGAACGGCGAGCGCTCGTTCGAGCTGACCGGCCGCCGCGAGGAGCAGTCCTTCGCCAACCCGCCCGGCGCCAGCCCGCCCGCCGTCTCGGCCCTGCCCGGCCTCGGCGGCGGAGGCCTCTCCCAGCTCTCCTCCCTCGGCGTCGGCGTCTCCCTCGACTTCCCCGGCCAGTACGCGGCCTTCGACTCCGCCCCGGTCACCGGCGACCTGCGCGTCACCGGCTCCCCGACGGTCACCGTCCATGTGAGGTCGACGGCCGACACCGCCGTCCTCTTCGCCAAGGTCTACGACGTCAGCGGCGCCGGCGGCCAGGGCGGCCAGGTGCTGCCCTCCCAGCTCGTCACCCCGGTCCGCGTCGAGGGCGCCAAGGCCGGCAAGGACGTCACGATCACGCTCCCGGCGATCGACCACAAGGTCGAGGAGGGCCACCGGCTGCGCCTGGTCCTCGCCTCCACCGACCTCGGCTACGCCTCCCCGATGGCCCCGGCGACGTACACCGTCTCGATGAAGGGCGATCTGAAGGTCCCGACCGCCCCCGCCGTGACGACCGCGGCCGCCCCCCTCCCGTCCTGGGTGTGGTGGCTGCCCCTCGCGGGCGCGGCGATCGCGCTCGCCCTGCTGCTGACGGCCCGCCGGCGCACCGCAGGACCCGCCCCCGACCCCTCGCTCGCCGAGGTCCCGCTCCAGATCACCGACCTGAGCAAGAAGTACGCGAACGGCGACCGCTACAGCGTCCGCGACCTGTCCTTCCGCGTCGAGAAGGGCCAGGTCCTCGGTCTCCTCGGCCCGAACGGCGCGGGCAAGACGACGACCCTGCGCATGCTGATGGGCCTGATCAGCCCCGACGGCGGCGAGATCCGGGTCTTCGGCCACGCCATCCGCCCCGGTGCGCCCGTCCTCTCCCGCGTCGGCTCCTTCGTCGAGGGCGCCGGCTTCCTCCCGCACCTGTCCGGCCGGGAGAACCTGGAGCTGTACTGGCGGGCCACCGGCCGCCCCGCCGGGGACGCCCACCTCGAGGAGGCCCTGGAGATCGCCGGCCTCGGCGACGCCCTCGCCCGCGCGGTACGCACGTACTCGCAGGGCATGCGCCAGCGCCTCGCCATCGCCCAGGCCATGCTCGGCCTCCCGGACCTGCTCATCCTCGACGAGCCGACCAACGGCCTCGACCCGCCGCAGATCCGCGAGATGCGCGAGGTGATGATCCGGTACGCGGCGGCCGGCCGCACGGTCATCGTCTCCAGCCACCTCCTGTCCGAGGTCGAGCAGTCCTGCACGCACCTCGTGGTCATGGACCGGGGCCGGCTGGTCCAGGCGGGCCCGGTCGCCGAGATCGTCGGCTCCGGCGACACCCTCCTCGTGGGCACCGCCACGCCCGTGGAGGAGCCGGTCGTCGAGAAGATCGCCGCACTGCCGGGGGTGGCCTCCGCGGTCCCCGCCGCCGAGGGCCTGCTGGTCCGTCTGGACGCCGACGGCAGCGCCCAGCGCCTGGTCGCCGAACTCGTCCGGCTCGACGTGCCCGTACAGGCGGTCGGCCCGCACCGCCGCCTGGAGGACGCCTTCCTCACCCTGATCGGAGGTTCCGCATGAGCACGCTCACCGAGGTCGCCTCCGGCTACCAGGCGGGCCGCACGCTGCCGCTGCGCGTCGAGCTGGTCCGCCAGCTCAAGCGCCGCCGCACGCTGGTCATGGGCGGTATCCTCGCCGCCCTGCCGTTCGTCCTGCTCATCGCCTTCGCGATCGGCGGCGAGCCCGGCGGCCGCAACAACCAGGTCACCCTGATGGACACGGCGACGGCGTCCGGCGCCAACTTCGCCGCCGTCAACCTGTTCGTGTCCGCGGGCTTCCTCCTGGTCATCCCGGTCGCCCTGTTCTGCGGGGACACCGTCGCCTCGGAGGCCGGCTGGTCCTCGCTGCGCTACCTCCTCGCCGCACCCGTGCCCCGCGCCCGCCTGCTCTGGTCCAAGCTCGTCGTCGGCCTCGGCCTCAGCCTGGCCGCGATGGTCCTGCTGCCGGTCGTCGCCCTCGCCGTCGGCTCCGCCGCCTACGGCTGGGGCTCCCTGGAGCTGCCCACGGGCGGCGCACTCGACCCGGGGACCGCGGCCCAGCGGCTGGTGATCGTGGTCGGATACGTCTTCGTCTCCCAGCTGGTCACCGCGGGGCTCGCGTTCTGGCTCTCGACGAAGACCGACGCCCCGCTCGGCGCGGTCGGCGGCGCGGTCGGCCTGACCATCGTCGGCAACGTCCTGGACGCCGTCACCGCCCTCGGCGACTGGCGCGACTTCCTGCCCGCGCACTGGCAGTTCGCCTGGGCCGACGCCGTCCAGCCGACCCCCGAGTGGTCCGGCATGATCCAGGGCACCGCCGTCTCCGTGACCTACGCCCTGGTCCTGTTCGCCCTGGCCTTCCGGGGTTTCGCCCGCAAGGACGTGGTGTCCTAGGTCACCGGAGGGTCACCCACCGGTCTCGAAGGGCCGCCCTCGTGCCCGGTTCGAGACGGATCCGCAACACCCCGTGTCGCACGTTCCGGCCCCCTGTCCCGTCACAGTCACAGACGTCGACGGACACAGGGGGCACGGCACATGAGGACACATCGGACACACCGGATACCGCGACTGTTCGCCACCGCGGCGGCCACCGCACTGCTGCTCACCGGCTGCGGCGCGGGCGGCTCCGACTCCGGCACCGGCGACGTCTCGGACGGAGCGGCCCGCGGCGGCGAGGCCTTCCCCGCGCCGAGCGCACCCCGCGCGGCCGAGGACGGCAAGAACGCCGAGGACGCCGAGGACGGCGAGGACGGCGAGGACGGCAGGAAGGCCGCCCCCGACCACCTCTCCACCTTCGCCCTCGACGTCGACACCGCGTCGTACGGCTACGCCCGCCGCACCCTCACCGAGGGACAGCGCCCGGACCCCTCGACGATCCGCCCCGAGGAGTTCGTCAACAGCTTCCGCCAGGACTACGAACGCCCCGACGGCAACGGCTTCTCGGTCACCGTCGACGGCGCCCGCACCGGCGACGACGACTGGTCCCTGGTCCGGGTGGGCCTGGCCACCCGGGCGGCCGGGAAGCAGGGCGAACGCCCGCCCGCGGCCCTCACCTTCGTCATCGACGTGTCCGGCTCGATGGGCGAACCCGGCCGCCTGGACCTGGCCAGGTCCGCTCTCGGCACGATGACCGACCGCCTCCGCGACGACGACTCCGTCGCCCTCGTCACCTTCAGCGGCGAGGCCGAGACCGTACTTCCGATGACCCGCCTCGGCGACCACCGCGGCCGCGTCCACGACGCCGTCGACGGCCTGGAACCCACCGACTCCACCAACCTCGGCGCCGGTGTCGAGACCGGCTACGCCACCGCCGTCGAGGGTCTGCGCGAGGGCGCCACGAACCGGGTCGTCCTCATCTCCGACGCCCTCGCCAACACCGGGGAAACGGACGCCGACGCCATCCTGGAACGTATCTCCACCGCCCGCCGCGACCACGGCATCACCCTCTTCGGCGTCGGCGTCGGCAGTGAGTACGGCGACGCCCTGATGGAACGCCTCGCCGACAAGGGCGACGGCCACACCACCTACGTCTCGACCGAGGAGGAAGCCCGCGAGGTCTTCACCACCGACCTCCCGCAGAACGTCGAGCTGACCGCCCGTGACGCCAAGGCACAGGTCGCCTTCGACCCCGAGACCGTCGCCGAGTTCCGTCTCGTCGGCTACGACGACCGCCGGGTCGCCGACGACGACTTCCGTGACGACCGCGTCGACGGCGGCGAGGTCGGCCCCGGCCACACCGTCACCGCCCTCTACGCGGTCCGCACCGAGGCGGGCGCCGACGGCCACCTCGCCACGGCGACCGTCCGCTGGCTCGACCCCGAGACCCGCACCCCGCACGAGACCTCCGGCGCACTGGAGACCGACGCCCTGCACGACCGGCTCGCCGACGCATCCGTCCGCTTCCAGGTCACGACGACGGCCGCCTACTTCGCCGACGCCCTGCGCCGCCCGGAGGACCCGCTGCCGGACGCCCCCGGCCTGGGCGAACTCCGGGAAACCGCCGATGCGCTGGCGGACAGGACCGAGGACGAGGACGTCCGCGGCCTCGCCGAAGCCATCACCGACGCAAGCCGTCTCGACCTCTAGCGCGCAACAGTGCGCGTGACGGCCGGGCAGGCGGAGCCGGCCGAGAACCCGTACCGCGAGTGGCACGCGAAACGGCGGGCACCGGAGAAACGGTGACCCGCCGTCGCGGTACGTCGGGCTGTGACTCAGCCGTTGCCCGCGCCGTTGCCCGCCAGGACCGAGATGTCGTCCAGGATGTGCGACAGCGGCTCGTCGCCCTTGGCCTGGGTGCTGTTCTCGACACACTGCTGGTTCTGCGGCGAGGACAGGACGTTGATGTCCTGGACGTTGATCGGGACAGCGCCGACGAGGCCCTGCAGCCCCAGCTTGGCAGGCAGGCCGATGCACGGCTTGTTCAGCGAACCCTGGATCAGCGAGAGCTGCGGGCTCTGGTCGCCGAAGGTGGCCGAGTTGCCGAACTCCGACGAGGCGCCGTTGCCGCTGGCGGACGTGGTGCCGCTGTCGTCACCGATGGCGAGGGCCTGCGGGGCACTCACCGCCGCGAGACCGGCGACCGAGGCGGCGAGGGCCGCGGTTGCCCACAGCTTCTTCATGTTCGTTCCCTTCGAAAAAGCGGACTCCGGGGGAGGAGCTGCGTGATCAACAACGCGTCGAATCCGCCCAGGGTTGCGTGCATTGCCCCGATCGGCGTAGCGCACCGCGCGACGCTGCCGCGAGCCCCTCAGTGGCAGGCGTACGCGCTCCCGCGCACCGGTACGGTCCTGCCGAGGATGTCCGGCGGGTCCTTCGGCTTCGGCTCCGCACCCCGCTCGATCAGCGGCCGGTCGTCGCGCACCGTCGTGAAGAGCGTGTCCGCCTCCTTCCGGTCCCAGGCCAGCGCCGCGCCGATGCCCAGGCGGGCCGGGGCGAACCCGGCGATCGGCACGGTCGTGAACTCCGTCGCCGAGTCCGGCAGCCGGTGCAGCGCGGCCGCCAGTTCGACGAGTTCGCCGACCGGGAAGCCCTGCCGCCTGGACCCGAGCAGCATCTCCGCCAGATGCGTCATACGCCTCGGATGGGTGAGGAGTTTCCGTTCCTTCATCTCCCGCCACGCCTGGACCAGGAAGCGCTGCTGACGCTGGATCCTGCCGAGGTCGGCGCTGCCGTCGACATGCCGTGAACGGACGTACTGCAACGCCTGTCCGCCACCGAGCCGGTGCTTGCCGGGCTTGAGGTCGAGCCTGGTCGCGGGGTCCTTGAGCCGCCGCGGTGTGCACACCTCGACGCCGCCGACCTCGTCCACGCTGTTCATGAAGCGCCGGAAGTCCACCTGGAGGAACCGGTCGATGTTGACCTTGGCCATCGACTCCACGGTCCGGATCATGAGTTCCGGACCGCCCTCCTGATAGGCCGCGTTGAGCTTCGCGGGGTGCGGCGGGCGTTCCTTGGCCCCGGGCTTGGCCCGGTACGGCGGGATCTCCGCGGCGGAGTCACGGGGCATGCCGATCACGCTGACGCGGTCCCGGCGGGCCGAGAGGTGGACCAGCATCAGGACGTCCGAGCAGCCGCAGGGCTTGCCGCCGGCGTGGAACTTCTGCTTCTGGGCGGTGGTGAGGGTGTCGCGTTCGTCGGTGCCCATCAGCAGGATGTTCAGCCCGCGCGGGGCGTCTTCCCGGCCGTGGAGTCCGGGCAGCGAGGGGAGGGCGGAGCTGCCGAGCAGCGCGCCCGTGGCGGCCAGGACGATTCCGGGAATCGCCAGGCGTCGTGGCCAAAGGTTTCTCTTCATCGTCACGCGCCGCACGCTAGAACAGCGGACCGCCGATGATCCGGCGGCCCGCTGTCCGGGCGGATAATCCACCCCGGGGCTCGGGAAAAGAACCCGTTCAGCGCGTGGCTTCAGTGGTTGGCCGCGCCGTTGCCCGAGAGGGCCGAGATGTCGTCCAGGATGTGCGACAGCGCCTCGTCGCCCTTGGCCTGGGTGCTGTTCTCGACACACTGCTGGTTCTGCGGCGAGGACAGGACGTTGATGTCCTGGACGTTGATCGGGACGGCGCCGAGGAGGCCTTGCGCACCGATCTTGGCAGGCAGGCCGATGCACGGCTTGTTGAACGAGCCCTGGATGAGTGCCATCTGAGGGCTCATGTCGCCGAAGGTGGCGGAGTTGCCGAACGACTGGCTGGCGCCGTTGCCGCTGGCGGACGTGGTGCCGCTGTCGTTGCCGATGGCGAACGCCGGGGCCGCTGCGGAGACGCCGGCGACGGAGGCGGCGACCGCTGCGACAGCCAGTACCTTCTTGATCACTTGTAAGTCCCTTCGTGAGAAACCCCGTCCACCGGAGCGTTCTGATCAACGCTCACGGCCCGGCTTGGTTGCCCCATTCACTCCGATGGCCTATTGCGGGGCAATCCGGTCATCGGGTCGGAAAAACCGATCGGGTGAAGGGCCGCAACCAAACCCGGCATGCCCGGTTGGTTCGGGAGCAGATACATGGTCCTGGCTCGGAGTCAGGGCAGCGAAAGGAAAAGCGAAATGCTCAAGAAGGCAATGGCCACGGCGGCGGTCGCCGCTTCCGTCGTCGGTATGTCCGCGGCGGTCGCCCCCCAGGCGCTTGCCATCGGGAACGATGCCGGCACCACCTCCGCCAGCGGCAACGGCGCGCACGAGTCGTTCGGGAACTCGGTGACCAAGGGCGACCTGAGCCCGCAGGCCACGCTCGTCCAGAGCTCGCTGAACAAGCTGTGCGTCGGCCTGCCTCTCAAGGTGGGCGTGCAAAGCATCCTCGGAGCTGTCCCGATCGACGTCCAGGACGTCAACGTCCTGGCCTCCCCGCAGGACCAGCAGTGCGCCGAGAACAGTACCCAGGCCAAGGGCGACGAGCCGCTGTCGCACATCCTGGACGACATCTCGGCCCTCTCGGGCAACGGTGTGGCCAACCACTGACGTCCCCGGCACGGCCCGCCGGGCGGCCCGTTCCGTTCCCGGCGGGCCGTCCGGCCACCGCATTTCTCCCGCTGACGTCCTGTCATTTTTCTGATATCTCAGGCGAATCGTTTCCTCTTCGGTGGGCCGTTCGTGTTAATTACCTGAAGGCGTTCGAGTGAATTCCTGTACGAAGCGCGTTTCTTAGTTTCTTCGGCCGTCTATCTCTCGTTTGCAGCTTGCGGGTCATGGTGCGAGACGTTCCAGTTGCGCTCGCTCGGTTTCGACCGTCATCTGGGCATGACCGCAGAGAAGGGAAACTCATGAAGAAGAGCGCTGCTGTTGTCGCGGGTCTGATCCTGGCCCTCGGCGGGGCTGCCCCCGCCTTCGCCGACGCCGGTGCGAACGGGGCCGCCATCGGCTCCCCGGGCGTCCTGTCGGGCAACGTCGTCCAGGTTCCGATCCACATTCCGATCAACGTGTGCGGCAACACCATCAACATCCTCGCCGCGTTGAACCCGGCCGCCGGCAACGTCTGCATCAACGACTGACGACGCGGCACACCAGCCGTACCGCTGGATCGAGGCCGGCCCTGGACGACATCGCTGTGGTCCAGGGCCGGCTTTTCCCACTTCTCCGAGCAGGAAGACAACGAGATTGCGACAGACCCTGAGCAGGGGAATGGTCGCGGCCGCCGCCGCGACGGGCATTCTGTCCCTGTGCGCGGGCGGCCACGCCCTCGCCGACTCAACAGCCGATGGAGCCGCCAAGGGTTCGCCCGGGGTCCTGTCGGGCAACGCCGTCCAGGCACCGGTGCACGTTCCGCTGAACGCCTGTGGCAACTCGGTCGACATCGTCGCCGCGCTCAACCCGGCCTTCGGCAACTCCTGCGCCAACCTCTCGGACGCGAACGGGCATCGCTCCCACGGCACACCGCACGACGACCCCGAGTCCCGCGACGACGACTCCGGTTACGGCGACACCGATCACGGCGACATCGATCACGGCGACTCCGGTTACGGCGACTCCGGTTACGGAGATACCGGCTACGGCGAGTCCCGCGACGAGGATTCAGGCTACGGCGGCTCCGGTTACGGCGAGTCCCATGACAAGGAGTCCGGCCACGGCGGCTCCGGGTACGGAGATACCGGTCACGGCGGTTCCGGTTACGGCGAGTCCCGTGACGAGGAGTCCGGCCACGGCGACACCGGCTACGGCGGTTCCGGTCACGGCGAGTCCGGCTACGGCGAGTCCGGCCATGAGCACCACGGCCCTGGGGACGACTGCGGGGGCTACGGCGACACCTGCGGCGGTGGCGGTCACACGACCCCGCCTCCCGGAGGGGGCCACACCACGCCACCGGGCGGTGGTCACACGACCCCGCCTCCCCACGGCGGTGGCAGTACTCCACCCGGCGGTGGTCACACGACCCCGCCTCCGTACGGCGGGGACAGCACCCCGCCCGGCGGCGGTCACACCACTCCGCCTCCCCACGGCGGCGGCAGCACCCCGCCCGGCGGTGGTCACACGACCCCGCCTCCCCACGGTGGTGGCGGAAGCACTCCACCCGGCGGTGGTCACACGACCCCGCCTCCGCACGGCGGCGGGCACTCCACTCCGCCTCCGCACGGCGGGCACTCCACTCCGCCTCCGCACGGCGAGGACACCGCGCCTCCGGAGGGCGGTGGTGGGCACAACTCGCCGCCGCAGCTGCCGCACACCGGCAGTGAGCGTGCCGCTCTGCTGGCCGCGTCCGGCGTGAGCGCGGTGCTCATCGCGGGCGGCGCCGTCCTGTACCGGCGAGGCCGAGCCGCGTCCCGTCGGTGAACGCACCGGGTGCCGGACGCCCTCGCGTCCGGCACCCGCACTCCGTCCGGCTCAGCGCCGGACGGCTTGCGACGCCCCGTGCCGACCCGGCGCCGGGATCACCCCGCTCGGCACGCCCGCGTGCAGCCGACGCCGTACGCCCCGGACGAGGGTCCCCGCCGTGAAGGTCGCGCCGTACACGAAGCGCATCGCCGGGCCGAAGCCGGCCGCCGTCACCAGACCGGCCAGGAACAGGCCGGGGTGGGACGACTCGAAGCCCCGGCCCACCTCGGGGGAACCGTCGGACACCGTGGCCAGCGCCCCGCGCAGTTCGCCGGAGAGCAGTCCGAGCCGGTCACGGCTCGCCTTGAAGCCGGTGGCCGCGATCACGTGCTCGGTCTCGAAGGAGTCCGCTCCGCCCACCTCCAGCCGTACCCCGCCCGGGACCGCTCGCGCCGCTGTCACCTCGTGGTCGAGACGTACCCGCACGGAGCCCTCCACCCGGTCCCGTACCCACCAGGCGCCGGCCGGGCCGAGCGCCGTCGCCGCGATGCGCGCCCGGGTCGGTTCCGGGAGCCGGCGGTAGAAGCCCGGGCGCTCCGCGTAGAACCAGTTGCGCCAGCCGCAGCCGAGCCCGCTCTGCGGGGAACGGGCCGACCGCCACCACGGGCGCTCCCAGGGCGGCGGCACATCGTTCCAGCGCAGTCGCTCCGCGCGGACCAACACCCTTACCCGGGAGCCCTGTTCGGCGAGCAGCGCGGCCGTCTCCAGTGCTGCCTGGCCGCCGCCGATCACCGTGACGTCCCTGCCGCGGAAGCGGTCGAGGTCTCCGTGGTGGCTGCTGTGCGAGACCAGGTCGGGGGAGAGTCCGCGCAGGGCGGCCGGGATCTCGACGAACGGCATGACGCCCACGGCGAGGGCGATCGTCCGGGCCCGCACGGTCTCGCCGTCCGCGGTGACCGCCTCGAAGCCGCCCGGCCGGGACATGATCCGGGTCACCGTGCGCTCGTCGACGTCGGGGACGGCGTTGCGGGCGAACCACAGCCCGTACCGGGCGAACATCTCCACCGGGATCGGCTCCCCGTGCCGGGTCGTCACGCCCTGGGTCGCGCAGTACGCGTCGAGCCGCCAGCGAGCCTCGGGGTCGGAGAGGTTGGAGGCCCACGGCTCGGACTTCAGGAACATCCCGCCCGGCATGTTGTCGCGCCAGGAGGCCATCGGCCGGCCGAAGACGCGAAGCTTCAGCCCGGCGGCCGCGGCGTGCGCCGCGATGGACAGGCCGTACGGGCCCGCGCCCACCACCAGCAGGTCGCACATCAGCAACTGCTCGCCTTCTCGTCGTCGGTCGGTGCGGCCGGGGCAGGCGCGGTCGGGGCCGGTGCGCTCGGCGGCGGTTCGGTCAGGTCCGTCAGGGACGGTGTGGGCGGCGTCGCCTGGCGGACCACGCGGGGCCGGACCCCGGCCGCGCCCGAGGCGCCGGCCCGGCGCAGCCGGTCGAGCAGCCGACGGGCGACATGGGCGCCCCACAGGCCCCACATGGCCCGGCCGGGAGCGGTGTCGTCGCCCGCGTGCCAGGCCAGTTCACGGCCGCGGCGGGCCGGTCGCAGTGCCGCCAGCGGTGCGTAGTTCTCCACGACGAACGCCCGGCCCGGCAGCGGCGCCCCGGCCGGCAGCGGACGGTGCGTCAGGTCGAGGTGCTGCGCGCGGACGACGTCGAGTCCGCCGCCGTCGGCGAAGAGCCGGAACTGGGCGCCGGGGCGCGGGTTGAAGTCGAGCAGGTGGTAGTCGCCCGTCGTGCCGCAGCGGCGGAAGTCGAGGTCGAAGATGCCCCGGTAGCCGAGTTCGTCGGTGAGCCGCTGGGCCAGCGTCCGCACCTGCGGGTTCTCGGTCCACTCGCCCACCGCCGTGAGCCCCGCGCCGCGCGGCCAGGCGCACAGCTTGCGGCCCGGGCCGCCGCCGCCCACCGCGCCGGAGCGGTCGGCGTACCCGTGGAAGAACCAGTCGCGGTCCGGTCCCGGCGGCAGGAAGGCCTGGAGCAGCAGCCGGCTGCCGGCCTCCTCGGTGCGCAGGTACAGGTCGCGCGCCTCCTGGGTGGAGCGCACCACGAGTGTGCTGCGCAGCCCCGAATCGGCGGGCAGCAGCCAGGGGCGGCTCCACTTCGCCACCACCGGCAGGCCGAGCCGCCAGGCGGCGGAGGCGGCCTGCGACGCGCTGTCCGGGATCACGGTGAGCGGGTGCGGCACGTCCGCCGCCGCGCACAGCCTGGTCAGTTCGGCCTTGTCGGCGACGCGTTCGGGCACCGTGCCGGGCTGTTGCGGCAGCAGGTAGGCGGGCGCCAGCTCCTCGCGCAGACGGCTCACGGCGACCGCGCCGGCATCGTCCATCGGGATCAGCACGGCGGGCCGTTCGATGCGGGCGGCCACCCGCAGCAGGGTGGCGGCGATGTCGGCGAGGGTGGCGCCGGGTCGCGGCGGTGGATGCAACTGGCGTACGAAACGGGACTTGCGTACGGGACTTCCCGTGGAGTCGGCGACCACGTGCACGTCGATTCCGGCTCTGCCGAGGGAGCGCACGGCACCCAGCGTTCCGTGGTGAAAGGGATTCCGGTCGATCCGCAGCAGAACGGCGGGGACGCGGGTGTCGAGCAGCGACTCGGGCATTTTTTTCCGGGTCCTTCGGTTCAGTTCACCGGTATGGGCGATCGAGGCACTCGAAAGCCGTAACGGCGGTGGCGTAATTCCTTTTCGTGTGACTTTCATATGACTGAGTGTCAGTAATGCGCGGTCTTTGCGCGTTACGCAAGAGTGGAGAAAGGAGCAGGCATGGCCCCACAGCAGCGACGCACGCGGTCCCGACGGCTGGCCGTCGTCGCGGCAGCGGTCGCGGCGTCGGCCGCGCTGGCGTCCGGACCTGGGTTCGCCGCGGGTGCGGGGGTGGTGCGGGTAGCCGATCCTCCCGCTCCCACCCCGACCGTCCCGACGGCCGCGGTGACCCTCCCCGCACCCGTCGAGCCCGAACCGGTCGTACCCGCCCCGAGCGCGACACCGGAGGCTCCGGTGGCCCCCGAGGTGCCGGTGTCCTCCGAGGCGCCGGCCGCCCCCGAGGTCCCGCCGACCCCGGCGGAGACCTCCACTCCGTCCGTGCCGCCCGTCCCCTCCACCCCGACCGCCCCGCCCGCGAAGGACGCCCCCGCCTTCGGCGCCTACCTCGACTACGGCGCCCGGGGCGTGGCCCGGATCGCCGAGCTCAGCGAGTGGCTGGGCGGCGCGGAGCTGCGCGTGGGCCACACCTACCTGCCCGGCGACCGGTGGCGCAACATCGAGGGCTCGCCCGGTTTCCTCGACGTGTGGGCGGACTGGAGGCTGGAGAAGGACGACCGCATGCTCGTCCTCAACGTGCCCATGATGGAACGCAACGAGGAGGGGGTGTCCGACGACGAGGTGCGCGGGCTGCTGCGGGAAGGGGCGGCCGGGGAGTTCGATCACCACTTCAGGGCTCTCGCCGAGCGGCTGGTCGCGCTGAAGGTGCCGGACACGGTCATCGTGCTCGGCTGGGAGATGAACGGCATCACGTACACCCATCGGTGTGGGCCGGACCCGGAGGCCTGGAAGAAGTACTGGAACAGGATCGTCTCCACCATGCGCTCGGTGCCGGGCCAGAAATTCAGGTTCGACTTCACGCCGACCCGCGGCAAGGACGCCGTTCCGTGGACCGAGTGCTATCCGGGGGACGACACGGTCGACATTCTCGGAATGGATTCCTACGACCAGCCGACCGGCCTGTCCTTCGACGAGCAGGTGAAGGAACCCTACGGGCTCCAGGCACACGTGGACTTCGCCAAAAGCCATGGCAAGCCCATTTCCTATCCCGAATGGGGACTGTTCCGCAACGGTGACAACGCCGAATACATGCGGCGCATGCTCGCCTGGATGGACGAGCACAAACCGCTGTACAACACGGTGACCGACTACTGCCCGCACGGCGTGTGGCAGTGCGGGCAGAACCCGGAGTCGTCCGCCGTCTACCGCTCGCTGCTGTCCGGCCGCACCGACGAGCCGGGCACGCCACCGACGAGCCCGGCGCCCTCCGTCGAACCCCCCGTGGAGCCGTCGCCCTCGACGGACCCTCCGACCGAACCCTCCACCGAACCCACGGCGAACTGCATTCCGATGAACCTCGGCGACTGGGTCGAGTACTGGATCGGCGGCAAGCTGTGCTTCCGACTGGACTGGTGGTCGGGCGACGAGTGAACCGCGGTGCGGTGGCGGCAGGCCCGCGTCAGGACCTGCCGCCACCGTCACGCTCCCTCCGCTGCTCCAGCCGGAGCAGCAACTCCTTGCCCCGCCGTCGCGCGGCCACGTCGCACACGACCGCCGACAGCAGCGGCGCGGTGCGTCGACGGGCCAGCAGCAGCCGCTGGTTGACGACCGGTTCGGGCCGCCAGTGGTGCTTGTAGGGCTCGTTGCCGCGCAGCAGACTGAGCGCGGCGCGGCCCCCGCTCCGGGAGTGCTCGGCGCACGCGTCGAGCAGCATCACCGCCACGTCCGCCTTGCGTTCGCGCAGCTGGGGGTGGGCGCCGTAGAGGTAGCCCCCGGCCAGCCGTCGCGACAGCAGGGTCAGATCGACGGCCACCACGTCGTCGTCGAGCCGGAACTCGGTGACCACCGCGTCCCCGGAGCGCACCATCGGCCCGACGGACCGCACCAGGTGCTCGCAGAACCGTGCCCGCAGGTGCTCGCCCGTCACCTTCCGCCCCTGCCACTGCAACTGGTGCAGTTCCAGCAGCCGGCGCAGCGCCGAGTCGACCTCTTCCGGGCACACGACCTGACGCTCGACGCCCAGCGCGGTCAGCTTGCGCAGCTTGGCACGCACCCGCTGGGCCTTCGCCGACGGAAGCCGGGCCACCAGCTCGTCCATGGGCACAGCGGGCAGCTCCAGGCACACCGAGTCGCTCACCCGTCGCCGGGGGCCGTGCCAGCGCTCGTAGACCTGCTCCACCGCGCTGCCCGGCCGCACCTCGCGGAAGTCGATCAGCGCGGTGCGGGCGGCCGCCGCGAGGCCCTCGGTGAGCGCGGCGACGGCATGCTCGCCCTGTTCGTCGTCGACGAGGACGTCCCCGTAGTCGGAGATCGCCCCGCCGAGCGGCACGAGCGCCGGCAGCGGCCGGCGTACGGCCATCAGCGGGGCCGCGGCGACGAGTTCACCGCCGTCGCGGACCAGCAGCAGACGCAGCCGGCCGCGCCTGCCGTACGACAGCCACCACGAGTGGAGCCAGGCGTGGCTCTGGAACGGGGTGGCGCTCGCGCACCGCTGGTACAGCCGGCCCCAGGCGGGGGCGAGGGCGGCGAAGGCCTCTTCGTCGGTGACGAGTTCGGTCGTGAACGTCGGCTTCACAGCGCTCCGTGGGCGTCGGCGGCGAGGGCCGGGCCGGGGACGGCGGCGGGGCGCGCGGCCTCCTCCTCCCGGCCCCGCTTCGGCCGCACCAGCAGCAGCAGTCCGCCGAGCAGCCCGCCCGCGCTCGCCCCCACCAGACCCGTCACCGCCGGGGACACCGAGGAGGGGCCGGTCGGCCGGACCGCGCGGGCGAACTGCTGGAGTTCGACGTTGGTGGCGGTCCGGGAGCTCTTGGCGTGCTGGGTCAGCGAGCGGGAGACCGCGTTGGCCATGTCGGCGGCCAGGTCGGCCCGGGGGGAGGTCGCCGTGATCGAGACCATCGGGGCGTCCGGCGAGGTCGCCGTCTGCACGCTCTGCTGGAGCGTCCTCACCGGCACACCGGCCCACACCTGCGCGTCCCCGAGCACCGCCAGCTGGGTGGCGACCCGGCCGTAGGCCTGCGCGAAGCCGAGCGCGGACGCCGGGTCGGACTTCTCGGTGGGGACGGCGACCACATAGGCGGTGGCCGTGTACACGGGCGGCTTGAGGACGCCGTACGTGCCGCCGAGCAGTCCGCCGGCGACGGCGCCGACCGCGAGCAGGGACCAGGGCGGGAGCGTCTTGGCGCGGCGCAGGGAGGCAGGACGGCGGGGATTCTCGGTCATGGGGAACTGACTCCCTGGGGTGTCGGGGTGGCGGGGGAGAGCAGGGGTGGTCCGGAAACGGTGGCCGCGTACACGTCCATGAGCTGGGCGGCGCTGCGGGTGATGTCGTAGTGGCGGGCGGCTTCGGCGGCGGTGCGCGGGCCGGGGGTCCGCGCGCGTGCCTCGGTCAGCGCGCGGACGAAGGCCTCGGTGCCGCCGGTCACCCGGCGGGCGCCCGTCGCCCCGGCGGGCAGCTGCTCGATCGCGGGGCAGGAGGCGTAGAGCACGGGCAGGCCGCAGGCCAGCGCCTCGACGACGGCCAGTCCGAAGGTCTCCTCGGGGGAGGGCGAGACGAACAGGTCCATGGCGGAGGTGAGGGAGGGCAGGTCGGGGCCGGGTGTGCCGTCGGGGACACAGGGGCGTTCACCGGCGAACAGGACCCGGTCGGCGACCCCCGCCTCGTGGGCGGTGCGGCGCAGCACGTTCTCCTCGGGGCCGCCGCCGACCAGCAGCAGCCAGTGGTCGGCGGGGAGCCGGGCGAGGGCGTGGATGAGGACGTCGAAGCGTTTGCCGGCCGTGAGCCGTCCGACGCCGCCGACGACACAGGCGTCGTCGGGCAGGCCGAGGCGGCGCCGGGTGCGCCGGCGGGCGTCCGGGTCGAAACGGAAGCGGGCCAGGTCGATGCCGTTGGGGACGACCTCGATCCGGGGGGCGGGAACCCCCCAGCTGCGCAGGCGGTCGGCGACCGTGGGGGAGACGGCGACCGTGGTGCGGCCCAGCCGCTCGCTGGCGAGGTAGAGCGCACGGACCCCGGAGGTCAGTCTCCGCCCCTCCATCTGCGAGTCGCCCAGGGAGTGTTCGGTGGCGACGACCGCGCGGACCCCGGCGAGCCGCGCGGCCAGCCGGCCGTAGACGCACGCCCGGTAGAGATGGGTGTGGACGAGGTCGTAGCCGCCGGAGCGGATGATCCGGACCAGGCGGGGCAGCGCGGCCAGGTCGCGGTTGCCGGCCATGCCGAGATGGACGACCCGGACCCCGTCCTCGGCCAGCCCGTCGGCCACCGACCCCGGGTTCGTCAGCGTCACCACCTCGCACTCGACCGGCAGGTGCCGCAGCAGCAGCCGCAGTTGCTGCTCGGCACCCCCGACACCGAGCCCCGTGATGATGTGCAGCGCCTTCACCGCAGCCCCTCGACGGGCCGCCGGCGCAGCCGGTGCAGCCGGTACTTCAGATGCATGCGGACGACGTTGTCGCCCTGCCCGATGTGCAGCCGCGGAAGGGCGTGGAGGCCGTTCAGCGCGCCGGGGTCGATCGCGCAGGCGTACGTGTAACCGGCTTCGCGTACGGCGTCCATGGCGCGCTGGTCGATCGTCCCGTACGGGTAGCAGAAGCCGTCGACCTCGGTGCCCAGCAACGCGGCGAGGGCCGCGCGGCTCTCGACGGTCTCCTTCTTCAGGGTGAGGTCGTCGGCCTTGGTCAGGTCGACGTGGGTGAGGCCGTGCGAGCCGATCTCGACGCCCTCGTAGGCCGCGCGGCAGATGCCGTCGGCGGTCAGCAGCGGCTTGCGCGGGCCCAGCGGGTCCCAGGCGTTGTCGCCGCCGAGCCGGCCGGGCAGCACGAACAGGGTGGCCGTGCAGCGGTGGCGGCGCAGCACGGGCAGCGCCTCGGTGAGGAAGTCGGCGTAACCGTCGTCGAAGGTGAGACCGACCAGGTTGCGGCCCTCGCCCCGGGCCCGGGCGGCGAGCAGTTTCGCCATGGAGACGCCGCGCAGCCCGCGTCGGCGCAGCCACATCAGCTGCTTCTCCAGCCGCTCGGGGGTGACGGTGATGCGGTAGGGATCCTCGGAGCAGTCCCCCACGGAGTGGTACATCGCCACCCACGGGACGGGAGTGCGTCTGCTGTTGTCAGGAGCGGACATGGGAGAACCTTCGGGTCGCGGAACGTACGGAACGGAGTGCGGAATCGATGCCCTGGGAGCCCAGGGCACGGCCGAGCAGCAGGAAGACGACGGTCACGGTGAGTCCCCCGGCGGCCAGGCCGGACAGGGGGTCGGTGAACCGTCCGGCGGCGAACGCCCCCGCCAGGGTGGCCACCAGGGCCGCCCGCACCGGCCGGCTCAGTTCGCGCAGCACGTTCCGGACACCGACCGGAACGCTGCGCGGACCCATACCGGCCAGCAGGACGAGGGCGGTGACGGTGATGCCGATCGCGTTGGCGGCGGCGATCCCGTACACGCCCCAGGAACCGACGCTCAGCGCGCCGATCCAGGAGGTCATGACGATCCCGGAGGCCATCGCGCCGACCGGGTACCAGGAGCCGCGGCCCGCCGAGAAGTACGAGCGGACCAGCACGCCCACCAGGGTCTGGCCGAGCAGCCCGAGCGCGTACACCCGCATCACGCCCGCCGTCGCAGCCGTGTCCTTCGCGGTGAACGCGCCCCGCTGGAAGAGCAGTTCGATGATCTGCGGTGAGCAGGCCAGCACGGCGGCCGTGCCCAGCAGCACGACACACGCGGCGAGCGCCAGATCCCGCTCCACCCGGGTGCGGGCCCGCTCGGTGTTTCCCTCGGCCAGCGCCCGCGCGACCACCGGGAAGGTGACCGTGCACACCATCACCGACAGGATCATCGGCATCTGCGCGACCTTCTGCGCGTAGTTCAGGTGCGAGATGGCCCCGGCCGGCAGCTGTGAGGCGAGGAAGCGCTCGATGAGGACCTGGGACTGCCGGCACAGCGCGAACAGGAGCACGGTCGTGAGGAGCAGGGTGTCGAGGGGCCGGGGCTCCTCGTGCGCGGAGGCTTCCTCGGCCACCCCCCGCTTCCTCAGCTGCCTCCACAGGGAGGGCAGCTGGACGAGGACCATCAGCAGCCCGCCGACCGCGACCCCGGCCGCCGCCGAGCGCACCCCCCAGCGGCCCCCGAGGACGAACA
This sequence comes from Streptomyces sp. NPDC002884, assembly GCF_040295245.1. Taxonomy (NCBI): domain Bacteria; kingdom Bacillati; phylum Actinomycetota; class Actinomycetes; order Kitasatosporales; family Streptomycetaceae; genus Streptomyces; species Streptomyces sp. NPDC002884. Next base: position 959,276 of record NZ_JBEOVB010000001.1, on the reverse strand, counting down.
TCCCGGTGATGATGCCGACGTTGTAGGCGACGTAGATCGCCGCGGGCGCCCCGTACCGCCGGTGCGCGCGCAGGGCGGCGCTGCAGTACCCGGCGAGCCCGAAGCTCACCACGCAGGTGGCGGTGAGCCGGGTGCAGTCGACGGCGAGCGCGGGGTCGGGCAGGCCCGGGGCGAGGACCTCGACCAGCTGCGGCGCCAGGCCGATGAACAGGGCGCCGACCGCGACGAAGGCCAGCGACAGACGGGGCAGCGTGCCCGCGACCAGGGCGCGGACCGGGTCGCCTGGGGCGCCGTGGGAGCGGCGGGCGAGCGCCATGCTGAACGCCGGGATCAGGGCGAACGCCAGTCCGTCCTCGATGAGCAGTGTGGCCGCGAACTCGGGCACGGTCCACGCCACGAGGAAGGCGTCGGTGTCGCTGCCCGCCCCGAACAGCCGGGCCAGCGCCTGGTCGCGCACCAGCCCGAGCAGGGCCCCGGCGACGGAGAGGACGGCGGTGACGAGGGTGGCCTTGGCGAGGAACCGACGGGAGATCGGGGGGAGTCCGCCGCCCTCCTGCCCGCCGCGCTCCTTGCCGCTGAGTTCCTCGCCGCCGACTTCCCCGACGCCGGCTTCCTGCCCGTCGGCCGCCGTCGCGGCGGCCGCTCCGTCGGCTCCGTCGGCCCCGTCGGCCGTCTCCCCGGACCGGGCGGCGGACCGCGCCGACGGCACGGAAGCGGGACCGTCCGTGCGAGGCGTCCGGGGAGGCGTGACCGTCATCGTGCGAGCGCCTCCTCGCGGTCACGGCCGCCGACCAGCGCCCACCAGGCCACGGCCCCGAAGACGACGGCGGTCAGCACGGTCGACGGACCGCCGATGTCGGCGTACGTGAAGTCCACGAGCTGCCAGATCAGCAGGCCGCAGGCGACGAGCGCGCAGTCGAGGCCGGGTCCGGAGCGCCGGATCCGGAACCAACCGCGCAGCCCGCACGCCAGCATCGCCAGCCAGCCGCCCGCGAGGGTGAGCAGCCCGATCAGGCCCTGCTCGCTGAGGATCAGCAGGTACATGTTGTGCGGGGAGAGCAGCGGCTGCTTGACGAACCCGGAGCCCGCGCCGTCGGTGTCGCTGCCGGAGGACAGCGCGAGGGAGGCGTGGCCGTCGCGGTGCTCGGGGAAGCCCTTCAACCCGACGCCGGTCAGCGGCTGGTCGCGCCACATGCCCACCGCCGCCGCCCACATCGTGTACCGGTCGGTGACCGACTGGTCGGGCGCGTCCCTGACCTGGGTGATGCTGTTGACGCGCTCCTGGAGCATCGCCGAGCCGAACCCGAAGCCGCCCACCAGGATCACCCCGGCCGCGGCCGCCACCGCGCCCACCTTCAGCGCCCGCCGCGGCCCGGCGAGGGCCAGCTGGACCGCGCAGGTCAGCACGGTCGCGATCCACGCGCCCCGGCTGAAGGAGAGCGCGAGCGGCACCAGCAGGGCGAGCGCCGAGCAGGCGGCGATCGCCCGCTGCCGTACCGGGGTCCGGCCGAGCGCCAGCCCGACGGCGCAGATCAGTCCGAACGCCACGACGGTCGCCATGCCCATCACGTCCTGCGGCCCGAAGGTGCCGACCGCCCGGATGTCCTCGCCCTGGTAGGAGGCGCCGGTCCCGGTGACGAACTGGTGGACGCCGACCGCCCCCTGCCACCCCGCGAGTCCGACGAACGACCAGGCCAGCACCCGGAAGTCGGTCCGGTCGCGGACGAGCAGGGCGACCGCCGCCGGGACGAGCACGAAGATCTGGAGGTAGCGGCCCAGACCGGAGAACCCGGCCCCCGGCGAGGACGCGCCCATCGCGGCGAGCGCGAGCCCGACCACCGGCAGTCCGAGGACGAGAGCGGCGGTGAGGGACAGCGGGCGCCGCCGCTGCCGCAGCAGCCGGACCGCGCAGAACAGCACGACCAGCGCGGACAGCGCGTCGGCCGGTCCGGCGCCGCCCTCGCCGCCGGGTCCGAGCGGCAGGCCGAGCAGGGCGACCACGGCGACCACGGGCAGGACCGGTGACAGCGTCCGGGCGCGGGGCAGGGGCAGGGCGAGGGTCATCGGCGGTTCAGCTCCCGGTCGGTCGCACGATGGCGGCCGCGGTGCGCAGCAGGATGCAGATGTCCTGCCACAGCGACCAGTTGTCGATGTACGCGTTGTCGAAGCGGGCCCGGTCCTCGATCGAGGTGTCGCCGCGCAGCCCCTGGACCTGAGCGAGGCCGGTGATACCGGTCTGCATCCGGTGGCGGGCCGCGTATCCGGGGTAGGTCTGGCTGAACTGGCCGACGAAATAAGGCCGTTCGGGGCGCGGGCCGACCAGGCTCATGTCGCCGCACAGGACGTTCCACAGCTGGAGCAGCTCGTCCAGCGAGGTCTGGCGAAGGAAGCGGCAGAAGGGGCTCATCTCCCGTTCGCCGGCCACGCTCCAGCGGGTCGCGGCCTCGTTCTCGTCGACCGGGCGGTGGGTGCGGAACTTCAGCAGCGTGAAGGGCCGGCCGTCCTTGCCGATGCGCTCCTGCCGGAAGACGACCCCCGGCCCGTCGGTCAGCCGCAGCACCGTCGCGCACACCAGCAGCAGTGGGCTCAGCAGCAGGAGCAGGGCCCCGGTGACCGCGATGTCCAGCAGCCGCTTGCCGAGACTGCCCCGGCGCCGGGCGCCCAGGTCGAGACGCCGGCAGGAGAACCCGGCGAGCCGTTCGCGGCTCGCGTACGAGGGGGTGTCGGCGTCGACCTCCCACACCGTGCAGCCCGACTCGGCGAGCGCCCGCAGCAGCGGGCCCTGCACGGTACGTACGGCGGGATGGACGCACAGGACGTCCCGGACGCCGTTCTGGATGAGGGCCCGCTGCACCTCCTGACCCGTGGTCAGCACGGGCAGTCCGTCGGCGCCGTCCGGCCGCTCGGCCACGATGCCCACCGGCTGGACCCCGGACCTGGGGTGCCGCAGCACGGCGGTGGCCACCCGCTGCGCGGTCGCGGCGGGACCGATGACGAGCGCGGCGTGCGGGCGGCGCAGCAGTGCCCGGCGGTGCCGCAGGTGCACCACCGCGCGGCCCGCGCAGCCGGCCGCGGCCTGCGCCGCGAACCCGAGGAGCAGCGTGCGGACCGACAGCGCGTGGGCCGGGTGCCACGCCGCGACGAGCGTGCCCAGCGCCAGCCAGGCGACCGCGATCCGGCCGCAGACGGCGGGCAGTTCGTCCAGCACCCCCACGACCGGACGTGGTCGCTGCGGGCGCAGCAATATGGTCGCCGCCACCAGCAGGGCCACCAGCAGCGGCCGGCGTTGTGCGCCGGTCAGTGCGAGCGCTCCCACGAACGTGGCGAGACCGTCGGTGAACAGCAGCGGCAGCGGCGACGCGGGCCGGGCCGGGGGCCGCCGGGTGGGGAACCGGAATCCCGCTCCGCTCTTCCGTCGCGGAATGACCGAGACGGGCGAGTACCCGGGCTGCGCGCCGGGAGAGGGGACGGTGCTTTCCGCAGTCACGAGTGGATGGACTCCCTGCACTCGGTGGGCGCGACGCGCGCCCCGTGGGTGGTCGTGAGCAGTTCGCGGTACACGCCCGCGACCGCCTCGGCCGTGCGCCGCACGTCGTGCGTGGTCAGGACGTGCCGGCGTCCCTGGTGGCCGAGCGACTCGCGCAGCAGCGGGTCGAGCAGCAGTCCGGCGACGGCACCGGCCAGCGCCGCCGGGTTCTCGGCGGGCACCAGACAGCGGGGCGCGAGCGCGGCCGGCAGGCCTTCCCGGGCGCCGTCCACGTCGGTCACCACCACGGGCCGCCCACAGGCCAGCGCCTCCAGGGGGGCCAGTGCCATGCCCTCCCAGCGCGAGGGCAGCACGACCAGGTCGGCGGCCTGGTACCAGGGCACGGCATCGGCGACGGCCCCGGCGAACAGCACCGACTCCGGCGCGCGGGACCGGAGCCGTTCCTCGTCCGGGCCGTCGCCGACCAGGACCAGCCGGGCGCCGGGCACCTTCCGGGCGATGTCCGTCCACGCCGTCAGCAGGACGTCCTGCCCCTTCTGCCGGCACAGCCGCCCCACGCACACCACCAGCGGCGCGGCGGGGTCGAGTCGGGGCAGGAGGGAGGCCCGTACGGTGTCGACGGAGGCCGGGTGGAAGCGCTCGAGATCGATGCCGTTGGGGATGACGCTGACCTGCCCGCCGATCCGGGCGCGCAGGCCGGTGGTGCGCTCCGCCTCGCTCACGCACACCAGCCGGTCCGTCCAACGGGCCGCGAGACGCTCCCACTTGAGCGCCAGGACCGCGGTGGTGCCGCCGACCGCCTCGAAGGACCAGGCGTGCGGCTGGAACACGGTCGGGATCCGTCCGCGCACCGCGAGCCGCCCGGCCAGCCCGGCCTTCGCGCTGTGCGCGTGCACCAGGTCGGGGCGTACCTCGTCGAGCAGGCGTACGAGCCGTCGTACCTCACCGGGGAGCGTGCGCCCCGGCGACCGGGTCGCCGCCCACTGCCGTACGTCCGCTCCCAGGGACCGCAGGTCCCCGGCGAGCCGGCCGGCCGGGCAGGCCACGGTGACGTGCAGGCCGGCCGCGAGCTGGGCTCGCGTCAGATCCGTCACGACCCGGGCGACCCCGCCGTCCACGGGCTGGGTGAGATGCAGGACCCGGGGTCTGGCGTCGGGTTCTGGCTGGTGCATTGCGCGGTTTCCTCGCTCACGGTGGCGCTCGGGACGGGCGGGAACGCGCCTACTGCTTCTTCCGTGTGTCGACGGCGACGAAGAGCGCCCCGGCCCACGCCGCGTCCCGGTGGGAAACGAGCCGGAAGGTCAGCTGGTCACCGCCGCGCCGCAAACCGCCGCTCAGATCGAACACATCGGAGTCGTAGCCGAGGGTGTTGACGTACGCCGGTACACGCGCCGCCGGAGCCTCCCCCGGCTCGCTGATCGTGGAGTTCAACACATCGTCAGATGGGTTGACCGCGTCCGTGAGCGCGGCGGCGGTCCGGCCACCGGTCGAGAACATGAGCGAATCACCCGTTCGGCCGCGGTCGCCGTCGTACGCCACCAGCCCGGCCCGGCCGCCCGCGCCCCGCGGAACGGCGAGCCCGCGCAGCCGGATCTCCTTGCCCGCCGGGGAGCCGAGGGTGTCGAAGCCGTCCCAGAGGGACAGGTCGCGCAGCGGCTCCTTCGGGTTCTCGTACGCCACGACCAGCGTCCAGCCGCCCCACGCTCCGGTCGACGAACGGCCCATGGCCACGTTGATCTGGGCGACGGTGTACAGGCCCTGCCCGCTCGCGCGCACCAGCCTGGTGACGTCCGCGGAGGCCTGGAAGGCGTCGGCGCCCTGGGCCACCCGGTGGCCGACGACCGTGTCCGCGAGCACCGCCTTGTACTCCCCGCCGGGCTCGGCGATCAGCACCCGCCCGTTGTCCTTCGGCGGCTTCTGCTCGCCGACGCGCAGGTTGCCGCCCCAGTACAGCCGCGCGTACGACACCCGCGCGCCCTGCGGGAGTCGGACCGCGGCGCGGGAGGAGTTGTAGGTGTTCGGGTCGCGGTCCACGTCGACGTAGAACATGTTGAAGGCGTTGTTGACGGCCGCCCCGCCCCGGCGCGCCGCGGGGCAGGCGGCCGCCGCCTTGCCGGTGGGCGTGTCGGTGGTGCGGCAGCTGATGGCCGCGTTGGCCGCGCGGACGATTCCGCCGTGCTGTGTCGCGTGGTAGCGCTGTGCGAAGGCGAGTTGCTGTGCCTCCGCGGCGGGCGGCGCGCCGGCCGCCCGGGCGCCGCCGGGTGCCCAGAGGGCGGTGAGCGCGAGAACGCCGACTGTCGCGCGGCGTAGCAGCGGACCCAGGGAATTACGCATGACCGGCGGTGCCCTTTCGTGCGATTTGCTTGCTATAGGCGTGCGTCGGATGGGGCGCAACTCTAGCCGCTGTCCGGATTAATCCGTCGAAACCGGACAAGTGTGTCGGAATGGTGAAGCCGGGCTGCGGTGACATCACCCATTTGGCGGCACAACCCCTGTGGGCCCCGCGCGTTGACTTCAGCGCCGGGCATCCCCGCCCAGGTGTTTGTGTCAAAACCCCAAGGAGCACCTCTCCATGTCGCGTATCGCGAAGGGCCTGGTCCTTACCTCAGTTGCCGCCGCGGCCGTCGCCGGCGCCTCCGGCATCGCCGCCGCCGACAGTGGCGCGAACGCCGTCGCCGCGCACTCCCCGGGCGTGCTGTCGGGCAACGTCGTCCAGGTTCCCGTGCACATCCCGGTCAACGTCTGCGGCAACACGATCAACGTGATCGGCCTGCTGAACCCGGCGTTCGGCAACACCTGCATCAACGACTGACGTCTCCTGCCTTTCGAGGTCACGACACGTCGTTCGCCGAACGGCCGCCCTCCTGCCAGGAGGGCGGCCGTTCGCGTTGCCGCCGGTGCGGTCGGCAGGGGCGCTGCCCCGAATGGGGGGATGTGGCCCCGACACGCTCGACGGACCTTGACAGGCCTCCCCACCTGGGGTGATGCGAAGTGGGCGGGCGGCGGTACGTCACGCAGAGGAATCAATCTGTTGCGGAGAGCGACGGCTCGTTTGCACGGTGGGCACAAGACCCGAAGCAATCGAAAGGATTTCCCATGCGTGGCCTGCCCGTACGGCACATCGCTTCCACCGCGCTTTGCGCCACCCTCGTCCTGGGCATCACCGCCCCCGCCGCCATGGCGGCCGACGGAACCACTGCCCGTGAGCGCAACGCCGCGGCGTCGAAGGCGCCCGTGGCCGGCACCGACGCACTGCTCGCCCAGGCGCAGGGCCTCGGCGAACTCGGCACCGTCCTCACCCCGGTGGCCAAACTGCTCGACACCGTCCTCAAGGCCGACGGCGGTCAGCTGACCGCCGAGCAGGCGACCGAGCTCGGCGACGCCGTCAAGACCGCCGTCGCCAAGATCACGACGGCGACCCCGGCGACTCCGGCGACTCCGGCCGACCCCGAGGCAGAGCTGCCCGCCAAGCCGGCCGACCCGGCTGCCGTGGTCCCGGAGAAGCCCGCGGTGCCGGCGGACCCGGCTGCCGTGGTCCCGGAGAAGCCCGTGGTGCCGGCCGACCCGGCCGTCGTGCTCCCGGCCAAGCCCGCCGACCCGGCTGCCGCGCTGCCGGTCAAGCCCGTGCTCAGCAAGGGCAGTCACGACGCCAAGTCGAAGGCCGCCGCCGACCCGGTGTCCGACGCCGTCGCCGCGCTGGACAAGGCGGTCGCCGCGCTCCTCGCGGCCGCGACGTCCCTCGACGTCAGCCAGGTCGCCCCGGCGGTGACCGGCGTGGTGTCCGGTCTGCTCGACCTGATCAGCGCGACGCTGGCCGGGGCCGGCCTGACCCTGCCCACCCTGCCCGCGGAGGCACCGGCACCGGCTCTGCCGGCGCTGCCCGCCGAGGCGCCGGCCGCGGCCCAGCCGGCGCTGCCCGCCCTGCCGACCACCTGACGGTCGCCCCCCCGATTTCCGCACCCCGGCATTCCGCCGGGGTGCGGAAATTTTCTGCGCACCCGGTTTCCGCATTCGGCGGGGCTCGTTAGGCACGACGTCAGAATTTCCCTGGTGACCCGATGCGCCGATTCGCCGAGTCGCCGAAGAAAGGAATCCGATGAAGTCCCTGAAGGCTGCCGCTGTCGTTGCCGGAACCATGGTCCTCGCCGGTGCCGCCGCGCCCGCGTTCGCGGCCCCCGCCGACCTCACGCCCACCAGCCTCAACGGTGCCGTGGACACCCTCGCCAGGGGGCCCATCAACCTGGAGGACGCGATGCCGGTCCAGCACCAGTCCAACGCGCTCGACACCGAGAACAAGGACTCCGTGCTCAGCACCGTCAAGGGCGCGACGGGTGCCCTCAACTCGCACAAGGGTCTCCTCGGCGGGCTGCCGCTCCAGGGCTGAGACACCTTCCCGAAGGGCCGGACCCGTCACCGACGGGACCGGCCCTCGGTGCTGTTCGAGGCGAGTCGAGCGGCGCGTCCCTCGTTCGTGTGGAGCAAGGGACCGTCGTCCTCCGGTCGAGTGAGAACCCGCCCGAACGCCCCCCGACCCGCCGATAAGGTCGCGCGGTGACCTCAACCCCAAGCGCAACCCGCCACTTCCGCGTGGCCGACCTGGGCACCCTCGTCGTGATGCCGTGGAGCGGCGAGGCCCCCGACGGCACTGACATGCCCTACCTCCTCGCCTACTCCCTCGGTGACACCCAGGAAGGCCCCGAGGGGACGGCCGTCGCCGTCGCGCGCCTGCTCACCGACAACGGCCTGCCCGTCGGCGGGGAGGTCGTGGACGGCACCGAGCGGCCCGGCCTGCCGTTCACCCTGCTCGTCGAGTCGGGCGCGGCGATCCTGAACATGCCGAGCCTGAACGCCCAGTGCCTGCCGCCGCCGGAGTGGCTCGCGGCCGTCGAGCAGCGCGGCTACGCCTACCTGGTCCTCACCACCCGCGCCTGGCCGCAGGCCACACCCGGCCGGGCCGTCACGCCCGGGGAACTGGCCGCGTTCGCGGGCGCCCACGAGACCCTGGCGGCCGGGGCGCACATCATCCTGCCCGCTCGCCGGCTGCGCGGCTGATGCGGCGGCCGCACCCGGCGCCCGCGGGCGGCGGCCGCGCGTACGCCCTGTTGCTCGTCCTCACCGGTGCGGCCGGGCTGCTGGCCGCCTGGGTCATCACCCTCGACAAGTTCAAGCTGCTGGAGGACCCCGGCTTCACGCCCGGGTGCAGCCTGAACCCGGTCGTCTCCTGCGGCAGCGTCATGACGAGCGACCAGGCCTCGGCGTTCGGGTTCCCCAATCCGATGCTGGGCCTGGTCGCCTACGGGATCGTCGTGTGCGTCGGCGTGAGCCTGCTGGCCGGTGCCGCCTTCCCGCGCTGGTACTGGCTGACGTTCACCGGCGGCTGTCTCTTCGGCGTCGGGTTCGTGTCCTGGTTGCAGTTCGAGTCCCTGTACCGGATCAACGCGCTGTGTCTGTGGTGCTGTCTGGCCTGGGTCGCCACGATCCTCATGTTCTGGTACGCCGTCTCGTTCGACGTACGTCACGCGTTCCTGCCGGCCCCGGCCGTAGTGCGCAACTTCCTCGCCGACTTCACCTGGGTGCTGCCGCTCCTGCACATCGGGGTGATCGGCATGCTGATCCTGACCCGATGGTGGGATTTCTGGACGAGCTGACCGTCGTCCCGTCGCGCCGATATGGCGTCAGCACTGTAGGACCTTGGTGCTGTATGGAATTAGCACTATTGCGGCACCCGGGGGAACTGTGAACTGATGCCGATTTACGGCTCGTTACCCGGTACGGACGCAACGCCCCCCGAACCTTTCCGAAAGGGCCCGTACCCGAGATGAAGTCGACCACCCGAGGAACCCTCGCCGCAGTCATCACGTGTGTGGCGGCCGCCGCCGTGACCCCCGCCGCCGCGATCGGCACGGTGCCCGTTCCCGTACCGCTCGACGGCGTCGAGAAGTCCCTCAACTTGGAACTGCCCACGATCGGCGGCGAGATCCCCCTGCCGACGCCGGGTGCGCCCGAGGGGCCGCGTTTCGTCGAGGGCCGGCTCATCCCGGATCGGGTCGTTCCGCAGCTGCCGGTCGCCGCGGGGCTGCCCGGTGTGGGGCTGCGGGCACCGCTGCCGGAGATCCTGGGAAACGACTTCAACCACCTCGGCCTCGAGGCTCCCGCCTCCGACCTGCGCACGCTGAGCCCGGGCCTGAGCCTGGACGCCCCGCTGACCGCGCCCAACCCGGACCGCTTCGGCCTGCCGGACCTCCAGCTGCCCCAGGCGGGAGTGCTCACCCCGATGCTCCAGGCGGTACCCGGCGCGGACCTCGGTGTGGGCAAGGGGCTCTAGCACCCCGGCGGACCACCGCCACGAACCACGAGCCCGGACGCCGTCGTCCGGGCCCGTCGCCGTGTCCGGATCCGCTTCCCCCGGCGGACCGTTCGGCCTCAGGGCGGTGACCAGGAGGGCCACCGGGCGGTTACCCCCGTGGAAACCCGCTGCGGCAACGCGTCACAGAAACCGCTGCAGCAACCCGCTACAGAAACCGCTGCAGCAACCCGCTACAGAAACCCGCTACGGACAACCCGCCCGGATCAGCGAACCGGGCCGGTGCACCGGACGAGGAGCACACCATGGTCGTCAGTGTCGACGGAGTACCCGTGACCGCGGTGCCGGTGGGCCCGGGCAGACCCGGCACGGCGCACGGCGCACGGCGACGGGACCTGCTGCGCGGGCTGCTCGGCGCCGCCGCGGCCCTCGCGATCGTCCCCGTCGTCACCGGCTCCCGGCCCTCGCGTCCGGCGGACGGCGGCCCCACGGACTCCTTCGACGAGACCTACCGGGGCCGGCACATCCACGGCGTCCTCGCCCCGACGGGACACGCGGTCGCGACGGACGTCCGGTGGGACATCACGGTCGACGGTCGACCCCTGCACCTCATGCGCCGCGCCGACGGCACCTGGCTGAGCATGGTCGACCACTACAGCTCGTACGCCACTCCCCTGGAGGCGGTCCGTGCCGCCGTGGACGGACTCGGTCCGGGGGAGCGGCTGCGCGAGGCGGATCCAGCACACCCGGCACACCGACACCCGCACATGGGGGGACACCGTGGCCTACACGCGTAAGGACGTCAGCACACTCACCAGCGCCGAACGGCGGCGCTTCGTGAGGGCGCTCCTGGAGCTCAAACGAAGGGGCGAGTACGACGAGTTCGTCCGCATGCACATCGACTACTACGTCTCCGACGGAGACGGCGGACTGAGGACGGCGCATATGGCGCCCTCCTTCCTGCCCTGGCACCGCAGGTTCCTGCTGGACCTCGAGGAGGCGCTGCGCCGGGTCGACTCCTCGGTGACGGTGCCCTATTGGGACTGGACGCGCGACCGCACCGCGACCGCCGCGCCCTGGACCAAGGACCTCCTCGGCGGCAACGGACGGCGCTCCGACCACCAGGTGACGACCGGGCCGTTCGCCTACGCCACCGGCGACTGGACCATCAAGGAGAACGTGACCGACGGGGAGTTCCTCACCCGGGACCTCGGCCGCTCGGCCGCCCCGATCGACCTGCCCACCCGGAGCGACCTGGACCTGGCGCTGCAGGACCCCGTCTACGACACCGAGCCCTGGGACTCGACGGTCACCCGGGGCTTCCGCAACAAGCTGGAGGGGTGGGGCACCGGTTCGGGCAGCGCCGCCTGGCGCAACCACAACCGGGTGCACCGGTGGGTCGGCGGGGTCATGCTCGGCGGCGCCTCGGTCAACGACCCCGCCTTCTGGCTGCACCACGCCTTCGTCGACCTGGTGTGGACCCGCTGGCAGAGCAGGCACCGCGAACATCGCTACCTGCCCGCCGAGCCGCCGGGGCCGACCAGTCGCCAGTACCGCCGGGTCGTCGCCCGGCAGGAGAAGCTGCCCCCGTGGGACGTGACCCCGGACCAGTTGGAGGACGCGTCCCGGATCTACCGGTACGCGTGAACGGGTCCCGGTGAACCGGTCGCGGTGAGCCCGTGGCGGTGAACCGCTCGCGGACAAGGGGAGAGCCCCGGCGCTCGAGGTGCCGGGGCTCTCCTGGTGGTACGTACGCGGGGTACGACCGGGGTGTACGTACGGGACGTACGGACGAAGCTCAGCCGCCGTAGCCGCCGCCGTGCTTGTCCTTGTGCTTGTTGCCGTGCTTGTCGTGGTGCTTGTCGCCACCCTTGTCGTGGTCGCTGACGTTGGCGCAGGTGTTGCCGAAGGCCGGGTTCAGCAGGCCGATGATGCTGATGCTGTTGCCGCACACGTTGACCGGGATGTTGACCGGAACCTGGACGACGTTGCCCGACAGGACACCCGGCGAACCCACGGCCGCGCCCTGCGCACCCGCGTCCGCCATGGCCAGGCCGGCTCCGCTGACCACCACGGCGCTGGTGCCGAGGGCAACAGCGGCCACCTTCGCGATGCGAGACATCACGTTCTCCTTAGGGAATCGGTTCGTGCGGTGGCAGGGGGCGCCGCCGCACTCCCCGTTCAACGCCGACACCGTGAGCGGGTCACGGTGCGTTCGGACGGATCACCCTTTTTGAACAGGACGGCCGTACAGCCGGGTGGCTAGTGCGACTGGAGGTGCGTCGCGACGAAGTCGCTCAGGGTGGCGATGGACTGGAGGCTGTCCAGGCTCAGGTCGAGCGCGGCCACGTCGACGCCGTACCGCTTGTCGATGGTGCCCAGCAGGGTCACACCGGCCAGCGAGGTGAGACCGATCTCCGGGCCGAACAGGTCGGTGTCGGCGGGAAGTTCCGCGACCACCGCCTCGTCCAGCCGGGCCGCCTCGGCGATCAGTGAACGGAGTTCGCGTTCCACCGCGGCCCGCTCTTGGATGTCCGTCACGCTTCGGCGTCCTCTCGGTCGGATACGTGCAGCCACGCGGGTGACCCGGGCAGCTCGCCCTGAAGTGTCCTGCCCAGCACCGCCGAATCCGCGGCGGTGGCAGCGCCGGTGACGGTGGCGGTGTCATCCGTACGGCGCAGGCCCGCCTGGCGGAGCAGGATGCGCATCTCCAGGTTGGCGTCCGTCGGGCGCAGGGTCACCCGGAACTCCTCCGCGCCGGCCTCGCGGGCCCGCTCCATCAGCCGGAACAGGAAGGCGGCCGCCGCGCCCCGGCCGGCCACCCGGCAGGAGAGCGCGAGCAGCGGGACCGACCAGGTGGCGGGCGTGGCGCGGTCGGTGCGGTCGGTGCGGTCGGTGTGGTGCGTGCGGTCGACGAGGGCGGCGCCGATGATGCCGTACGCGCCGAAACGGTCCGTCATGCGGGCGGTGTACAGCTCGTGTCCGTCCGAGGAGGCCAGCTCGCGCAGGCGGTCGGGGGTGAGCCCGGAGGAGTTCAGCCGGTGGGTGCGGGCGGCGAGCTCCAGCGCGCGCGGGATCTCGTCGGCCGTGGCCGCGCCGACGGTGAGGCGCATGTCGCACCAGCGCAGGAACTCCTCGCGCGAGCCCTCGAAACGTTCGCCCTCGGCCCTGCGGGTCTCCTCCGTGCGGTAGCGGTGCACGCGTTCGCGGGACTCGGCCGTGACCTCCCGGCCCTCGAACGCGGCCAGCAGCGCGGGCACGTCCTCGGGCGCGAGGGTGCGCACCCCCGGCAGGAGGGCGCCGACCTCGGCACGCTCGTACGGGGAGTCGTCGACCAGGACGAGGGCGTCCACCGCGATGCCGAGGTCCTTCGCGATCCTGCGCAGCGACTCGCTCTTGTCCTGCCAGGACACCTGCGGGGCCAGGAAGCGCGCCCGCACCTCCGGTACGGCGTCCAGCCGGTCGAGCACCGACGGCGCGCTGCGGCTCGCGATGCTGCTGAGCACACCGCGGGCCGCCAGGGCGTCGATCGCGGCGAGCGCCGCGGGGCGGGGCGTGGGCAGCTCGTCGGTGGCCGACTCGACGGCGATCTCGTCCCACAGGGTGCCGTCGAGGTCCCATACGACGCACTTGACGCCGTCGGGATCGAAGCCGTCCGTGACGCTCATCGGGCGGCGTCCCCCTCCGGGAGGAACAGCTTCATCGACAGGCTGGTGGGGTCGAAGCCGAACTTGCGGTACACCGTGCGCATCGGGACGTTGCCCACGTGCACCCGGCCGACGACCTCGGTGATGCCGTTGGCCAGGCAGAACTCCAGACCGGCGGTGAGCAGGAGTTCGGCGACGTCGCTGCGGTTGTCCACCGGGGACACCGCCAGGGAGCGGAAGTTGGCGTAGCGGTCGCCGGTCATCGCGTTCTGGTTGATGCTCACCCAGCACCAGCCGACGGGCTCCTCGCCCGGACCGTCGGCGACGATCATGCCCTCCTTCGACTTCTCCATGGCGCGGCCGAGGCGGGTCGCCCACCGCGCGGGGTCGTCGATGGCGTCCTCGCCGAAGGAGACACGGGCGATCTCGGCCTCGAACCGTCCGATGGCCGGCAGATCGCGCTCGTCGGCCCGGCGGGTGACGTACGGCCGCGCCCGCCCGGCGAGGGCGGCACGGTCCTCGTCGGTCGGCGGACGCCAGCCGATCGTGCGTCCGACGGGAGCGGCCGGGGCCGGGGCGGGCGCCGGGGCGGGGGTGGGGGTGAGGCTGGGGCTGGGGGCTGCGGGGGGTTGTCCGGCCGGGGTCGCCGGGTCCTCCGCGGGGACCAGGCGGCCGGGGCGGAAGGGGCCCTTGCCGCAGTTCGGGCAACCCTCGTCGCGCAGGGCGGCCACCGAGGTCCAGCGGGCGCCGGGTCCGACGCGCAGCCGGGTCTCACAGGCCACGCAGGTGTACTCGCGCTGCCGGGTCCGCTTGTCGCCGGTGTAGAGGGGACCGCTGAACTCGCCCTCGTGGGTGGGGGCCGTCGAGGTGGTCGTGAGCAGGTGCTGGAAGAAGCCGACACCGCCGAGGATGCCGCTGCCCTCGTACTCGTTGAAGTTGCGGATGAAACCGTTGGTGACCAGGCCGAGCCCCATGATCTCCCGCTGCACCTCCAGCATCTCGTCCGGGCTCTTGCCGCCGAAGGAGAAGAAGACGCTGTGCGCGGGGCCGGGCCGCAGCCCCTCCACGGCACGGGAGAGGAAGAGGCGGGCGCCCTCGGCGGTGTAGGGCGGGTCGGTCATGGCCACGTCGTGCTGCCCGTGGAGCTCGGCGGGCAGCGGCAGACGCAGGTCGTGCTGGACGGTCTCGACGCGGGTGCCGAGGCCGGCCGACACCTTCTGGATGTAGTCGAGGATCTCGGGGGAGATGTCCACGACCGTCACCCGCTCGACGATCGGAGTGCCGAGCACGTCGCCCACCACGGCGACGGCGAGGGACACCAGGTCGTCGTCGCCGATCAGCAGCAGGGAGCCGCCGGGCAGCGCGCCTGCCGTGAGCAGCGCGAGCACCCGGCGCACCTTCGTCTCGGCCGTGCAGTGCGACTGGTCGATCGCCATGTCGGCGGCGGGACCCGTCTCCATGAGGGCGCGCAGCCGCCGTACGGCCTGGTCCAGGACGTCGGGGATCACCAGCTCGCGCCCGTCACAGGTGGTGCAGGTGGCGTCGAGGGACAGGTCCATGCCGAGCTGGGCGACGAGGTCCAGCCCCGCCTCGGTCAGCCGCGACGGACGCTGTGTGGTGATGTATCCCCGGCGGCGCAGCTCGTTCCCCAGCGCGGCCACGATCGGGACGGGCAGGCCGGTCGCGCGGCTGAGGTCCTTCGTGGAGGCGGGCGCCAGCCGGCGCAGCGCGCGCAGGACGGACCGCACCCCGGGCGGGCCCTCCTGGAGCCGGACGGCTTCCGCGACCTCCGTGAGCACGGAATCCGCGGTGGCACGCCGGCGGTGTCGAGGCGCGTCTTTCACAAGGCAACTCCGGGCAAGCTGATTGGTGGATTCCGGGCCTATCGAGTATACGGGCAGATGCGCGGACCCTCGGCCCCGCTCGGACGGTAGGGAATGGACCGGAAATAGACCGCGAATAGACCGCGAATAGACCGCGAATCGACTGGGAATAGACCGGGAACCGACGCGCAATTCGATCGACCGAAGGGTAATCCCGTGAAGTCCCGCAGGAGATTCGACCAATGTCCCGCCCATCGCTCTCCCCACCGCTCTCCCTGCCGCTCACCATGCTGCTCTCCCTGCTGCGCCGATCGCTTTTCGCCTGCCGTTTCATCCACCGTTCCAATTGATGCCCGGTTCGGTGTTCTCGTGATGTTCACGGGAAGGCGAAGGGAAGGAATCCAGGAAGGTATGCGGCGGGTTTTCGGTCGAATCCCTAGGACCCGCTCCGCTCCCCTTGACACGATGCGCGCGCGAGCCCCGGAGCGCCCCGGATGCTACGCTGGGCACCATCGAGTGCCGCTTACCGGCCTCGCAACCTTCCCCTTTGGCCGCGCGGACCAGCGCAGATCTATGTGAAAGGAGACGGGGGCAGCGGTTCGTCACCCCCGGTTCCCCATGACCAACTCCGCCAACCTCGCCACCGAGGGTATAAACGTCGACGATCTGTGCTCTTATGCCGTCGATGTATGGGTGAGCGACCACAGCATCCTGACCGACGAGGAGCGCCTCCTCCAGGTGCTGCGCACGGCCGCCGAAAAGGGAAACGCCACCGTGCTCGGTGAGGCGTCGCACGTTTTCCCGAACGGTGCCGTCACCGCGATTCTCCTGCTTTCGGCGTCGCACCTGAGCATTCACACCTGGCCCGAATTCAGCCTGGCCAATGTCGACCTGCTCGCCTATGGCCGACTGAACGGCGAGCGGATGATGCAGAGCGTGGAGCTCGGCCTTTCGCCCACGCGGATCAACGTGACGCGCATGCTGCGCGCGGTGCACTGACCCGCACCGTTCACAACCACCCCGACAGCGACTCGACGAAAGCGTCGAACCGGTCCCGGTGGATCGCGTGCGGTGCGTCGGGCACCGTACGCACCTCGAAACCGCGCCGCACCAGTTCCGCCCGCATCTCCGCGCTGACCAGCATGCTCGGGTCCGAGGTCTGGACGAGAGAGGGCACCTGAGCCTTCTCCGGCGTGTGGTCGATGTGCCGGTGCGAGGAGAGCGCGAGAGCCGTCTTCTCGTCCCAGCGGTCGAGGGCCTGCCGCTCGGCCGCGGCCCGCTTCTCGAGCCGCTCGTCCGGTTCTCCGTCGCGCGAGGGTCGGGAGAGCGCGGCGAGAGCGCGGGAAGAGCGCTTGAAGAGGGTGAAGAGGGCCGGGTCCAGGGATCCGTGGGCCCCGGCGAGTTGCCAGGCCGGTTCCGAGTAGACGGCGCGAGCCGGTTGCAGCTCCGGCACCGCGAGGGCCAGGGCCAGCGCGCCCAGTGAATGGCCCAGCGCCACCTCCGGGGCGTGCGGCAGCGTCTCGAGGAGATCCTCGGCGAAGAACCGGGGCTCGTACCGCCCGCGAGCACTGTCGCCGTGCCCGCGCAGGTCCACGGCGAGGACGCGATAGCCCCGTCCGGTCAGGACCGGGACCAGCTCGTGCCACGTGCGGTGGTCGGACATGATGCCGTGGACGAGGACGGCGACACGCTCGCCCGTTCCCCACTCCTGTGTGTGCAGTCGCATGCGGCTGCCCCTCGTGTGGTGTGGTGTGAGCAGAGTCTAGGGCGCGGGCTGATCATCGAACCAGGACGAGGCACTGTGACAGGACACCCGGTGCAGGTGTGGTGGGCCCGTCTGGAGGACGCCCGATCGGGTCTACGAGAACTGCTCGATCCCGTGGAACAGGCCCGGTACGAGTCGACCGTCGATCCCGCGGGCAGGGGACGGTTCCTGGTCGGCTGCGCCCTCAGCCGCCTGGTCCTCGGCGAACTGCTCGGCCTGCCCCCGGCGGACGTCCCCCTGCGCCGCGTGTGTCCACGCTGCGGCGGACCGCACGGCAAGGTCCACCTGGCACTGCCACCGCACGGCCCTTCGGGAGCGGCTCTGCCGCCGGACGGTTCTTCGGGCACCCGGCCGGTCTACGGCTTCTCCGTCACTCACAGCGGCGCGCTCGTCGGTGTCGCCGTCCGCCGGGGCAGGGAGGTGGGCCTCGACGTCGAGGAGTCCCACGGCGACCTGGACGTCGACTCCGCTGCCCGTGTCGCCCTGTCCGACCCCGAACTCGCCGCGCTGTACGCCCGCCCGGCAGCCGAACGGCCGCCCGCCTTCCTGCGCACCTGGACACGCAAGGAAGCCGTGCTCAAAGCGCTGGGCGTGGGTCTGAGCGTGCCGCTGCGCGAGCTCGAGCTGTCCCCGCCCGACAAACCGCCGACCATCCTGACCTGGCCCGGCCGACTCACCCCCCGCCCCCGAGTGAGCATGACGGACCTGATCGTCGACGGCACACACCCCGCAGCACTGGCGGTGACGGGGACGGGGGCGGGAGCCGGGGTGGGGGGGCGGGTGGAGGAGGCCGGCGGGGTGCGGGTCACCCTGCACGACGGCTCGGAGCTGCTGGCCGCGTACACCCGCTGACCGCTCGCCCGCTCGCGATGCTTAGGCTTCCTCCGGTGCCTTCGGCGTCCTTCGGCGTCCTTCGGCGTGGCCGAGAATCGGCCAGACTTCTCACGCGGAACCGCAGCGCGGAAAAAGCCAGCAAAAAAGCCCTCCCAGAGGGAGGGCGGAGACTTGCGCCCCCGGCGGGGCAGGACTCGAACCTGCGGCCAGGCGCTTAGAAGGCGCTTGAGCTGACCACCGGATGGGCGGGCCTGACCTGGCCCTTTCCGGGCACCGGCTCCGGACGTTCGGCGACTTCGACACGCATTCGACCGACGAGGATACGAACGCGCTTCGGCTACGTCCACGCATCCCGGGCGCACTTGGATGTCAGCGGAACAGCTGTGGCACTGGGCAGGCCTCCAATGGTTCCTCCGGCCGGTCGGCCCAGCTCCACCAGACATGCCGACCGGCACATCTCCACAGCGACCGGCAGACCCGTCGGCCGTCGTCCTCCCGCCTGGACAGTAGGAGGCCACCGGACTTCATGGGCTGGCCGCAATCAGGGCAGGGCGGGGTGTCGTTGGTCATGCGGCGCACACTAGTGCTGGTGACCGCATGGGTTCACCGGGTTGAGGTGGAGTCGCGCCCCGACGCACCCGTGCCTGGAAGGATCTCCCGCATGTTCGAAGAGAAGCGGGACGCGCTGGCACAGATGATGGCCGAGCATATGGCCGCGCCGTTCCCTCCTGGCTTCCGCGGCCTGGACATCGAAGGCCGGGACATGGTGCTGCTCGATGCGGACTCCTACGCCTACGCGGCCATTGTCCTCGAAGGCCCGCTCGATGAGCAGCGTCGCGCTGGCTTGAGCAGGCTCACAGCGGCGTTCGAAAAGGTTCTTCCCGCGATCGGCGACGAGTACGGGGCCAAGTACTACACACACGTGCGCGACATGGCCGTGCTGGCGGCCGAAATCGAGACCTTGCGCGACAAGTAGACCTCCGACCGCCACGACCACCAGCCGGCGAACCTACGCGCTCACAGCGCTACCGGTTGATCGGGATCTCGTAGACGATCTCGCAGTGAGCGGCGGGCACCACGATGTCCGCCGTCTCCACGGGCCGCCCTTCGTCGCTGTAGTACGTCCGCCGAATGTGCGTGACGAGGGCGACCTTCTGGATGCCCAGGAGTGACGCCTCCTCAGCGGTCGCATGCCTCGGCTCCGGCTGCTCCACGGCGTGGCCGACAGTGATGCCGATGGCGGCCATGCGGTTCACGACCCCCGCCCCGGCGTGCGGCCCTCCTTCGGGGAGGATGACGAGGGTGCCAGCCGTGAGGTCGTACGGCTGGCTCCCAACTCGTTGAGGCTCAGATCGCAACCGGTCGCATCAAGCCTGGCGAACGCCTGCCGTCCGAAGTCGGACTGGCCGGCCAATACAAAGTCAGCACGGCGACCCTGCGGAGCGCTCTCGCGGTGCTTCAGGGGGAAGGCCTCGTCGAGAAGATCCACGGCAAGGGGAACTTCGTCCGCCACCGCCTCCGCAAGATCATGTACATCGGCGGCTGGGGGACGCTGGACCCTTGGACAGCCGCAGAAGCGGCTCTGCGCGTCACGGACCGCGCCACCGCGGTCGAGGCGCATGGGCATCTGGCAGCCCTGATGCGAGTGCCGAACGGCAGCCCCCTGACCGAGTTCCTCAGCATCAGCTACCAGGGAGAGTCCCCGCACAGCCTGGCCCGCATTTACGTCCCGCGCGACCTGGAGCCCACCGAAGCGCTCAGTGACGGCCCCTCATACGTGCGGACAGAAGAAAGCTTTGCTGTGCTGAGCCCTCTGTCGGCGGAGGTCCGGGAGACGGTTTCCGTCCGCTCCCCGACACCAGATGAGGCGTCCACCCTCTGGATCAACCCCACCACTGCGGTGCTTGCGATCACCCGAGTTGCCGCCGACGCTGCCGGCCACGTAGTCGAGGCCGCGCTTCTGGTGTTCCCGGGTGACCGCGTCGACGCGGTTTTCACCACCCACCACGTGATCGACGAGAGGCAGACGCAAGGATGACGGCGCAGAACAAGCTACGACTCCTCTCGTGGTCGGGACCGGATGACAAGCCCTGCTACCTGTGCACGGTGGACGGGGACGGCTACATGTCCCGCCTGGCCGACAACATCGAATCGGAGCAACTCGAGACAGCAACCGACCTGCTGATGCAGGCCGCGGAAACCCTCGGTGACGAGCACGCTGGCCTGGAGGACATGCAACTCCTGGCGAAGGAACTGACCGGAGCTCTAAGAGACGTGCTCCGAGTAGCCACCAGCCGCGGTCACCTCCTGGAGGTGAGCGAACCTCAAAGCCTCTGAGGAGGACGATTGGCAAGGCAGGGAGGATAGCGGGGCAGCCTCCCGCTCAACCCGCGCTGGGAGAGGGACTTAGACGAGGATCCAGTTCCTCTTTCTGTTTCATAGCAGAAGAACGTCTGACTTGACCGCTCGATATCCCTGCTCCGACCGGCGAGCCTTGAGAGGTCGGGGCTAGGGTCGTCTAATCCGTGGCGTTCCACGAATAGACTGCGTGACGTGAGACGGCTGCGGCTACGATCCGTCTGCCCGCAGACCCATTTTCCTGTGCAGCTTCGCAGGCGGATTATCCTTCGCCCGACACGCCAGATCTTCGAAGCAGGCCATGTGCTGGGTTCCGCGAATCTCACGCTCGCGGTAAATAAAGGGTTTGAGGACGGTCCAGACCTTCACAATTGTAATTCCAAATGTTCCGATCACTATCCTCCAGTCGAGAGCTCGGTAGGCGACCAACTTCCCCAGGTCATCATAGAATATGGCAACCTTGTCGATTTGGGACTGCAGAGGCTCCGGTATTCCAGATAGTCCCGCCTCTGCTCCGTGTTCGCTGCCGAGGCTGGCCAGGATGTACTTCTGCGTCCGGATGAAATCTGGCTCCCGCCACTCCCGGAACGAGTTAAAGATCACAGGTATGAGGTTCGCGCCGTGTGCAGCCGACGCTTGCCTGTGGGCGAGGTAAGCGGAAATAGCCAACGCTATAAGAGAGATTACTAGCGATACAAGGTTTATTGCGAGAGACGGGTCCATTCTTCCTCGCATTTCTGACCGCAATTTGTGGGACAGTAGCGCAAGTTAAATTTTGGCGTGCGACCCATGAGGCGAGAGTGAATAGGACTCTCAAGTGGGACATATTGGAGAGAATTTGAGACGCTACTGCCGTAGCGCCGTGACATAACGCCTCTGCCAGGCGAGGTCTGCTCAAGTCACCGAAGTAAACCTCCATGAAGGTCACGACGGTCCGGCGGGCGTACTCGCCGGACCTCCTATGAGGGTCAGCTTTGGGTGTCGGTACGACCCGCTGCGCGTAAATCGGTTGATCATCCATGGCTCGTGTCAGTCACTGGCACGGCACATGATTGCGGTTACAGACGCAAGGGCATACCAGACTCAAGGAGTGAGGGGACGTCTGGGGGGCGCATGCTGGCTTCAAACTATGCCGGAATATCATACGAAGCTTGGAGCCTCCTCTTTGGGTGCATCCAAACTGCCGCGGTTTTTACGGCGCTTGTCTTCGGTATTTCTCAACTGAGAATAGTGCAGCGTCAGCGCAGTGCGGAGTCGCTTTCTTCTATGCATACAGAGTGGCGTGAGATTGAAAGTGAGGCGATGTACCTGCTTTATGATGTGCCTGCTTTCCCTGGGTCGCTGGACGATCGCGCCAGTCAACTTGTCGACTGGCTGGCCTCCAGTACAAGACCGTCTTCGTCGTCTCCAGACGGGCAGCAGCAGTGCGACAAATACTTGGAGTATGCACCGCTCGTGATCAATGCCCTGAGTAATCTGTCGGCCTATCTTGAGAACTCAGCTTTGCGTGAAAGGGACTTGTTCTCTCAAATGCACACCCGCCTCATGGAGATCTTCTATGCCCTGGAGCCGTACATTCTCTTAGTGAGCTACAGTCGCCAGTCTCGGTGGGGGCTTCGGGTCCGTAGGCTGGGAATAGGAGCCGCGCGTTATCATATGCGATCGCGCATTCAGGTTGAATATGGGCTATCTTTGCGCGGCGTTAACATATTGCCCGAGATTAGGGCTGGAATATCCGACCTTCCTGGAAGTGGGAAGACTTTCATTCCCAGCATGCGACAGTGCGCCGAAAGAGACAGGCGCGACATGGAGCGGATTGGGCAGATTGTCGCTCGGCATGCGGAATGGGAAAGGGTAGCGGAGATTCTGCGGAAGGTATAGCGTCCTTCCGTGCTCGTGGCGTCGACCAGAGAGTCGACGTGATGGGTGGGCCTCGAAGGCGTCTGTGGAGTTTAGTTGCGACGGCGGCAGCGTGCAGTGAGGCTTTCGGTGATGACTTCTTCGTCCCGAAGCAACTTGAGCGGGGGCGCTGCCTTGGGCTGGTGTGACTCTCACCTGCGCTGATGGTCCGCAGATGTCCGTGGTCGTCCGCCACTGTTCGTAGGTGTTGTCACGCAGTTAGACACGCACACGGTGTACGCCTTCGGCGTTGTTTCCTTGTTGAGGAACCTAGACCTTGGGAGAATCGAGGGCGGTTCTGGCCGCTTCCGTGAACTTGCCCAAGAGGTTGCTCAGTTCCACTAGCGCTGCATCGACGCGTCCGGCCTCGTAGTACCCGGGGTTGTCAGACCGATGAGCAACCGTGACGTAGAAGTCGACTTCACTGGTGACGCTCCCGGTTCCTTTCATGACCTTCCGAGCAAGGTCCGCCACGCTGGCAGGACCTTCCACGGTCACCACTGATGAGGCTGCTCGTACGGCAGGGAATAGCTCGTCAACGCGCTCCAAGGCTCGCGTAGCGTCGTCGGGGCGGTGAGTGCCCTCCATGAGCGTCATGAGCCTGTCGGCGGCCTCTCTATGGGCTGCGACAGCAGCGATGAATTCGCTGTACGCCTCCCGTCGTCCTTGCCTTCGCCATTGGACGTGTTGAGTCAGCCCTTGCGATCGGCCTGTCAGCCAAGCTGAGCCCAGGACGCCTCCGGCACCCAACGCTCCACCGATGCCTGCGCCCCACAAAGCAGCGATGCCAGCGTCCATACCCAGCATTGTGAACACGGGATGCCTGAGAGCAGCGGAAGCACACGCGGGCGGCGGAGTTCAATGAGGGAGTCACGACCTGTTTTCTTGCCCTGGGTCTTGTCGGGGATCTTGGTGAGCCGGGTTTTTGCTGGTCAGGGCGGTGGGCTCGTGCGCCTGGTGGTCGTCGTCGGTCGTCATTGACCGCTGTTGAGCAACCTCGGACGGTCCAGGCACCGCCCCGTCGGCAAGGCCTACGAGCTGAGTGGCAGCTCCCTCGCTCGCTGCCGTGCTTGGGCCCGTAGCTCCTCCAGTCGACTGTGGAACGCGTTATGGCGGTTCTGGGCGAGGTTCAACGGGAGGTCGAGTTCGGAAATGAGCTGGGACTCCAAGGTCCACGGTTCCTTCTTCTCGATCCAGCACACTCGGGCGTTGTCCGCCATCCACTGACTCAGCGTGGCTTCGCCGGCCTTGCCGAAGGTCATCTTCTGACCGCTGCCCACGCGGCGCAGCTCAAGTCCGAGCAGGCAGCCGAGGGTGAGCCGCAGCGTCGAACTGGCCGCGTTGCCCCGGTAGTGGTTCCGCACCCGCTTGCGCAGGTTCTGGGCGCTGGTCCGGTTCGCCATGTACCGCGGGGCAATACCGACGTAAAGCAGGCGCCCGGCGTCCAGGTCCGAATGGGGCGGCTGCTTGAAGTGCCATCCATAGATCCCTGCCGCTGCTGGGACAGGGCTCGGGCGAGCCAAGACCTCGCGCGCGTTCCACAGCCGGTCGGGACTGACGAGAGCGGTAGCCTCCACGAAGCCTCCAGGCATTACCACGGATGATCGTCGCAGGCTACTTGTAGACGCGGACAGGACGTCAGGGGACTGTGCAGCAGCCGGACATCAGCTTGGGAAGCTCAGGTGATCCGAGCACAGGTGGATCGCTGAAGCGCGGCGGCGGAACGGTGTCCGCGTTTGTCCGGTCGCCCGACCGGGTCCCCTGTGCACTTCGTGGTTCCCCGCACGGTCCGGCACGGATCTGGCACGCCCCCTTGAGCGTGTCGGTGCTGCCGTACACAATGCGCTCCACGAGTGACCACTTCGAAGTTCTCTTCTCGTGCTTCCTGCGTGATGACACGCCTGCCTCCGTTCTGGTGGCCCTGCGTTGGCACCTGGGTCTGGGCGGTGAGGACCCGGAGGATCTCGATCCCGAGAGCTCCCCGTACCCCCTGCTCATCCCGAACAGCAACAGCCGTCTTCCCGGCGGGGACGTCGTGTCCCTTCGGCGCACGGTGCAGGAGTTCACGTCTTTGGGGGAGCGGTACGAATGGGAGCTCTTCGCACGCTGTTACTGGGTCGACGACTTCACCCTCCGCCTCGACGCGCTGCTTGCGCTGATCGCTCCTCATGTCGCCAAGCCGGGTTACGGGGGCTTTGTGCGTGACGAGTTCGGCACGGACCTGAAGATCATCACGTTCCGCGAGGGCACGTAGGACCCCGTCGACATCTGAAGGCAGTCCACCGTGGAACTGCGGCAGCCCCGGCTGACGTTCGTCGCGTGCGAAGACCCCCGGGCCATGATCGGTCGAGGCCCGATCGGGCACGCAGAGGGCACGCAGAGGGCACGGAGCCTAGCCTCCTGCTCGCTGCCGTGTGCTCTATGGCTCGCCCCACTCGGGGATACACATCATGCGGTGAGCCGGTACGACGGGTTCGCTCGGCAGCGGATCGATTCCACGAACCCGTACGGCCACGATATCCGTGGGGATGGGGGGTCGGCCCGGAATCCTCGTCAGGCGCCATCTGAAGGCCTCCGGGACGTCTTTGGCGGGCAACTCCACCATGGCCAGACTTACCCACCGGTCGTAGTTGGTGGGATACACGCGGACCAGTGCGCCGCATTCCGCGCAGATCGGTGGCTCGATCCATGTCACGTCGTCCGGGCCGGGATCCGGTCTGGGCGCGGATGTGGCCCCGTCGGCATGGGCCATCTCGTTGGCGAAGGTGTTCCAGCACCTCTCGCAGTAGCTCGCCATGAGGCCGAACCGTCCGCGCTCACGCACGGTGCGGCTGATCTCCCCGCAGCGGTGGCACGCCAACTGGTCACGATCCCGAATCGCCCCCATGTGTTTGAGTGTGAGCGAATCTGACCGGATCCCAGTAGGTCGCGATTTGGCCTCATTTGACGATCAGGGGCGCGGTTGGCCATCCGGGCCGGTGATGGGCTCGCTTTGAATCGGTGCCCTGAACCTGCGCTCTGAGTCGTCACTCTGAGGCATAGCCCCTCGAAATGAAACGGCCTCGCCGGTCTCTGAGTCGCTCGATCCGCCTGGCCATGAGTCGTTCAGCGGCCCAAGACGTCGCACTCGGGTTCGCCCCGATGCGGAAACCCCGGTTCGAATCCGGGCCGTGGCCACCCTCGGTCTTCCCGGGGCCAAACCCGGCTCAAGGCACCCCGAACCGCGGCTCCCATGCCGTCTGCCTCCCGCCCGCGCGTCATGGAGCGGGCGGGCGTTTCAGGGCCTCAACGTGGAGCGCGCCATTGTAGGAACGCCCTTGCGGCCTGAGAGCGGGGCTTCGCGGTCGGCGGTGGCGGCTCGTCCGCCACCATGTGTCGTCGGCCGAGCGGTCTCGGACAGCCGGGTCAGTGGCGGGGTTCGTTCTCCTTGCGGCCCACGAGCAGGAGGGCCGCTCCGCCGATGACCACCAGGCCGATGGCGGTGCCGGCGATGAGGGGGGTGGCGCTGGTGCCGCCCGTCGCGGCGAGGTTGGTGTCGTCGGTGGTGGAGGTGCCGCCCACGGTGGCCGGGCTCGGTTCGCTGAGGGTCTGGGTGGTCAGGCCGGCGATCTCGTCGGCCTGGGTCAGACAGTCCAGGACGCCGGTGAAGCGGCTTTCCACGCCTTGCGGGCCGTTGATCGTGAAGGCGTAGGCCTGGTCCTCCTGGAGCGGGATCGTCACCGTCTGGGAAGCACCGGCCGCGATGGTGTACTCGGTCCCCATCAGCTCGAAGGTGAAGACCTGGTCGCCCTGGTTGACGGCCGTGATGTCCACTCCGGTCTTCGCGCAGTTCTTGGCCGCGGACAGTGCCGGTATGGCGCCCTGCTTCGCCCAGGTCGCGCTCGCCGTCGCCGACACCGTCGACTCGCTGGAACCGGCCAGGATCTGGGTCTGGCTGCGGCTCTCGGAGGTGAAGGCGCGTCCGACGGGGACGGTGGTCGAGGCCTGGACGGTCAGCTCGGCCGAGCCGTCGGCCGAGTCGGCGGGCACGTCGAAGAACAGCTGGCTGCCGTCCGTCACGGACGTCACCACCTTGCCGTCCTTGCCGACGATCCGTACGCCGCTGGTGGCGGCGTCCAGCGGAGGCGTCACCGTCACGCCGCTCGCGTTCGTGCGCACGGTCACCGGGCCGAGCAGTTCGCCGGGGTGACCGGAGACGGCGGGCGCCTCGAGGGTGAGCGACGCCTCGGGCTCCGCCACGGGGCGGGCGGCCTTCTGGAGGTAGTCCGCGAGCCGCTCGGCCTGCGGGTCGACGGCGTCGACGTCCGCGCCGTCCGAGTAGCGCCAGATGGCCACCTGGGTGCCGGTGGCCGCGTCCTGCTCGGTGAGACCGCCGGCGATCCCGGCCTTGTCTGCCAGCGAGGCCAGGTCGTTCACCTGGGGGTAGGAGTGCTGAAGGATCCAACGGATACGGCCCGCGTCCTTGTTGGCGCCCAGCGAGGTGCCGCTCCAGGGGGTCTCCTGGTACTTGGCGTCCTTCTGCGTGGGGTTGTAGAGGTCGACGCAGTAGGTCTGCAGGGTGCCGCCGCCCTCGACGGACATCTCGAACAGACCGGCCGAGACCTCCTGGTCGCCGCTGTCGGCGTGGATCACCGCGGTGCCGTAGGTCTTGAGGCCGCCTATCGTCGCCGTGGCACCGCCCTGACTCTGCGTCACCTCGGCCGCGACAGCCGTGCCCGCGCCGGCGATCACGCCGACGGCGACGAGGCCGGACACCATCGCCGTCACGGCGAGGCGGACCGCCCCTCGCCCACGCGCGAACGGCGCGGAGAACGAACAAATCACGCAATTCCCCTTCGAGCAGGACCCGTTGATGTGGGGGGTACGGGTCCCACCAGCAGAATCAGAAGCCCCGTGAGCCACGTCCGGCATCCTAGAGACGTCGCGCACCTCGCTTACCGGTCATCTCATCGGATCGCCGATCCGACTCGGAATCGTTATCCCCAAGATCGTCCAGGGGTCCGGCTTGTCGACAAATCTGCTCGGTTGCTCGAAGTCATGCGCCGGCAGGCCGCGGATCGGTCGGCGTCGGCATGATGCGGGCGCTGACGCTCCGTCACCGCACCGTCGCATGAACTCGCACCGCGTCCCGCCCGCGAGCCGAGCCGCACCGTCCCGCGCCGCCCCGTACCGTCCCTCAGCTCACGTCACCGCCCACCGGCTCACGTCACCGCCACCGGCTCGCGACGCCGGCTCCGCGGGGTGTCCGGCTCCGGCTCGGGGGCGTCGGCGGCCGGTGTCTCCCAGTCGGGCTCGGGCCGCGCCGGTGCGCCGACCGCCGTCGGCTCGGGTCGGCCGGACCGGCGGAAGGCGGAGGTGCCCCGCGAGATGTCGTGGCCGATCGCCACGGCGTCGATGTCCGCCGACGTCCAGTTCTGCTGTCCCTCACGCGACTCGGTACGCACCTTCAGCCGGCCCTGCACCATCACCGGGTCGCCGACGTTCAGCGAGGCCACCGCGTTGGTGGCCAGTTGCCGGTTGGCCCACACCGTGAAGAAGTTGGTGTGGCCGTCGGTCCAGGTGCCTTTCTCGCGGTCCCAGTAGCGCGAGGTCACCGCCAGCCGGAACCTCGCCGACGCGCCCGCCGCCAGGTCCCGGTAGACCGGCTGCGTCGCCACGTTGCCGACCGCGCAGACCATCGTCTCGTTCATCGTGAACCCCTCCTCGCCGGACGGTCCCCCGCCCGGATACACGTACGGGCCCGTCCCGCACGGCTGCGTCCGCCGTGACGGTCACGGCCCGATCACCGCGTACCGTCACCGCCCTCTCGGCGACCGCATCCGTCGCGATCGCCGCGAAGCCAGACTGCCTCCGTCGGACCGGGCCCGCCGAGCGCTGTGGATCATCCACTGCCTGTGGAAAACTCCACCACCCGGACGAGTGATCCACGCCCCACCCTCCGCGGATCACCCCATGTGGAACACCCGCGTGGATCGCTCGTCATGCGTCATGCGTCATGCGTCATGCGTCGCTCGTCACGCGTCACTTCCCGCATCACTCCTCGTGGATCGCCTCACGGCTTCTCACCGCGCGGCGGCCCCCACCCCCGTGACCCGCCCGTACTGCTCCCTGACCTCGCGGTACCGCAGCAGTTCGGCGGCGACGGGATCCAGTACGCGGGCCCGGCCGCACCCGGCCGCAGCCTCGCGCAGCCGCCGCTCCGCGTCCTGCCCGTACCGCCGGGCCGGTCCCCGTGCCGCCAGCCGGCAGCTCCACTCGACGAGCGGGCCGCCGATGATGCCCGTCACCATCAGCAGCACCGGAACCCCGAGGTTCGGCGCCAGCACCCCGACGATCTGTCCGAGCAGCCACAGCCCGCCGACCACCTGGAGCAGGGTCATGCACGCCTGTGCCAGCACGGCCACCGGCCACCAGCCCGGCCGCGGCGGCCGCCCCGGCGGCAGTCCGGCCCGCGCCGCCAGCTGGTCCAGCGCCTCGGGCAGCCCGTGGGCCCCGCGTACGGCCGACTCCCGCACGGCCTGCGCCCACGGCGTGGGCAGCCCCGCCGAGGCCCGCTCGGACACCGTGCGCACCGCCTGCTCGACGCGTTGCCGTGCCGTGGCCTCCTCGTCGGCCGGGGCGCGGGCCGGCAGCCGTCCGGTGGGAGGGTCGGACCGGTCCTGGTGCCACCGCCAAAGCCTCAGCCACGGCGTCCCGCACGCTCGGCCCGCGTTGCGCAGCCAGGCTCGTTCGGCGGCCTCGCCCGCGGCGGTGGCTCCCACGGCGTCCGCCAGGCAGTCCGCGAACTCGTCCCGCGCCTCCTCGCTGAGCCCGGTGCGCCGCCCGGTGGCGTAGACGGGCCGCAGTCGCCACGCGGCGGCGTCCACATCGGCGGCGATCCGTCGTGCCGCGGCACCGCGCTCCGCGACGAACTGGCCCAGCACCTCGCGCAGTTCCCCGATGCCGTCGCCGGTGAGCGCGGACAGGGCCAGCACGGTCGCGCCCGGTTCGCCGTACTCGCCGAGGGCGACGCCGTCCTCGTCGAGCAGGCGTCGCAGGTCGTCGAGGACCAGCTCGGCGGCCTCGCCGGGCAGCCGGTCGACCTGGTTGAGGACGATGAACATGATCTCCGCGTGGCCCGCCATGGGCCGCAGGTAGCGTTCGTGGAGGATGGCGTCGGCGTACTTCTCGGGGTCGACGACCCAGATGACGGCGTCGACGAGCGCCAGGACGCGGTCGACCTGCGCGCGGTGCTGGACAGCCGCCGAGTCGTGGTCGGGCAGGTCGATCAGGACGAGCCCGCGCAACTGCGCCTCCGCGTCCTGACTCTGCACCGGCCGCCTGCGTAGTCGGCCCGGGATGCCGAGCCGGTCGATGAGGGTCGACGCGCCGTCGCTCCAACTGCACGCGATGGGTGCGGAGGTGGTCGGGCGGCGTACGCCCGTCTCCGAGATGTTCACGCCGGCGAGGGCGTTGAACAGCTGCGACTTGCCGCTCCCGGTGGCGCCCGCGATGGCGACGACGGTGTGCTGACCGGAGAGCCTGCGCCGGGCAGCCGCCTCGTCGAGCACCCGGCCGGCCTCGGCGAGCGTCCGGCTGTCGAGCCGGGTACGGGAGAGCCCGACGAGTTCCCGCAGCGCGTCGAGCCGGGACCGCAGGGGCCCGTCGTAGGTGAGCGGGGTCGAGGGCAGGGCGTTCCCGCCGCCACCACCGCCACCGCCGACCCGGGTCTCCATGAGGGCGGCCTGTTCAGCGGCGGAGGCCTCGCTCACACGGCGGGCGATGAGCCCGTCGTCCCAGGCCCCGCCAGAGTCCGTACCCGGTTCAGTGCCAGGTTCATTGCCTGGTTCCGCGCCCGGTTCCGTTCCCGGTTCTGGACCTCGTTCTGGACCTCGTTCTGGATCTGGTTCCGTGTCGGGTTCCGACCGGGGTCCCCGGCGGGAGGTCGCGTGTGAGCCGGCGCCGGGCGCCGTGCGAGGGGAGGTGACCCCGTCGGCGTCGGGCACGCGCGCGTGGACGGCCGCCTCCTTCGCAGGGGGCTTCTTCATGGGCACCTTCGCGGAGTCCTCCGCCGCACGGCCGTCCTCCGCGTCCGCGCGGACCAGCACCTGAGCCTGCGCCTGCTCCCCGGCCTCCGGGTCCTCCCCCGCCCCCAGGCTGCCGTTCTCCGTCTGCTCCGGATCCCTGTTGTCCCTGCCGTCCCTGTTGCTCCTGCTGTCCCTACTGTCGTTGTCCGTGTGGTCCTGGTCAGTGACGGCGGTCACCGGTCACCTCTCCTTCTGAAGTACGGACAGCGCGGCAATGAGTTCGGCCTGGGGTTCGGGGTGGACCTCGAGCCCTTCGAGCGGCGCGAGGCGTCGCTCGCGCTCGGCGTGCAGCACGCGGTCGAGGTGTTCGGTGAGCAGCCGTCCGGCACGGTCGCGCAGCCGCAGAGCCCCGTGGGCGCCGATCCGTTCGGCGAGCCCCTCGCCGGCCGAACGCGCCCTGCGGCCGCCCAGCAGGGCGGTGGCGACGAGAGCGGCGACCGACTCCGGATCGGGCGCGACACCGCGTTCGAGGCCGCGTACCTCGTCCTCGGCGTACTCCTCCAGCTCGCGCCGCCACCGTCGTACCGCCAGGCCGATCCGGTGCTCGGTGCTCTCCGGCGAGGCGTCCCGGTCCGTCAGCTCCGGTGCGTCCGAGGCCGGTTCGCGCCGCCAGGCGTCGTCGACACGCTCGTCGGCGGCGGTGACGGCACACAGCAGGAGTGCGGCGAGGCTCTCCACCAGGGCGTCGAGGAGTTCACCGGCGGTGCAGTCCAGCGGGAAGGACCGCCAGCGTTTGAGCGCGTCGCCGGCGAGCACGGCACCGCTCTGCAGACGGCCCCGCACGCGCGTGTACTCGGTGTCGTACGCCCCGTCGACGGCCGAGGTGAGGCGCAGCGCGGCGGCGTACTGCGAGGCGGCGGCGCCCGCCAGTTCGGGCATCCGGGCCTTGAGGGAGTCGAGCACGCCCTGAGCAGTGCGGGCCAGCGCGTGGCGGCGGGAGCCGGGGTCCTGGACGTGATGGACGAGCCAGTTCCGCAGCGGCGCCACGGCGGTGGCCGGGAGGAGCCCGCCGCCCCAGGCGGACTCCGGCAGTTCGGGCACCGTGAAGCGCGGTACGTCGCCCAGCCCGGCCTTGGTGAGCAGCGCGCCGTACTGCCGGGACACCTCGGAGACGACCTGGTGGGGTACGCGGTCGAGGACCGTCACGAGCATGGCGTCGTATTCCTTGGCGGTGCGGAGCAGGTGCCAGGGCACGGCGTCGGCGTAACGGGCGGCGGTCGTGACCATCACCCAGATGTCGGCGGCGCAGATCAGTTCGGCGGCCAGCACCCGGTTCTCGGCCACGAGGGAGTCGATGTCGGGTGCGTCCAGGAGGGCGAGGCCCGGCGGGAGGGTGTCTGCGGTCTCGATCCGCAGCACGTGTCTGCCGTCCTCGCCGGGCATTAGCAGGTCTTCCGCGGACTCCTGACGGGGCGCCCACACGCGCGTGAGTCGCGGCAGCACCCGCATGCCGCTGAACCAGTGATGGTCCTCCGGATGGCACACGAGCACCGGAGTCCGTGTCGTCGGCCGCAACACGCCCGCCTCGCTGACGCGCTGGCCCACCAGGGAGTTGACGAGGGTCGACTTCCCGGCGCCGGTGGAGCCGCCCACGACGACCAGCAGCGGTGCGTCGGGCTGCCGGAGCCGGGGCACCAGGTAGTCGTCGAGCTGGGAGAGCAGTTCGTCGCGGTTGGCACGCGCGCGTGGGGCCCCCGCCAGGGGAAGCGGGAAGCGTGCGGCGGCGACACGGTCGCGCAGGGCGGAAAGTGCGTCGAGCAGCTGAGGCCGTACGTCCAAGGTCACCACATGCGAAGAATGCCCAATTTTAGGGGATTTATGAAGCATATAGGCATGTCTGCGCGCCGATAGGACACAAGGGACGGAAGGTGCGACTGGGACAGAGGCACAGCGCAGGCATAACGAGTGCACAACACCCGTGGCCCGGGACGCGAAAAGCGATGCACGATTCGCACCTGCCTGCGATTATCAGGACCGCTTCACTGAACCTCCACATTGAGCCACGGAGGCGAAGCAACCGGGACAAGGAACCGGGAGCCCTATCCTTGTCCCCGGCAACGTCACGGATCAGCCCACACCCGGGCAGCACGTACGAGGCCACCACACCCGGCCCCCGTAGCTCAGTGGATAGAGCAGGCGCCTTCTAAGCGCTTGGCCGCAGGTTCGAGTCCTGCCGGGGGCGCAAGTCTCCGCCCTCCCTTTGGGAGGGCATTTTTGCTGTTCAGAGCACGTTTCACGCGACACGGCGAAGCCCCGGACACTCCCCGGGCGATCATGGGGAAGTGTCGGGGCCGTCCGGCTGCCACCGGGTTTTCGCGGGCGGCCCTGTCGAATACGTGTCGAAATTCTTGGCGAGAGGCCTCAGTCTCCGTCGGCCGGCTCGGGGGGATCCCTCGCGGCCTCCAGGCGTCTTTTCAAGTCAGGCAGTTGCCCCTCGACGCACCGTGCGTAAGTGGTCGGCAGGACCGGCACGCTGTTCCCGGCCCGTTCGACCACCTGGGCGGGCGGGATCCGTCACTCCGCCGTACTGGAAGGACGAGGGGCCCGACAACGGGCCGTTGACCGAGCAGGTGCTTGCATGGCTGGTCACGTCCAAGGGGCGAGCCACGCCGATCACCGTCGACGCCGATGGACACGTGGACGACGCTGAAAGCGCCGATCGCCTCATCCCACCTGGGGAAAAGTGAAGCCCACCTGCACGGCCGCTTCATTGAAGGTTGCCGACCGCGGTCCTCATGGAGGATGAGGGGGGTGGGGATCCATGGCCTGCAACATGGTCCCGAGGTGGCTCCCGGGGACCTTTGTGCCCACCCCCCTTGACCGCGGACCTCGAAGGTTCTCTGACCGGTCTCACTCCACCAGGCAATCTAGCGAGCGGCACTGACAATGGTCCGGCACCAGGAGGAGCGACGGTGCCTCGTCGCTCTACAGCGACAACCTCACAAGGCTTCTGACATCCACTGCTGACATCAGCAACGCCGGACGGAGGCATACATCAGCATCTCTGTCCGGCCGCGACACCGGTCGCCGGCCCCAGCCGATGCGGGCTTGGATCGAACTCCCAAAGCGGCGCTCATCTCGGTACAACGGTCCTGAGCCAATCCGCGATCGCGGAGAAGTCCGCGTCTGTGAGGCCCCGGGCCGGTTCCACGCGATGCAGCAGTGATGGGCCCGGATGTTGGGCAGCGACCCAGAGGCGGTCCATGGAGCTGATCTCGTCGTCGACCCAGATGAACGGCCGGCCGGCGGCCCACTCGACGAGATGGCGGGTCTTCCAGTGCAGGCCGCGTGGGTCTGGCTCGGTATCGGCATCTGTGTCTGTATGGGTGTCCGGCCAAGCGGCCACGGGCAGGCTCGGGAGTCCTATGCGTGGGGCGACCACCTCGTTCGCCTTCTCCATCCAGGTCGTGGCCCATACGAGATCGCAGCCCAGGGCCAGGAGACGCGCCCCGAGCCCGGGGTCGAGCCGCTCCAGCAGCGGGTTTCCCTGGTCGGCGGGTGCCGGGACTCCGGTGGCGGCGGTCCGTGGGTGGCCGGGCAGCGCCCCGAACGGGATGAGCGGACCGTCGACGTCGAGGAAGAGGAGGGGGCGCTCCGCTGCGCTTGTCACAGGCGCACGATAGTCCGCCGTGTGAGGGGAGTGGTGCCCTCGGGCTGGGCCGTCTCCGAGCCGTCCGGGGTTCCCCGAGGGCGCTCGACGGCGACCGACAGTGACAGGTCGGCCACGGGCGTCTACGACGAAACCCCAGCTCACAGCGCCCCGACCAAACGGGTTAACACCCAGGGCTGGACCTCAGGCAAGATGGGGTGTATCTGCCCACTGCCAGATTTCAAGCTGCCGGACGGTTTCTCTTGGCTGAGTACATCTACACCATGCGCAAGACACGCAAGGCACACGGCGACAAGGTCATCCTTGACGACGTGACGCTGAGCTTCCTGCCCGGCGCGAAGATCGGTGTGGTCGGGCCTAACGGTGCCGGTAAGTCCACCGTTCTGAAGATCATGGCGGGGCTCGAGCACCCCTCCAACGGTGACGCGTTCCTGTCGCCCGGGTACAGCGTCGGGATGCTGCTCCAGGAGCCGCCGCTCGACGAGTCCAAGACCGTTCTGGAGAACGTGCAGGACGGCGCGGCCGAGACCATGGGCAAGCTCAAGCGCTTCAACGAGGTCGCCGAGCTGATGGCGACCGACTACTCCGACGCGCTGCTGGACGAGATGGGCAAGCTCCAGGAGGACCTGGACCACGCCAACGCGTGGGACCTGGACACCCAGCTGGAGCAGGCCATGGACGCCCTGGGCTGCCCGCCCGGCGACTGGCCCGTCACCAACCTCTCCGGTGGTGAGCGCCGCCGCGTCGCGCTGTGCAAGCTGCTGCTCGAGGCCCCCGACCTGCTGCTGCTCGACGAGCCCACCAACCACCTGGACGCCGAGTCCGTGCAGTGGCTGGAGCAGCACCTGGCGAAGTACCCCGGCACCGTCGTCGCCGTCACCCACGACCGGTACTTCCTCGACAACGTCGCCCAGTGGATCCTGGAGCTCGACCGCGGTCGCGCCCACCCCTACGAGGGCAACTACTCCACCTACCTCGAGACCAAGGCGAGCCGCCTCAAGGTCGAGGGGCAGAAGGACGCCAAGCGTGCGAAGCGTCTGAAGGAAGAGCTCGAGTGGGTGCGGTCCAACGCCAAGGGGCGTCAGGCCAAGTCCAAGGCGCGTCTCGCCCGGTACGAGGAGATGGCGGCCGAGGCCGACAAGATGCGGAAGCTGGACTTCGAGGAGATCCAGATCCCGCCGGGCCCGCGCCTGGGCTCCATCGTCGTCGAGGTCAACAACCTCTCCAAGGCCTTCGGCGAGAAGGTGCTCATCGACGATCTGAGTTTCACGCTGCCGCGTAACGGGATCGTCGGGATCATCGGCCCGAACGGCGCCGGCAAGACCACCCTGTTCAAGATGATCCAGGGACTCGAGGAGCCGGACTCCGGGTCCATCAAGGTCGGCGACACGGTCAAGATCTCGTACGTCGACCAGAGCCGCGAGAACATCGACCCGAAGAAGTCGCTGTGGGCCGTGGTCTCCGACGAGCTCGACTACATCAACGTCGGGCAGGTGGAGATGCCGTCCCGCGCGTACGTCTCCGCGTTCGGCTTCAAGGGCCCCGACCAGCAGAAGCCGGCCGGTGTGCTCTCCGGTGGTGAGCGCAACCGGCTGAACCTCGCGCTGACCCTCAAGCAGGGCGGCAACCTGCTCCTCCTCGACGAGCCGACGAACGACCTCGACGTCGAGACGCTGTCCTCCCTGGAGAACGCGCTGCTGGAGTTCCCGGGTGCGGCCGTGGTCGTCTCCCACGACCGGTGGTTCCTCGACCGGGTCGCCACGCACATCCTCGCCTACGAGGGTGAATCCAAGTGGTTCTGGTTCGAGGGCAACTTCGAGTCGTACGAGAAGAACAAGATCGAGCGGCTGGGCGCGGACGCCGCGCGTCCGCACCGCGCCACCTACAAGAAGCTGACCCGGGGCTGATCGATCTTGCGGCACATCTACCGCTGCCCACTGCGCTGGGCGGACATGGACGCGTACGGCCACGTCAACAACGTGGTCTTCCTCCGCTATCTGGAGGAAGCCCGTATCGACTTCCTGTTCCGCCCGGAGAAGGACTTCAAGCAGGGGTCCGTGGTGGCGCGCCACGAGATCGACTACAAGCGGCAGCTCGTCCACCGGCACACCCCGGTCGACATCGAGCTGTGGATCACTCAGATCAGGGCAGCGTCCTTCACCATCACCTACGAGGTGAAGGACGGTGACCAGGTCTATGTCACCGCCTCCACGGTGATCGTGCCGTTCGACTTCGAGGCGCAGCGGCCGCGCCGGCTCACCGCCGAGGAGCGTGAGTTCCTCGCCGAGTACCGGGACGACGACGAGGAGGCCGTCGCCGCATGACGGTGCTCCACCTCGCCGACGAGGGGGAGGCGGCGGACGTCGCGGCCTTCCTCTCCCGGCTGCTGCGTTACGACCGTGGAGCGGCGGTACGGCTCCAGGCGGCCGGCACCGCGCTCGCCGTCTTCGGCCGGCCGCCCTCCTTCGACGTGCTCGCGATCCGTGCGGTCCGGCTGGCCAAGCCGTACGAGGACGGCCTCGACGTCACGCTCGATGTGACCGTGTCGGCGGGGGAGTTGCTGGAGTCCGTCGACGAGAGCGCCGCGACGGCCGCCGTTCCCGCGGCCGTCACCGGGCCGCCGTGGGCCGGTGTGCTGCCGCCGCGCGGTGGATGGCAGCCCGAGGCGGGGCTGCCCGCCGCGGACGCGCTGCGCGCGATGGTCGGCGCGGCCGTCGCCGAATTCCGGTCCCGTACCGAGGAGTTGACGGCCGAACTGCGGACCCGGGCCGAACTCGACCGGATCGGGCGGGAGATCTGGTCCCGGACCGTCGGGGACACCGGACTTCCCGTGCGCGCCGTGCACGCGGCCCAGTCGCTCGGATTCCTTCGGCCCTCGACGGGTTCGGGCGAGCTGAAACTGCTCTCCTTCGGCGCGTGGCTGCGGCTGCGCACACCGTACGGGTCGATCGCCGTCCGGCGGGCGGGGCGGCTGGGGATGCTCGACGTCAGCGTGCGCTGACGCCCGTCGTGGGCGGCGCCGGACGTCGGCGCGCGCCGACGCTCGTCGTACGCGGCGCCAGGTCCCCGGTCACTTCCCCCGGCATGCCTCCGGCCCGTTCCCCCTGTCATCCCCCCCGTCACGCTCCCGGGTCGCTCCCCGAGATGTCCTGTCGCGTCCCCCGTCACGCCCCCGGCTCGTCCCCCGTCGCGGCCTACTCCGGGGTGTTCACCATCGACGCCGCCGCGTAGGTGAGGTAGTTCCACAGGGTGTGCTCGTGTTCCTCGGACAGGCCGAGCTCGTCGACCGCGACCCGCATGTGCTTCAGCCAGGCGTCGTGCGCGGCCCGGTCCACGACGAACGGGGCGTGCCGCATGCGCAGACGCGGGTGGCCGCGGTTCTCGCTGTAGGTCGTCGGGCCGCCCCAGTACTGCATGAGGAACAGGGCGAAACGCTCCTCGGCCGGACCCAGGTCCTCCTCCGGGTACATGGGCCGCAGGAACGGGTCCTCGGCGACTCCCTCGTAGAAACGGTGGACCAGCCGGCGGAAGGTCTCCTCCCCACCGACCTGCTCGTAGAAGGTCTGCTCCTGAAGCGTGCCGCGCCGAATCTCTTTCACGCTCCCATGGTCTCAGACCGGAAGACGGAGGACTTGAGGCGTAGGACCGCTCCCGCGGGCCCTTCCAGCGGCTCGCTTCCCGGGGCCGCGCGCCGCACAGTGGAGTCATGAGCGCGGACGCACTCGACAAGGAGCTGGCAGGCCTCGCGGCATCGGCGCGGGCCGTGCTGCTGCGCGAGATCGAGGCGAGCGGGGCCTTCGACGCCGATCCGCGCTGGGCGGAGGCCTTCGCGGCGGTCCCGCGCCACCTCTTCGTGCCGTACTACTACGTCGGCGGTGTCGGCGGCTACGAGCGGCGCTGGAGCGGGAGCCCCGACCCGCGTGCCCGGGAGCGCTGGGTGCGGGGCGCGTACGAGGACGTCCCGCTGGCCACCAGGCTGCGCGACGGCGTGCTGCTGTCCTCCAGCAGCCAGCCCTCGCTGATGGCGCTGATGCTGGCCGAGCTGCGGGTCGAGGACGGCGACCGGGTCCTGGAGATCGGCGCGGGCACCGGGTACAACGCGGCGCTGCTGTCGTACCGGCTGGGCGACGGGAACGTCACCACCGTCGATCTGGATCCGGAGATCACCGAGTCCGCCCGCCGGCACCTCCACGACGCCGGATACCGGCCGACCGTCGTCACCGGGGACGGGGCGCGCGGGGTGCCGGAACGCGCCCCCTTCGACCGGATCATCGCGACCTGCACGCTGGCGTCGGTCCCGCGCCTCTGGCTCGCCCAGTGCGCCCCCGGAGCCCTGATCCTGGCGCCGCTGGCCACCGGGCTGATCGCGCTGACCGTCCGGGACGCCGGACATGCCGAGGGCCGCTTCCTGGAGACCCCGGCCTACTTCGTGCCGTTGCGCGGGTCGGACCGGCCCGAGCCGGAGCCGGTGGCCCTGACCGGGGTGCCGCACCGGGCCAGGGAGAGCGACCTGTTCCGCTTCCTGCTGGCACTGACCCGGGGCACGCTCGACCCCCAGGAGGCGTCCGCCCTGTGGGAGCGCGAGGGGATGCCGGGACGGGAGCGGTACGGCATCACGGTCGGCGCCGAGCACGCGTGGGCGTGGCTCGACGAACCGGAGGGGCCGTACGCCTGGCCCCTGCCGGGTTCGTCGGGCTCGGCGGGTATGTCGGGTCCGGGCCTCGTGGAGGCCTAGCCGCGGCCCTCGGGGAGGCGCCTGGCCGCGGCCCTCGGGGAGTTCTAGCCGCGGCGGATCGTGAGCGTCGTCCAGGCGCCGACGTGCACCTGGTCGCCGTCCTGGAGCGGCACGGGGACGAACGGCTGGATCGGTTCCTCCGAGCCGTTGACCGTGGTGCCGTTCGTCGAGTTCTGGTCGACGACCGCCCAGCTGCCGTCCGGCTGCTGCACCAGCACCGCGTGCTGGTGCGAGACACCCGGGTCCTCCGGCGGCACCGACAGGTCCAGGTCGGGGGTCTCCCCGGTGGAGTGGCGGCGGCGGCCGATGGTGAACTGGTTGCCGGTGAGCGGACGCTGCTGCTCGGGCGAGTACGCGGGCAGGTTGAGCCCCGCGGCCTCGGGGCCCGAGCGGTGCATCATCGCCATGAAGTACGCGCGGTCCGGGCCTATGGTCACCGACCACGTGACCGGCTGCTGCTGGTAGCCGGGGCCGGGCGGGGGCGCCTGGGTGGCGCCGGGCTGCGGGTAGCCGTAGCCACCGCCGCCCTGAGCCGGACCCGGGCCGCCGGGCACGCCCTGGCCGGGGCCGGTGTGCGACGGCGGGGAGATCACCCAGTCGTCGTCGGCGCCGCCGAAGGGCTGCGGACGGCCCGTCTCCTGCGGGAAGCCGGACGGGGCCGTGGGGCCGGCCGGCTGGAAGGCCTGCGGAGCACCGGGGCCGCCCTGGTTCCTGGGGTCGTTCTGACCGCCGCCGAAGCCGCCCTGGCCCGGTATGCCGGGACCGGCCGTGGGCGTGGGCCCGGGCGGCGGAACCGGTCGCGAGGGGTCGGCGCCGAAGCCGGACGGGCCGCCGGGGCCGGGCGGACCCTGGGGACGGCCGCCGGGGTTGAAGGGATCGCCGACGGGACCGCCGGGCTCACGCCCGAAGGGATCGGAGGCCTGCCCGGTCTGCTCGCGTCGGTAGGGGTCGGAGGGCGGACCCGACGGCTCACGCCCGAAGGGATCGCCGGGCGGGCCGGGGGGACGGCCGCCGGGGTCGCCCGGCCCGCGCCCGAAGGGGTCGCCGCCCTGGCCGGAGGGGTCCCGCCCGTAGGCGCCCGGAGGCGGACCACCGGCAGGACCGCCCTGTCCGCCCGGACCGCCCTGTCCACCGGGCCTGCCCTGGCCGCCGGGGCCCGAGGGGTCGCCGCCGAACGGCTGGAGCGGTTCGGCGGGACGGTTCATCTGGGACGGGCGGGAGCTCTGGTAGTCGAACGAGTCACTGCCCCCGTAGGAGGGGGGCGGCGGCTGGAAACGCCCGCCGGGACCGCCGGGACCGCCCTGGCCGCCCGGACCCTGACCGCCCGGACCCTGACCCGGACCGCCCGGGCCCGGCGCCGGTGGGCGCGGGGCGGCCGGGGTGTACGAGGTGGCCGTGTTGGTCAGGAAGTTCCACCGGCACTCCTCGCAGAACGGCGCACCGCCCTCACGGGGCGTACGGCACTGCGGGCAGAGCTCGGGCTCGTGGTCCGGTACGGAGGACAGGTGCCGTCCGCCGGGCTGGCCGCCCTGGGGCGGCGGGAAGCCGTAGCCGGCGGTCGGGGGCGGCGGGGGAGGGGGCGGAGGTACGGCACCGGCCATGCGGTGACCGCAGACCTCGCACCAGTCGTCGGAACCCGACTGGTGTCCGTTCGGGCAGGTCGGCATGTCGGCGCGTCCCCCTCTCTCGTTCGGTGTCCCTCAAGCGCGTTCAGGTCACTTCTTTACACGAACAGTCTTTGTGGACCGGGTCTCGAGCGTCATCTCGTCGGCGTCCGTGACCTTCGCCTTCAGTCGCACAGTACCTGTCGTGGCGTCGACGACGTCCACCACCTTCGCAAGCAGTTTCGCAGTATCACCGTTCCCCGAGGCGCTCGCGAGCTGAACGGCCCGGCCCAGTTTGGCCGTTGCTCCATCCATATCGCCCGCTTTGCGAAGGTCCAGCCCCTGTTGGATGACCTGTGCCAGTTCGGCCTGGCCCGTGTAGTGCGCGACCTGAGGGTTGATCGACGTGGACGCGGACATGTCGTCGGTCCACACGGCCCGTACGAGACCCTGCGCGCCGAGGTTCTGGACCGTGCCCCCGGGCTGCGGAATGACCAACGAGACCCGGGCGGCGAGCATCTCCTGGCCGATGTTCGCGGCCGGGACCTCGACGCACACGTGGTAGTCGCGGGACTCGTCGCCCCAGGAACCGGTGGGGTAGTCGCCCGCGCGCGGGCCCGCCTCCGTACGGCGTTCGGTCAGCTCCTCGACCGTCGGCGCGACCTGCTTGACGAATTTGATGGCGGTGCCGACCGGGGTCCACAGCCGCAGCGCGACGTCCGCGACCTCCTTGCCCATCGCCGTCTCCATCATCTGCGTGAAGTCGGCGGCGAGGCCGGCCGGGTCGGCGACGATGTCGGCGGTGCCGAGCAGGGCGGAGGCTATCCCTGTGACTTCTTTCACTTCCCAGTCGGTGCCCACACCGCGGGCGTCACACGTGAAACGTCCGGCGCAGTCGTCGAGGGCGGTCTTGAGGTCCTGCGGCGACTCGTGCTCGTTGCGGCCGTCGGTGAGCAGGATGCCGTGCCGGATGGCGACGTCCGCCGTCGACAGCAGCCGGTCGGCCAGCCGCAGCCAGGTGCCGATCGCGGTGCCGCCGCCCGCGCTCAGCCGGCGCAGCGCGTGCTTGGCCTGCTCGCGGGTGGTCGCGTCGGCGACCGCGAGCCGGCCCCCGCCCGGGTAGACCTCCTTGGCGACGTGGGTGCCGCCGATCACCGAGAAGTGCACGCCGTCGCGCAGGGTGTCGACGGCGGCGGCGGTGGCGTCGCGGGCGTTGCGCATCTTGGTCGGCGGGTAGTCCATCGAGCCCGAACAGTCCACCATGATCGCCACGGCGGCGGACGGGCCCTGGCTCGGCGAGTACAGGTGCGGCGCGGCCGCGGCGCTGCCCACCGTGCCGCCGCCGGTGGCGGTGACCGTGACGATCGCGTTGACCTCGCGGCCGCCTTCCGGCAGGTACTCGTTCTGGTAGACGTCCACCGAGAACTGCGGCACGTTCGACTTCGAGAAATTGGCCATGCCTACTCAAATCCCCCTCGGAAACCCCACGTTCGCGGGGCGATGTCTGAATACGGACCGGTCCCCACCGGTCCGTACGCGTGCTTCCCCGTGCTTCCCGTGTTTCCCCGTGTTTTCCGGTGTTTCCCTGTTTGCGGCCTCAGGCCGATCCTGCCCCCTGTGCGGGGGCGGGGAACGGCACGACGGCCACTGTTACGTTGTCGTGGCCCCCGCCGTCCAAGGCGTGGCCGACCAGGACGCGCGCGCTGTGCAGAGGGCGCGCGGAGGCGTCCGGCGGGACGACCTCGGCCATGTCCTCGGCCGCCTCCGCGTAGTTCCACAGGCCGTCCGTGCACACCACCACCACACCGGGCCGGTCCGGCTTGAAGGAAGCGGTGTGCGGCTCCAGTTCGTAGGCGTCGGCGCCGAGCCAGCCGGTGATCGCGTGGGCGCGCTCGTCGGCGTACGCCTCCGCCTCGCTCATCAGGCCGGCGGCGACCATCTGCGCGGCCCACGAGTCGTCCTCGGTGAGCCGGGCCGGGGGTGAGGTGCGGTCCGACGGGACCCAGTAGGCGCGACTGTCGCCGACCCAGCCGACGACGAGCAGCCCGGGCGTGACGATCGATCCGACGAGGGTGCAGGCCGGGGCGTTCTGATGCGGGGCGTGCTCACGGGCCGTGGCCGGCTCGTCGGCGAGCGCGTTGACCGCGTACGAGGCGGCGACGATCGCCTCGTGCATGGCCTGCTGCGGGTGCGTGCCCTGCGGCAGGGCGGCCAGCAGCGATTCCCTCGCCGCCTTCGACGCGGCGAGGGAGGCGTCGTCGGGGCGGGTCGCGGAGGACACGCCGTCGCAGACGATCGCCACGAGCGCGGGCGAGCCGTCGGGCAGGGCGGTGCGGGCGAGACCGAAGGCGTCCTCGTTGCGGTGGTGGCGCAGACCACGGTCGCTGACGGCGGCCAGGGGGCCCGACTCCAGCTCCATGTGATCGCGTTCGCGCGGCTGGGCGTGTCCGCAGTTCTCGCAGTACCCGTCGTCGTCGACCCGGCCCGCCCGGCAGGCCACGCACACCTGGGCGGTCTCGGCCACCGCGGCGGCCTCGGCGGCCACCCTGGGGTCCGGCGCCTGAAGGGCGTACTCGTCGGGCTCCGAGGGCCGGTCGAACCGGACGCCGGAGACACCGGGGCCTCCGGTGACGCCGGAGGCCCCGGGAGCGGGGGACGCGGCCGTACGCGGCGGGAGCGGGGCGCCGGCAGCCGGCACACCGGGACCCGGCGGCGGCACCGGTGCTCCGGAACCCGGCGGTGGCGGCACACCGGGGCCCGGCGGCGGCAGCGCGCCGTCCGGAGGCAGCGCCGCCGTGGCGACACCGCTCGCACCGGCACTGTTCGTACCGGGCCCGCCCGCGGCGACACCGCTCAGGCCGGCGCCCGGCACGCCCGTACCGCTCACCGTCGGCCCCGCCGCCGCTCCCGCGGGAGCCGGCAGGGCCGAGCCGTTCATCGTGAGGGTCGGGTGGTCGTCCGGGCGCTGAGGGACGGCGGACAGGTCGTATCCGCACGCACCGCAGAAACGGTCACCCGCGTCGAGCGGCTCCGCGCAGCTCGGACACGTCGGCAGAGCGGCCTGCCGGGGCATCTGGGACATCAACTACACCCACGTCCGGGGGCGGTAACGATTGGCACGTTCCACCAGGTCGATCCTTTCCTCGCCGCCGGTCGCCAGCCGGGCCAGCGTGCGGTACGAGCGCTCCAGGCCGAAGCGCAGCCCCCGCTCGTCCAGTTCGCTGCCGAGCAGCACCCGGGCGGCCGAGCCCGCGCCCTGGCCACCGGAGAGTATCCAGTCGAGGGCACAGCCGAGGACCTCCGCGGACAACTGCTCGCGCCGCGTCGAATCCAGACCGTACGCGTCCAGCGCCTCGACCTGGGCCGCGGCGGCGGTGAGGTCCTCCAGGAAGGGTACGTCGGAGGCGAGGGCGGTCCGCTCCCGGAGCCGGGCCCGCACGGCGGCCACCCGGGCCGCCGTGTAGTGGATGGAGGATTCCGGCACCGATTCCAGCGTCCGTACGGCACTGCGGCGGTCCCCGGCCGCGAGCTGCACGCGGGCCAGGCCGAACGCGGAGCTCACGAAGCTCGGGTCGGTCGACCACACCAGGCGGTAGTACTCGGCGGCGTTGTCCAGCTGCCCCAGCACCTCCGCGCACAGGCCGAGCGCCAGCTTGGGCGAGGGTTCGCCCGGGAAGGCGTCGTAGATCGCGTCGAAGGCGAGTGCCGCGCCCTCGTGGTCACCGGTGACCAGCGAGGTCACGCCCCGGTACCAGACCACCCGCCAGTCGTCGGGCCGCTCGCCCTCCAGTTTCTGGAGGGACATGAGGGCGGCCTGGTGGTCGCCGTTCTCCAG
This sequence comes from Streptomyces sp. NPDC002884, assembly GCF_040295245.1. Classification (NCBI taxonomy): domain Bacteria; kingdom Bacillati; phylum Actinomycetota; class Actinomycetes; order Kitasatosporales; family Streptomycetaceae; genus Streptomyces; species Streptomyces sp. NPDC002884. The sequence goes on along the minus strand of NZ_JBEOVB010000001.1, from coordinate 915,309 downwards.
CCAGGCGCGGATCTGCCGCAGCCGGGTCTCGACCGAGGGCGCGGGCGCGGCCGCGAGAGCCGTGATCAGCTCGGCCGGCGCGGACGCCAGCAGACCGGCGAGGAAACCCGCGTTGGGGTCGGTGGCGTCGACGTGCGGAGCGGGCAGCGCGAGCGCGGCGGCGGGAGCGGGGACGGTCTTCACCAGGCCGGGGGCGACCGTGCTCCCGGCGACGGTGCTCCCGGCGCCGGACGACGCGACACCGCCGCCGCCCGGCAGCGCGGAACCACCGGAGAAGGCGGCGGCGCCGGAGGCGAGGGCGGGAGCCGCGCCGGCGAACGCGGGGGCGGTGGCGGGCAGGGCGGGAGCCGCGGCCGGCCGGGCGGAAGCGGTGCCCGAACCGCCGGACGGACGCGGCGACCTGACGGCGACCCGCGCCCCCAGCCGGGACACCTCGCCGGCCTGCTTCGGGAACAGCTCCGTGTCCGTGACCTTGACCTCCGGCCCGAACAGGGTCGACAGCGCGGGCCTGGCCCGGCCGCTCTGCAGCGAGACGACCTCACGCAGCACGCCCGTCAGCTGCTCCGCCATCTCCTGCGCGGAGGCGAACCTGCGGGCCGGGTCGGGGTCGGTCGCGCGGACCAGCAGCCGGTAGAACGACTCGTACTGGCGGAAGACCTCGATGTTGTCGGGGTCGGGCAGCGAGTCGACGAAGACGGTCGTGTAGCCCTGGAAGTCGAAGGTCAGGACGGCGAGCGTACGGCCCACCGTGTACAGGTCGGACGCGACCGACGGGCCGACCTCCGCGACCTCCGGACCCTGGTAGCCGACCGTGCCGTAGATGGCCGACTCCTCGTCGTCCATCCTCCGGACCGCGCCCATGTCGATCAGCTTGAGCTGGTCCTCGGTCTGGATCGCGTTGTCGACCTTGAAGTCGCAGTACAGCAGGTTGCGGCTGTGCAGATGGCCGAGCGCCTCGAGCGCCTCGATGCCGTACGCGCACGCCTGCTCTACGGGCAGCGGATCCCGCTTGCCCTGCGCGGTGCGCCGGTCGTTGGCGATCTCCTTGAGGGACTTGCCGCCGACGTACTCCATGACGATGTAGCCGTCGAGCGAACCGGTGCGCTGGTCGAGGTGTTCGACGAAGTTGTAGATCCGCACGATGTTGGCGTGCTCGATCTCGGCGAGGAAGCGCCGCTCGGAGATGGCCGCGGCCATCGCGTCCTGGTCACCGGTGTCCAGAAGGCCCTTGAGCACCACCCACCGGTCGGAGACCGCGCGGTCGACCGCCAGATAGACCCAGCCGAGCCCGCCGTGCGCCAGACAGCCCACGACCTCGTACTGGCCGTGCACGACGTCGCCGGCCTTCAGCTTCGGCACGAAGGAGTACGGGTGGCCGCACTTGGTGCAGAAGCCCTCCGTGCGCCCTTCCCGCTCGCCGCGCGAACGGCCCACCGGTGCACCGCAGTCGGAGCGCGAGCAGAACCGCTTGCGCTCCGGTACCTCGGGGTTCTCCTGCACCATCACGCGCGGGTCGGGCCTCGGCACCTGCGGCACCGTGACCAGGCCGGCGCCGAGCCGGGCCCGGCCGGAGGACCCGGCGGTCGAGCCGGAGCTGCGCACCGACACCGAACGGCCCGTCGAGCTGCCCGACACCGACCGTGAGAGCCGCCCGGACACCGAGCGGCGCGACTTCGACGACTGCGACGACGTACGCGTGCTGCGGGCACTGCGCCCGCTGGAGCGTGAACTGGCGCTGCCCGCCGAGCCCTTGCCGCCCCCGGTCACCCCGGTCGGCGGTGAGCCGACCAGGCCCTCCCCGGAGGACGAACCCCCGGACGAGACGACCGGGGCCAGACCGCAGGTGTCGCAGTACAGCTCGCCGCCGCCCACATCCTCGTACGCCCCCTCGCAGCCCGGCCGCTGACACGCCTGCTCTGCCTGACTCATGGCTACTGCTCCCCCCTACGGTCCTGAGGTCCGCCCTGCTCCGGCACGCGCGGTGCCGTGAGCAGTTCGGCGGCCGCCTGCTGATAGCGCAGGACGGCCTGTTCGGCGACGCGCAGATCACAGGGCGCGCTCCACAGCATGCGGCGCGCCGCGTCGTAGCGCTCGATGAGGAACGGGTCCTCGGCGAGCCCGTGCCGGGCGACCTTCGCCTTGTACGCGTCGAGACGGCCGCGCAGCTCCGCGCGGACCGCCAGCGGCTGGGTGACCGCGGACAGCGACTCGCGGGCCCGCAGCAGTTCGTCCTCCGCCTTCCGCTCCAGGGACTCCAGGAGCGGGGACAGTCGGTGCCACTGGGCGTGCCGGCGGTAGTCGGCGGCCGTCGCGAGCTGCTCCTGGAGCACGGTCGGCGGCCCGCTGACCACCGGTACCTCCGTCGCGGCGATCTTCGCGAGGACCTCGCCGCGCGCGGTGCGCGCCTCGGCGAGCGTCCGGTCGGCCCGGCTGAGGACGTCCCGCAGCTTCACCAGCCGCTGCTCGGCGTCCTGGCGGACCGTCAGCACGGCGTCGATCTCCCGGCGCACGTCCTCCAGGGCGCGCGCCTCACGGTCGTACACCGTGGTGTCCGGACGGCCGCCGCCCGGCGCCGAACTGCCCTGCGCGCGTACCCAGAAGGCGAGCGGGTCCGACACCACCTGCTCGCGCAGGGAGGTCAGGGTGTGGGTGATGTGCTCCAGGTCGTCGCCCGCCGGGTGCTCGCCCGGGCGGACGCCGACGGAGTGCGCGAGCCGGCGGGTGCGCTGGAGCTCCGCGGCCAGTAAATCTATCCGGGCGGGCAGCGCCGACCACACCGCGTCGGCGGTCACCACCATGTCGAGCGAGGCCGCGTAGAGCTCGTTCATCCGGTCGACGAGGGTGGTGAGGGAGAAGCTGTGGCTGAGCCTGCCGGTGCCGTGCAGCGTGGGCGCGTTGGCGGTGGCGGCCGTACCGGCGGCCGAGCCCGCCACCGTGACCGACTCGCCGCGCAGCAGTTCCGTCAGCTCCGCCAGGTCCTCGCGGCTGGACCAGCGGCGGCGCGAGCGGATGTCGCGGGCACCGCGCAGCGCGTCCGTGTACGCGTCGAAGTAGGTCCACAGGAGTGTGATCGACGCGTCCGCGGTCGCCCAGCGCTCCTTGGTGACACCGGTGAGTTCGGCGCCTTCGAGGAGTCTGCGGCCCGCGTGGTCCTGGAGGGCGAGGAGCGAGGTCTCGATCGCCTCGTGCTCCGCGCCGAGCCGCGCCAGCGCACGGTCGACCTCGTCCCGGTCCATCACCGGCCCGGGGGGTCCCGTGACGCCCATCGATCACCTCTCGCTGCTGTGTCGGTCTGTCGGCTCTGTCCGCCGCCTGCCCTGCCGCCCTGCCCGCCGGTCCGTCAGCTCGTGCTCAGGTACTGCGGCGCGGGCGGCTTCGACTTCGTCGCGTCGGTGCCCAGTGTTGCCGACAGCCACGTGTCGTACGACGCCTGCCAGCCGTTCGTGCGGTACTCCACCAGGATCTGGTTGACCCGGCGTACGAGATCCGTGGCCTTCTTGTCCATGGCCACGCCGTAGTACTCGGTCGTGAAGGGGGCGCCCTTCAGTTCGACCGTGGGGTCCTGGGCGGCCTGGCTGGCCGCGAGCGCGCCGTCGGTGACCACCGCGTCGACCTCGCCGAGCTGCAGCCGCACCAGGCAGTCGAGCTGGTTGGGCACGGGGGCGGCGATCACGACGCCGGAGGCGATCCTGCCGGCCTTCTTGTCGTCGACCAGCTTGGTGTTGGCCGTCGAACCCGTCGCCGTGCAGACCTTCTTCTTCGCCAGCGTGTCGTCGTAGCCCTTGATCGTCGAGGACTTGGGCGCGAGGACCTGCTGTCCCGTCTTGAAGTAGGGCGCGGAGAAGGCGACATCGTCGAGGCGGGTGCAGGAGATCGTCATGGTGCGGACGACCATGTCGACCCGGCCCTCCTGGATGGCCGGGATGCGCTGGTTGGTCGGGATGGCCTTGAACTGGACCGCGTTCGGGTCGCCGAGGATGTCCTGGGCGATCCGGTGGACCAGGTCGATGTCGAAGCCCTCCAGCTCCGCGCCCGTGTTGTTGGGGTCGCGGTAGCCCCAGCGGTAGCTGTTCTGGTCGACGCCGACGATCAGCTTGCGCTTCTCGCCCGTCCGGGCCTTGATGGCGGCGATCGTCGGACCGTCCGCGCTCGACGGCGCCGGCGTCCGCTTCTCCGGGTCCGTGCAGTCCGCGTCGGCCGCCTGGGTGCCCGCGGCGACGCCCCGGCCGGCCTGGCCGGTGCTTCCGTCGCCGGGCGACCGGGTCGTCCACGGCAGCAGCAGGACGAAGGCCAGCGCGAGGGCGCACAGGGCCGCCATCGCGCCCACTCCGCCCCAGCCCTTCAGGCCGGCCCGCATTCGTCGCACACGCATCGTCACGCCCCCTTCCACCGGTACGCCCCCTTCCGCCGGTCCGCCGCCGCCCACCGACACGCTCCTGCCCACCGGCAGCGGCCTGTTCACCGATCCGCGCCCGTTCACCGGCTCGCGCCTGTTCACCGGTACTCCGACAGCCTGCGGCCGATGCCGACGACCGCGCCCGCGGCGCCCAGCACGGCGAGCACGGCGGCGCCGATCGGCAGGCCGGTCATCGCGTCCAGACCGTTTCCGGCCGCCTGCCGGAACTCGGTCTGCTCGTGCGCCAGCGCGTTCGCGAGGTTCTCGTCGACGCCGTCGAAGCAGGCTCCGGTCGCGTCCTTGCCGCCGATCACCAGGGCCAGCGCCTGCTCGTAGTTGCCGTTGTCGTCCTGCTCACGGGCCGCCGTGTGGCGTTTCTTCCACTCGGCCATGTTGCTCTCGGCCGAGGTGACCGGCTTCTCGCCCGCCTGGTCGTCGGCGAGCTTCGCCGCGAGGGTGAGGCCCTTGCCGAGGGTGGTGATCTCGGTGGTGAAGTCGTGGTCGTACTTGTCGAGCGTCACCTCGTCGCCGTCGGCCGTCACCTTCACCGTCTCGGCGCCGCGCGCCACCAGCGTGAGGTTCTCGTTGCCGCGCGCCTTGAGCGAGGCGATCCGGGCGTCGTGCAGGACGTTCAGCGAGCGGACTCCGTGGTCGTAGGAGTCGTCGAGACCCGCGCGGGCCACGCTGTGGCCGACGACCAGCCAGAGCAGGACGACCGTGGTGGTCGCCGTCGCCGCGACCAGACCGTGGTTGAGGACGCGGTTCGTACGGCGGTAGTTGCGGTGCTGCGCCCAGGAGAGACCGGCCAGCGCGAGGACGCCCAGCCCGATCGCCGCCCACGGGTAGGGGGTGGCGTCGGCGTAGTCGTCCTCGAGGCGCTGGTTCTCCTTCGTGTAGAGATCCTGGGCCGCCGGGAGCATCTCGCCCTGCATCTTCTGGTTCGCGTACCGCAGATAGGCGCCGCCGACCGGGAAACCCTGCCGGTTGTACGTCCGCGCGCGCTCCACCAGGCCCTTGTACTCGGGCAGCAGTTTGTTCAGCTTGGTGATGAACGCCGTGGAGGGCGAATCGGGGTCGGCGTTGTTGGCCGCCGTGACGAGCTTGGAGGCGGCCTCGTCGATGTCCTCCTCGTAGCGCTGCCGGGACTCCGCCGTCTCCTGGCCCCCCGCCAGGAAACCGCTGGAGGCCGCCGTGTTGGCGTCGGCCAGCGCACGGTAGATGTCGGCCGCGGCCGTGCTCAGCGGCTGGCTCTTGTGCAGCACGTCGTCCGCGGCGGCCGCGCGGTCGGTCGTCTGCCAGGCCGTCACGGCGCCGAAGGCGAGGACGAGCAGGGCGAGGAAGGCGCCGATGATACGGAGCCGGCCCGGCTCCGTGGTCGCCGCGGCGCGCGCCTTGTCGACGCCCTCGGCGAACGCCGTACGGCGCGTCGGCGGTGGCGCCGAGGCCGGCGCAAGTGGCGCTACGGTGCTGCCTGGTGCCGGGTTTGCCACGTTTTTGACCTCCCCCATGGTCATCTACCGCCGCCAGTATCGCTGGCGGGACCGGTCATGCGCACCGGCCTTCACTGGATCTTGATCAGATCGCAGTCACCCCTGTCCATGAGAACGCGTCGGGTGGGTGTTCGGTTCCGTCGTGGGGGCCCGTGTTGTGTTCGGGGACACCTGCGGTCACTCAGCCCGCGTCGAAGTGCCTCCGCACCCTTCGCTGCACGTCGGCGTCCGCCCCCAGCCGGTCCAGGCCCAGCAGCGCGGCCCCCAGCACCGGGCGCTCCCGTACGACGCTCGCCACCGCCTTCGGCGCCCGTGCGGCCAGGAGTTCCCGTACCCCGTCGTCCAGCTGCTCGTGGCCCGCCGTGAGAACGCCTCCCCCCAGAAGTACCGGTGTCTCCTCCTCCAGAAGGTCCAGACGGGTCAGGGCCACCGTCGCCATCGACACCACCTCCTGGGCCAGCCGGTCGACGATCGTGCGCGCCACCGCGTCCCCGTCCCGTGCCGTCCCGAAGAGGACCGGGGTCAGTTCGTGGCGGCGGGACGGGGAGATGTGCTCCAGGTGGAGGGCCTCGATCAGGGCGTACATGGACGGCAGACCGAAGTGGGACGGGAGCGCGTCGGTGAGGACCGTCGGTCCGCCCCTGCCGTCCTCCGCCCTCGCCGCGTGCCATATCGCCTCCTCGGCCAGGCCCCAGCCGCCGCCCCAGTCGCCGGAGAGCCGGCCGAGGGCCGGGAAGCGGGCGGTGCGGCCGTCGGGACGCATGCCGACGCAGTTGATGCCGGCGCCGCAGACGACGGCCACCCCCCGGGGGTCGGCGACGCCCGCCCGCAGGATCGCGAACGTGTCGTTGCGGACGTCCACGGAGGCGCCCCACGCGCGTGCGTGCAGGGCCGCCGCCAGCTGCTCCTCCTCCACCGGCAGGTCCGCGTTGGCCAGGCAGGCCGAGACATGGACCGCCGAGTCGACGCCGGCCGCCGTGTACGCGCGCGTGACGGTGTCCGCCAGGGAGTCCACCGCCGCCGTCACGCCCACCGCGGGCGGGCGGAAGCCGTCGCCGCGAGCGGTGGCGAGGACCTCCCCGTCGGCCGCCACGACCGCGACGTCCGTCTTGCTGTTGCCCGCGTCGATGGCGAGCACGCTTGCCGTCAGGCCCACGCGAGATGCTCCCGGTTGTGTGCGACGAGTTGGTCGGTCAGCCGCTCGGCGTACTCGTACTGGGCGATCAGGGGGTGCGACAGCAGGGCCTTGAAGACCCGGTCGCGGCCGCCGTGCAGGGCCGCTTGCAGAGCCAGGTCCTCGTACGCCGTCACGTTCGCCGTCAGGCCCGCGTAGAGCGGGTCGACGGGCGGTACCGGGAGCGGGGACGGCCCCTTGGGCCCCACCGCCGCCTGCACCTCGATCACCGCGTCGTCGGGGAGGAAGGGCAGCGTGCCGTTGTTGAGGGTGTTCACCACCTGGTACGGGCTGCCGGAGCCGGTCAGCAGTGCCGCCGCCAGGTCCACCGCGGCCTCCGAGTAGTAGGCGCCGCCGCGCTTCGCCAGCAGCTCCGGCTTCTCGTCCAGGGCCGGGTCGGCGTACAGCGACAGCAGCCGGCGTTCCATCGCGGCCACCTCCGACGCCCTCGACGGCTTCGTGCGCAGCTCCCGTACGACCTCGTCGTGCGCGTAGTAGTAGCGCAGGTAGTAGGAGGGGATCGTGCCCAGCCGGTCCAGGAGTACGCGGGGCAGGCGCAGGTCGGCGGCGATCGTGTCGGCGTGGGCGGCCAGGAGGCCCGGCAGGACGTCCTCGCCCTCGGGGCCGCCGAGGCGCACCCCGGTCTCCCAGGTGAGGTGGTTGAGGCCCACGTGGTCCAGGTGGACGTCGGCCGGGGTGACGTCGAGCAGGGCGGCGAACTTCCTCTGGAGTCCGATCGCCACGTTGCACAGGCCGACGGCCTTGTGGCCGGCCTGGAGGAGGGCGCGGGTGACGATGCCGACCGGGTTGGTGAAGTCGATGATCCAGGCGTGCGGGTTGGTCCGGCGGACCCGTTCGGCGATGTCCAGGACCACCGGGACGGTCCGCAGCGCCTTGGCGAGGCCGCCCGCTCCGGTCGTCTCCTGTCCGACGCAGCCGCACTCCAGCGGCCACGTCTCGTCCTGCTCGCGGGCCGCCTGGCCGCCGACGCGGAGCTGGAGCAGCACGGCGTCGGCACCCTCGACGGCCGCGTCCAGATCGGACGTCGTCACGATGCGCCCCGGGTGGTCCTGCCGGGCGAAGATCCGCCGGGCGAGGCCGCCGACGAGCTCCAGGCGGTCGGCTGCCGGGTCGACGAGGACCAGTTCCTCCACGGGAAGGCTGTCCCGCAGGCGTGCGAAGCCGTCGATGAGTTCGGGCGTGTAGGTCGAGCCGCCGCCGACCACGGTGAGTTTCATGGCTTGTTAACCCTTTACTCCGGTGAGGGTGACACCTTCGACGAACGCCTTCTGGGCGAAGAAGAACACGAGGATCACGGGGGCCATGACCAGCACGGTGGCCGCCATGGTGAGGTTCCAGTCGGTGTGGTGCGCGCCCTTGAAGGACTCCAGGGCGTAGGAGAGGGTCCACGCGTTCGGATTTTCGGAGGCGTAGATCTGCGGACCGAAGTAGTCGTTCCAGGCGGCGAAGAACTGGAAGAGGGCGACGGCGGCGATGCCGGGCTTCGCCATCGGCAGGACGACCTTCAGCAGGGTGCGCAGGTCACCGCAGCCGTCCACCTTCGCCGCGTCCAGGTACTCGTTCGGGATGGTCAGCAGGAACTGGCGCAGCAGGAAGATCGAGAACGCGTCGCCGAACGCCAGCGGAATGATCATCGGCCACAGGGTGCCCGACAGGTCCAGCTGCTTCGCCCAGAACAGGTACATCGGGATGACGACCACCTGCGGGGGCAGCATCATCATCGAGATCACCAGCATGAGCGTCAGATTCCGGCCCCGGAAGCGGAACTTGGCCAGCGCGTACGCCACCGGGACGGACGAGACGACGGTGAGGACCGTGCCCAGTCCGGCGTAGATCAGCGTGTTCTTCCACCAGGTGAGGAAGCCCGGGGTGTCGAAGACCTTCTTGTAGTTGGCCCACTCCCAGGTGTGCGGGATCAGGTCCCGGCTGAGTGCCTGTGAGTCGCTCATCAGGGACGTCAGGAACACGAACACGAAGGGGAGGGTGAAGAAGAGGGCCGCGGCCACGCCGAGGGAGTGGACCGCGATCCATTCCAGCAGCGCCTTGCGGCGGGCGGTGCGCTCGGCGGGCGAGGAGTGGGCCGGGGACTCCACCGGACGGTCCAGTACGTGCGTCATACGGTCAGTCACCTGCCTGGATGAGGCCGCCCCGGCGCCGCATCAACAGCGCGGTGAACGCCATCGACAGGGCGAACAGGACCAGGGCGACGACACAGGCGGAGCCGTAGTCGAAGCGCTGGAAGCCGAGGTTGTAGACGAGTTGGGGAAGGGTGAGCGTGGAGTGCTCCGGGTAGCCGGGCTCGAACATGGTGCCCGCGCCCTGGATCACCCCCGAGGCGACCTTTCCGGCCACCAGGGGCTGTGTGTAGTACTGCATGGCCCCGATGACGCCGGTGACGGCGGCGAACATGATGATCGGCGAGATGTTCGGCAGCGTGACGTACCGGAACCGCTGCCACGGTGTCGCGCCGTCCAGTTCGGCCGCCTCGTACTGCTCCTTCGGCACGTCGAGCAGCGAGGCCATGAAGATGACCATCAGGTCGCCGATGCCCCACAGGGCCAGCAGGGTGAGGGCCGGCTTCGACCAGTTCGGGTCGTTGAACCACGCCGGCGCCGGGATGCCGATCTTCTCCAGGATCGAGTTGACCGGGCCGGTGCCGGGGTTGAGGAGGAAGGCGAAGGCCATGGTGGCCGCCACCGGCGGGGCCAGGTAGGGCAGGTAGAAGAGGGTGCGGAAGACGCCCGTACCGGTCTTGATCTTCGTGATGAGCATGCCGATCCCGAGTCCGAACAGGACGCGCAGGGTCACCATGATCACGACGAGCCAGAGCGTGTTGCGCAGGGCCGGCCAGAAGAAGGGGTAGTGCTCGAAGACGTACGTCCAGTTCTGCGTGCCGCTCCACGTCGGCGGCTTGAAGCCGTCGTAGTGCATGAACGAGAAGTAGACCGTCGAGATCATCGGGTACGCGAAGAAGACCGCGAAACCGATCAGCCAGGGGGAGAGGAAGGCGAGGGTGCGCAGTGCCGAGCGCCGGCGCTTCGCCCTCAACGTGTGGGTGGTCATCGCTACTTCGCCTGCGCGATGTCCGTGTCGATCTGCGCCGCCGCCTTCTTCAGGCCGGCCTTCAGGTCGGTGACCTTGCCGCTCTCGTAGTCGTAGCCGAGCTGCTGCACGGTGGTGAGGTAGACGCCGCCGTTGATCGACGCGGGCGAGGTGGTCGAGTCCGGGTTCGCGGCGATGTCCAGGAACGTCTTGAAACGCGCGTCGTACTTGAGGTCCGGGGACTTCAGGGCGGCCAGCGTGGACGGCACGTTGTGGATGGCGTTGGAGAAGGCGACGACCGCGTCCGTGTCGGTGGTCATGTACTTCACCAGCTCCCAGGCCGCGTTCTGCTTCTTGCTGGTGGCGGCGATGCCGGCGATGGTGCCGGTGATGTACCCCTTGCCGTACTGGGCCGCCTGGTCGTCCGGGACGGGCAGCGGGGCGACGCCGATCTCGAAGTCCGGCTTGGCCTCCAGAGCCATGCCCAGCCGCCACTCGCCGTCGAGCTGCATGGCGACCTGACCGGTCTGGAAGGGGTGCTTGGGGCCCCACTCGTCGCCGAGCGTGGAGCGGAAGGTCTCCAGCTTCTTGAAGCCGCCGAGGTCGTCGACGAGCTTCTTCTGGACGGTGAAGGCGGACGCGACGGCCGGGTCCGTGGCGATGGTCGACTTGCCGGCCGTGTCGAAGTACGTCGGGGAGAACTGGCCGAGGTAGTGCTCGGTGGTCGTCTCCCAGCCGTGGTAGTTCGGCATGAAGCCGAGCTGCTTGTACGTGTTCCCCTGGGTGATCGTCAGCTTCTTGGCGTCGGCCTCGAACTCGGACCAGGTCTTGGGGGGAGCGGTGATGCCCGCCTTCTCGAACGCCGTCTTGTTGTAGTACAGGCCGTAGGCGTCGCCCAGCAGCGGGACGGCGCAGCGGTTGCCGTCGAACTGGGTGTACTCGTTCATGGCCTTCGGGAAGGTCGTGGACGGGTCGATGTCCGCCTTCTCGAAGAAGGGGTTGAGGTCGACGAGGGCGCCCGACGAGCAGAACTTGCCCACGTTGTTGGTGGTGAACGACGAGATCACGTCCGGCGCCTTGGTGCCGCCCGCGCGCAGCGCCTGGTTGATCTTGTCGTCGGTCATGTTGCCGACGACGTTCACATGGATGTTGGGGTGTGCCTTCTCGAAGCCCGCGATCAGTGACTTCACGGCCGCCACCTCGTTCGGCGCGCTCCAGGCGTGCCAGAAGGTGAGGGTCGTCTCCTTCGACGCGTCGTCGTCGGAGCCGGTCGCGGACTGGCCGGTACAGGCGGTGGTGCTCAGCAGGAGGGCCGTGGAGGCGGTGAGGGCAAAAGCCGCCTTTCGGACGACTACGGGTATGCGTGTGGGCATGGCGGAGCCTTCCAGGGACAGGGCAGGGTGAGTGGAACGCGATGAGGCGGGGTGGAGCGGGTGGCGCGGGTGGTGGCGCGGGACGGGGTGAGGGTTCGGGGGAGGGGGTGGTGGTGCGGCTAGCGCGAGGTGTCGAAGACCTCGTCGCGGGTGGCCGCCAGCGCGCTCTCCAACGCGCCGCGCAGCACGGGCCGTTCGGTGACGTCGCCCATGACCAGCTTCGGCCGGGACGCGGCCAGTTCCGCCAGTTCGTCCTGGACGAGGGCGCGCAGCACCTCGCCGCCGGCGGTCAGGGAGGCGCCGCTGAGGACGACGAGTTCGGGGTCGAGTACGGAGACGAGCGAGGCGAGACCGGTCGCGAGCCGGGTCGCGTACGTCTGGAGCAGCTGCCGGTGCACGGGGGTGTCCTCGGCGGCGGCGCGCTCGACGAGCGCGGCGGCGACCTCGGCGTACGGCCCGGACGGGATGTCGGTGACGCCGAGTTCCCGGGCCAGCCGGGGGACGGCCTGTGAGCCCGCCAGCTCCTGGAAGCCACCGCTGTTGGCCTTGGTCACCTGCCGGACCAGGGGCGCGCCGGGGACCGGCAGGAAGCCGACCTCTCCGGCGCCGCCGGTCCAGCCGCGGTGCAGCCGGCCGCCGAGGACCAGGGCGGCGCCGAGACCGCCCTCGTTCCACAGCAGGACGAAGTCCTCGTGCCCGCGTGCCGCGCCCAGGCGCTGCTCGGCGACGGCGGCGAGGTTGACGTCGTTCTCGTACTCGACCGGCATCGGCAGGGCCGCGGCGAGATCGTCGAGCAGCGCGGGGGAGTGCCAGCCGGGCAGGTGGGAGGCGTAGCGCAGACGACCGGTGGTGGGGTCGAAGGCGCCGGGGGTGGCGACGACGAGCCGGCGCACGTCGTCCCGGGCGAGGCCCGCCGCCTTCACCGCGCCGTCGAGGGCGTCGGTGACCTGCCGTACGACGGCGTCGGCGGTCTTGCGGCCGGGCGTGGGCACCTCGAACCCGCCCACGGTCCGGCCGGTGGCGTCGGCGACGGCGGCCAGGACGCGTTCGGGGGTGACGTCGAGCCCCGCGGCGTACGCGGCGGCCGGATTGACCTCGTACAGCTGGGCGTTGGGGCCGGGGCGTCCCTCGGTGGTGCCGGTCGCGAGGACCAGTCCCGCCGCCTCCAGCCGGGCCAGCAGCTGTGAGGCGGTGGGCTTCGACAGGCCGGTGAGCTTGCCGATCCGGGTGCGGGACAGGGGGCCGTGCGCCAGCAGGAGGTCGAGGGCGGCGCGGTCGTTCATGGCGCGCAGGACGCGCGGGGTGCCCGGCGTACCGGCGGTTGCTGCCATGGGGTCGACACCTGCCTTTCTGAACTGCCCAGCTTCTCAAGTACGCCGGACGCAAGTCCACATCCGGTCACTGTTAGGAAAGTTTCCTATCGGCTGGCAGGAACGTAGACCCGTCACGAAGGGGACGTCAAGGAGTGAAAGGGGAAACGCCCCCGAGGCAACAGAGTCGTTACTTCGGGGGCACTTCGGGGGCGGAACATCCGAATGTCCGTACGGGCCCGGGAACGCCGGCGTGCGGGCCCGGGAAGGTCGGCGCGCGGGCCCGGGAAGGTCGGCGCGCGGGCCCGGGAACGCCGGAAGGCCGCACACCGGGGCTTCCGGGGTGCGGCCTTTCGGCGTACGGGCTACTTGGCCGAAGGAGTCGTCGTCGCGCGCTGGGGCGTGATCGGCGCCGCCGCCGCCACCTGCGGCGAGTCCGCGTTGGAGAACACCGACGGGGCCGCGACCGCGGCCGTCGGGTCGGCCAGGTCCTCCGTGACGGTGGCCGTCGCGCCGCCCACGATGCGGATGTCGGCCGCGTCGAAGGCGCGCTTGACGCGCCAGCGCAGCTCCCGCTCGACGACCAGGGCCTTGCCGGGCATCGTCTTCGCGGAGACGCGGACGACCATCGAGTCGAGCAGGACGCTGTCCAGGCCGAGCACCTCGATCGGGCTCCACAGGAGCTCGTTCCAGGGCTCTTCCTTGCTCATCTTCTCGGCGACCTCGTCCAGGGTGGCCTTGACCAGGTCGAGGTCCTCGGACGCCTTGACGGTCACGTCGACGCCGGCCGTCGCCCAGCCCTGCGAGAGGTTGCCGATCCGCTTGACCTCGCCGTTGCGGACGTACCAGATCTCACCGTTGGCGCCGCGCAGCTTCGTCACACGCAGCCCCACCTCGATGACCTCGCCGGTGGCGACGCCCGCGTCGATCTGGTCGCCGACGCCGTACTGGTCCTCAAGGATCATGAACACACCGGACAGGAAGTCCGTCACCAGGTTGCGCGCACCGAAACCGATCGCCACGCCCGCCACACCGGCGGAGGCCAGCAGCGGGGCAAGATTGATCTCGAAGGTGCCCAGCACCATCAGGGCGGCCGTGCCGAGGATCACGAAACTCGCCACCGAACGCAGCACCGAGCCGATCGCCTGCGAGCGCTGACGCCGACGCTCGTTGTTGACCAGCAGCCCGCCCAGCGCCGTGCCGTCCACCGAGGAGACGGTGCGGTTCATCCGGTCGATCAGCTTGGTGATCGCCCGCTGCACCACCACTCTCAGCACCACCGCGATCACCAGGATCAACAGCACGCGCAGACCGATCGCCAGCCAGGTCGACCAGTTCTGCTCGACCCAGCTGGCAGCGTTCGTCGCGCTCTCCTGGGCGTCCTGGAGGGACGGGACGGTCACCGCGGTCGGCGACTCCGAGGGAGTCGGCGACGGCGACGCGTCGGCGGCCAGTAGGACGGCGGGCAAGGACACGGCAGGTACCTCCAGGTGCTGCACTGCTCCATTCGGTGCGGCGGTCAAGGGCGACACGCGCTGCGAGGTCACGGAAAGGTCACCGGACGGGCAGAACCACCACACTAACGGGGCATTGTGTGTGGTCCGGCCGGTTCCGTGAAGGAGAGACAGTCCTCACCTGCGCTTGAACAGGCCATGATCCTGGGGAGACAACAGGGTGTGGTCGAAAACACTCCCAGCCCGTTACCGGGACATGGTGGCGCGTCCACCAGGCAAGAGGGGAGACTGACCACAGATCGTCCCGGCGCGAGCCACGCGCCGCCGACGCCCAAGGAGGCATCCGTGCCGCATGTCCTGGTCCTCAACGCGTCGTACGAGCCGCTCGGCGTCGTACCGCTCCGCCGCGCGCTCGTCCTCGTCCTGGAGAACAAGGCGATCTCCCTCGAGGAATCCGGCGCCTTCCTGCACAGCGCGACCGTCACAGTCTCCGCACCCAGCGTGGTCCGGCTCAAGCGATTCGTCCGGGTTCCCTATCGGGGGCCCGTTCCTCTGACCCGTCGGGCGCTCTTCGCCCGGGACGGGGGCCGGTGCATGTACTGCGGTGGCGTCGCAACCAGCGTCGACCACGTCATCCCGCGCAGTCGCGGGGGCAAGCACGTGTGGGACAACGTCGTGGCGTCCTGCCGTCGCTGCAACCACGTCAAGGCCGACCGGCACCTCGTCGAGATCGGCTGGCGGCTGCGCCACAAACCCGCTCCGCCCTCTGGACTCGCCTGGCGCATCATCGGCACCGGGCATAGGGACCCGCGCTGGCTGCCGTACTTGCAGCCGTACGGCGCGGACGACGCTCTGGCCCGGATCGACGGCATCTCCGCCTGACGATCCGGGTCTTCGTATTGCGCCGCCCGCGTTTCTCGCACCGCGTCACCACGGCCCGGAGTCGGGTGCGACCGGCTCCGGGGGGTCCCTGCGCCCCCGGGGCCGCATCGTCATGCGTGGCGCCGCCCTGGACGGGGCAGGTCTGGGCGGCGCAGGTCTGGGCGGGGCAGGCCGGAGCGACACCGGCCTGAACGGCGGCACTGGTCCGGCACAGGTCCGAGTGGCACAGGCCTGAACGGCACAGGCCCGAACGGCACTGGTCCGAGTGGCACCGGTCTGGTCGGCGGGGTTCGGGCGGCGGCAGGATGGAGCCGTGCCCTCCACGTCGGACAAGATCGAGCTGAGCGAACACGAACTGCGCGAGATCGCGGGCTACGCGGCCGACTGCGCGCGCAGAGCGCTGCCGGTCTTCGAACGGAGCGTTCCAGCGGACCCGCGCCCTCGGGACGCCGTCGAAGCGGCGGACGCCTTCGCCGAGGGCGGTCGGCGCACGGGCGCCCTGCGCAAGAGCGCGTGGGCGGCGTACCGGGCGGCGCAGGAGGCCGCCTCACCCGCCTCACCTGGCTCGCCTGCCGCGGCCGACGCGGCACGAGCGGCGAGCCACGCGGCCGCCGCCGCGTATCTGCATCCCCTCGCCGACGCTCACCAGGTGAAGCACATCCTCGGTGCGGCGGCGCACGCGGCGCGAGCGGAAGAGCTGGCAGCGGCGGAAGGGCTGGCAGCGGTGGAAGAGCAGGCGGTGGAAGACCGGACCGTCACCGCCGTGAGCCCTGTCACCGCCGTGAGCCCTGTCACTGAGGGGAGCCCTGTCGGGGTGGGGACCCTGGAGTGGGCGGGGCAGCACGTGCCGGCGGCGGTGGCCGCGGTGCTCGGCCG
The DNA here is from genome assembly GCF_040295245.1 of Streptomyces sp. NPDC002884. Lineage (NCBI taxonomy): Bacteria > Bacillati > Actinomycetota > Actinomycetes > Kitasatosporales > Streptomycetaceae > Streptomyces > Streptomyces sp. NPDC002884. The sequence continues at coordinate 899,291 of NZ_JBEOVB010000001.1, read as the reverse complement.
GCTGCCGGCCGCACCTCCCGGAGGCGGGCGCGTGGGAGAGCTCATACGCGCTCTCGACGCCGCTCTGCGCGCCTGAGGCGGGGTGTCGAGGGCATGCGGCCGAAAACCGTCTCCTGTACGGCGGTCTCGTTCGCGGTGTGCCGCAGTGTGCCGGGGTGCGCCGCGGTGTGATGTCGTGCGCCGTGGTGTGACGTCGTGCGCCTTCGTTTCGGCACGCCGGGCCGCCGTGTCGGCGCGGGCCGAGGGAGGGGGTGGCGGCGTGTAATGACGTGAGGACGTCTGTCCCCGCGTCCGCTGGGTAGGGCTGGGGTATCCGATGCCGTACTGATGAGGAGGCCACGGTGATCGCACCGGCCCGCTCCAAACGCCTGGCGGAGCACTCCGCCGCCACCCCCGTCGAGCTCGATGACCCCTACCTCAGCGCCCTCGGCGCCGAGGGCACCTACGCCGAACCCCCGCTGACCAGCGAACCCCCGCTGCCCGACGCCGAGCCCCTGACCAGCGAGCCGCCGCTCGCCGTCGCGGACTCCGACTCCACGAGGCCCTAGATGACCGCGCCCCCCGGAGAGGAGCTCGCCCGGCTCGCCGCGCTGCACGGCGTCGCCACCTCCTACCAGCCCTCCCCGGACCGCACGGTCACGGCCTCGGCCGGTGCCGTCACCCGCGCCCTGGCCGCCCTCGGCGTCGACGCCGGCACCCCGAAGGACGTACGTGCCGCGCTCGCCGCCCGGGAACGGGAGCTGCGCGAGCGGCTGCTGCCGCCGACCGTGGTGTGCTGGCGCGGGAACCCCTGCGAGGCGCTCGCCGCGCTGCCCGAGGGCACCGTCCTGCGGGTGGAGACCGAGGAGGGCGAGGCTCGCGACTCCGTTGAGCAACTCCCGCTCGGAGTGCATCTGCTGACGGTCACCGCGCCCGACGGGCGGACCGGCCGCGCCCATCTCGTCGTCGCCCCGCCCCGGCTGCCCACGTCCACGGGACGCTCGTACGGACTCCTCGTCCAGCTGTACTCCCTCCTTTCCCGGCGCTCCTGGGGCATGGGCGACCTCGGTGACCTCGGCGAGCTGACCGCCTGGGCCGGACGGGCGCTGGGCGCCGGGTTCGTGCAGGTCAACCCCTTGCACGCGGCCGTGCCCGGCACCCCGACCGACCCCTCCCCGTACCGTCCCTCCTCGCGTCGCTTCCCCGACCCGGTGCATCTGCGGGTCGAGGACGTCCCCGAGTTCGCCTACGTCCAGGACGACGGGGATGCGCGCTCCGCGTTGCGCGAACGTGCCGGACGACTGCGCGAAGCCGTCCTGGAAAAGGGCGAGTTGATCGACCGGGACGCCGTGTGGGAGTTGAAGCGGGAGGCGCTGGAGCTGGTTGCCCGGGTACCGCTCGGGCCCGGCCGCAGCGCCGCCTACTGCGACTTCCTCGCCGAACAGGGCCAGGCCCTGGAGGACCACGCCACCTGGTGCGCGCTCGCCGAGGTGCACGGGTCGCAGTGGCGGCAGTGGCCGACCGGGCTCCAGGACCCGCGCTCCGCCGAGACGACCCGCGCCCGCCGCGAGCTGATGGACCGTGTCGACTTCCACTCCCGTCTCGCCTGGCTCACCGACGCCCAGCTCACCGCCGCCCAGCGCGCCGCGCGCGAGGCGGGCATGCCCGTCGGGATCGTGCACGACCTGGCGGTCGGCGTGCACCCCGAGGGCGCCGACGCGTGGGCGCAGCAGGAGTACTTCGCCGCCGGTATGTCGGTGGGCGCCCCACCGGACGCCTTCAACGCGCGTGGCCAGGACTGGGGTCTGCCGCCCTGGCGCCCGGACCGGCTGGCCGCCTCCGGCTACGCCCCCTACCGGCGGCTCCTCAAGGCCCTCTTCCGGTACGCCGGCGCCCTGCGCATCGACCACGTCATGGGCCTGTTCCGTCTCTGGTGGGTCCCGCAGGGCGAGCCGCCGACCGAGGGCGCCTACGTCCGCTACGACGCCGAGGCCATGCTCGCCGTCCTGGTGCTGGAGGCCTCCCGGGCCGGTTCGGTGGTGATCGGCGAGGACCTGGGCACCGTCGAGCCGGGCGTGCGCGAGGCGTTGCGCGAACGGGGGGTGCTCGGTACGTCCGTGCTGTGGTTCGAACGGGACTGGGACGGCGACGGGCGCCCCCTGCCCCCCGACCGCTGGCGCGACGACTGCCTGGCCACCGCCACCACGCACGACCTGCCGTCCACCGCCGCCCGGCTCACCGGTGAGCACGTCGAACTCCGTGACCGGCTCGGCCTGTTGACCCGGTCCGTGGAGGAGGAGCGCGCCGAAGCGGCCAACGACACGGCCGAGTGGCTGGGCCTGCTCACCCGCCTCGGACTCCTGGCCGGCATCGGCGGCGGCAGCGACCTCTCCTCGGAGGAGGCCGAGGTCCAGGCCGTCCACCGTTTCCTGCTGCGCACCCCCGCCCGCATGATCGGCGTCTGGCTCCCGGACGGCGTCGGAGACCGTCGCCCGCAGAACCTCCCCGGCACCTGGGACCAGTATCCGAACTGGCGACTGCCGATCGCGGACGCGACCGGCCGCCCGGTGACCCTGGAGGAGTTGGCGGCCTCGCCCCGGCTGCGGGCGCTGATCGAGGTACTGCGGGAGGAGCACGGCCCGCCCGGTACCTGAGCGCGGCGGACAGGGCCTTTCGGGACCGCGACGGGGGGCGACGGCGGCAGTCCCCGGGACGGCCGTACGAGCGCCCGGCGCCTCATACGGCACCCCGGGCGCGCGCTCCCCGGCACCGTTCGCTAACTTGGGCACCGTGGACAAGAAGAACGCCCTGCGCGCCGGCGCCCTGGCTGCCGGTACGACGCTGATGATGCTGCTCATGTCGTCCCCCGCGCTCGCGCTGACCCGCGACGACGGTGACGACCCCGGCCCGGGTCTGAGCGTCGGCGAGACGCTGGGCCTCTATGTGGTGGCCCCCCTCGCGCTGTTCGCGCTGATCGCCGGCCTGGTGTGGGTCCTGGACAAGTCGAAGGACAGGGGCGACACCACCAGCTCCAACATCACCGTCAAGGGCCAGGCGAAGGCCAAGGCCTAACTCGCCGGCCCCCTGACTCCCGGCCCGATTCGGGCCCGAGGGCGTCGGCTCCTTCTCCGTACGCGCATGTCGCACGGAGAAGGAGCCGACGCCCTCGACGCGTTTCCGGGCCGGGTTTCCAGGCCGGGTTTCCAGGCCGGGTTTCTAGGCCGGGTCCGAGGGGTGGGGCGCCGTCAGATAGCGCTGCACCGTGGGCGCCAGCCACGCCACCGCCTCCTCGCGAGGCAACGCCACGACCGGCGGGAAGCGCAGGACGTAACGGGTGAGGGCGAGTCCGAGCAGCTGGGTCGCGCAGAGCGCCGCCCGGGCCGGGACCTGCTCGGGATCGGGGCAGACCGTGCGGGCCACCGGCAGGATCTGGTCGCGGAAGATGCCCTGCATCCGCTCGGCCCCGGCCTGGTTGGTCACGCCGACCCGGAGCAGCGCGGTGAGCACCTCGTTCTCCTCCCACATGTCGAGGAAGTGGGTCACGAGGGCCCGGCCGGCCTCCTCGCGGGGAAGCGCGGTGAGGTCGGGCAGTTTCAGGTCGACGGCGACGGCCGCCGCGAAGAGGCCCTCCTTGCTGCCGTAGTAGCGCATCACCATCGACGGGTCGATGCTCGCGTCCCGCGCGACGGCGCGGATGGTGGCCCGCTCGTAGCCGTCGGCGGCGAAGCGTTCGCGGGCGGCGTCGAGGATGGCGGTGCGGGTGGCGTCGGAGCGGCGGGGGGAGCCTGCGGGCTTGCTGTCTGGCATGCCAACGAGCGTAGGCCAACATACGTAGGCCAACAAGCGTTGACATTCGGCGCGCGGCGGTTCTATGTTTGCCAACAAGCGTTGACCAACAAGCGTTGACCAACAACTGTTGACCAACAACTGTTGGCCAATGGCTGTTGACCAACAAGCGTTGGCACCCAGGAGGCCACGATGACCGGCACCACTGGCACCACCGACAGCACCGGCACCAGCACCCCCCGCCCCGTGATCGTCGTCGGGTCCGGGCCCACCGGCCTGCTTCTGGCCGGTGACCTCGCCACCGCCGGCGTCCCGGTCACCCTCGTCGAGAAGCGTCCGCACCACATCAGCAACCTCTCCCGCGCCTTCGTCCTGCACGCCCGCACCCTCGAACAGCTCGACGCCCGCGGTCTCGCCGACGAACTCGAGCAGGCAGGCCGCCCCCTCGACCGCCTCCGTCTCTTCGGGGGCCTGACCGTCGCCCTCGACACCCTCCCCTCCCGCTTCAACCACCTCCTCGTCATCCCGCAGTACGAGGTGGAGAAGGCGCTGCGACGGCGTGCCGTCGAGGCGGGCGTGGAGTTCCGGTACGAGACCGAGGTGACCGGTCTGAGCCAGGACGCGGACGGCGTGACCGTGCAGGTCCGCACCGCCACCGCCACCGCCACCACCGGCACCATCACCGCCGCCACCGGCCCGGTCGGCGACACCGTCCTCGACGGCGCCTCCCCCACCACCGACACCGCCGCGACCGCGATCGGTGGGGCGGCGGATGCATCGGGTGCGGCGGGTGGGGCGAGTGGGGAACTGCGAGCGGCGTATGTCGTGGGCGCCGACGGCATGCGCAGTGTCGTGCGGGACGCGATCGGACTGCCCTTCCCGGGCCGTTCCGTCATCCGCTCCGTCGTCCTCGCGGACGTCAGGCTCGCCGAGGAGCCCGAGACGCTGCTCACCGTCAATGCCGTCGGCGACGCCTTCGCCTTCCTCGCGCCCTTCGGTGACGGCTACTACCGGCTCATCGGCTGGAACCGCGCCCGTGACGTCCCCGACAGCGAGCCGCTCGGCCTCGACGAGGTCAAGGAGGTCGCACGGCTCGCCCTCGGCCGTGACTTCGGGATGTACGACGCACGCTGGATGTCCCGCTTCCACAGCGACGAACGCCAGGCGCCCGCCTACCGCGTCGGCCGCGTGTTCCTGGCCGGCGACGCCGCGCACGTGCACACCCCGGCCGGCGGCCAGGGCATGAACACCGGCCTCCAGGACGCGGCCAACCTGAGCTGGAAGCTCGCCCAGGTGGTCCACGGTCACGCGTCCGCCGACCTCCTGGACACCTATCAGGCCGAACGGCATCCCGTCGGCAGGTCCGTCCTGCGCAGCAGCGGTGGCATCGTCCGTCTCGCCATGGCCAAGCGCCCCTGGACCCTGGCCCTGCGTGCCGCGCTGACCGGCTTCCTCGGCGCCGCGGCTCCCGCCCGCCGCAGGGCGGTCGGTCAGCTCACCGGCATCGGCTACCGCTACCCGGCTCCTCGGGGCGCCCACCGGCTCACCGGCACCCGGATCCCGGACGTCGCGCTCGCCGACGGCGGTCGCCTCTACGAGGAGCTGCGCGGCGGTCGCTTCGTCCTGATCACTCCGGAGGCGGACGGCGACAGGGGGGCGGCCGTCCGCAAGGACCGGCTCGCCGTGGCGCACTGGGCGAGTGACCGGCGTACGGCACTGCTGGTACGTCCCGACGGCTATGCGGCCTGGGCGTCCGACACCGCCGACCCGGCCGCCGTCGAGGCCGCCCTCGCGACGCACGTCGGCTGAGCGAGCGCCGGAAAGCGCCGGCGCACGGCGGTGCGGTGCCGGTAATTGCGTCGACAGGCCGTGGCCGGGCTGACAGGCTCCTGCGCATGACCTGCCGAATCGAGTTCCACACCGCTCGGTGAGCGCCCCGGCCGTGCCGCCGCCCGCCCTGTACGAACAGGTGTTGCGTCTGCGGCAGGAGTCGCCGGACGGGCTCCCGCCCGGCCGCGGCTTCGACCTCCCCGCCGACGTCCCCGTAGATCTCCGTGCCGGTCTCCGTGCCGACTTGCCTGCTGACCTTTCCGCCGGCTCGCCCGCCGGTCTCCCCTCGGGGCCCTCTGACGCGGGGCTGTCCCGCAGGGAGGCGGCGGGTGTCGTCCAGAAGGCGCTGAACCCGCTGCCGGAGGATCCGGCGGCCCTGCACCGCCGCTTCGCCGAACTCGGCGTCCGGGGCCGCCACCGGCAGCTGATCCGGTCGGCCGTCGCCGCCCTGCCGCTGCCGTCCGACGAGCATGCCACCGTCCGCGTCCTGGCCAGGCGACTGACCCGGAGCGGCAGCACCGTGCCCGCCGTCACCGTGGGCATCGCCCTTCTCACCCGCCTCGGCGAGCCCGAGGACGTGCCGTATATCTCCACCCTCGGGCTGCTCCGATCGCTCACCGGGCCGGCCGTCCAGGCCCTCGACGCCCTCGACCGCCGGTCCGCCGCAGTCCTCTGGCTCGTGACCTCCGTGCGCCGGGGCGAACTGCGGCCGCTCGTCCATGCGTTGGGGACGGGGGACGAACCGGCCGTCCGCTCGGAGCTGGTGGCCTTCCGTGCCGAACCCCGCTTCCTCGGGGCCGCGACCGCCCGCCGTATCGCGGAGGCCGTCCGGTTGCCCGACCTGCTCGCCGAGCGTCCCGCCGACCCGGCCCTGCTCGCCCGGGCGGCCCGGCTGCTCGTCCGGATGGCGTGCGCGAGCGACGACGTGACCGAACTTCTCACCTACCGCGAGGCACCCGCCGTGTACGAAACCGTCGTCACCCGGGCCGGTCTTCTGCCGCCGACCCTCGAACAGCACGCCACCCTTCTCTCCCTCGCCCTCGATCTGAGCAGCGGCCCCGGAGCGCTGCTGGACTGGCCCTCCGGCTGCCGCGAGACGCTCCTCGGATCCCTCGACCGGCTGCTGGCCGAGCCCTCCTGGACCGTCCCGGCCGACCTCGACGCGGAGCGCCCGGCCGACGCGCGCGCCCCGGCCGGGGCGCCCCAGGTGGCCGGGGCGACTCCGGAGGGCGGGGCGATGTCGGAGGGCGACGCGGCTCGGCGGCTCCGGGTCGGCTGGATCCGGCGTACCGGCCGGCGGCCGTTCACTCGCCCCGCCCCGCCCGAAAGCGGGCTGCGGGTCGAGATCGTGGCCGGAGACCCCGTGGACCGGGGACTTGTCGAGACCCGCATCCTCGTGGACGGGCGTCCCCTCGTCCCGGCGGTCTTCGCGCACGGGCCCGCGCACAGCCCGGAGCTGCTCCTCGACGAGGGTCTGCTGCGGGCCGTACCGGAGCCCCGCCGGGTGCGGCTGGCGGAGGCCTGGTGCGGCGAGGGGTGCTGCGGCGCGCTCCACGTCACCATCCGCCGCGACGGCGACCGGGTCGTGTGGGAGGACTGGCGGCGGCCGCCCCCGCCGGGCGTCCGGGGGCCCGCACCCGAACTCCCGGCCCTCCGGTTCGACGCCGCCGCCTACGACGCCGAGATCGCTCGCGCGGAGACGGACCGGGCCTGGTCCTGGCGGGCCCGCGCCGTGGCCCGGCTCATCAAGGCGGGACTGGTCGAACGACCTGAGCTGCTGAGCCGGTGGGACGCGCGCGGAGGCTGGACCGGCACCGGCTCGGAGGACCCGGACACCGTCCAGGTGCACTTCTGGTACCAGCCGGGACTCGGCGCGGGGCGCCCGGAAGGGGATCCGCTCGTGTTCCGCTGGACCGTCCCGGACGACGGCACCCCGCCCGAGGCGCAGGCCGCCGCGGCCCTGCGCCGCCTGTCCGAGGAGGACCCGAAGAACTACGGCCGGGTGAGCGGCGGCACCCGCGAGCGCGCCGAAGAGCTCGGCTACACCTGGCCCTTCGGCGACTGACCGCCTTCCCGAGCGGCTCCCCGGCTGACGTGCCGAGCGGCTCCCGGCCGACGCGCCGAGCACTCCGCCGACGCGCGCCGAGCACCCGCCGACGCGTCGACCGCCTCCGGTTCAGCTCCTCGGTGTCTCCGTCGTCGACAGCAACTCCCGCAACAGGCCCGCCAGTTGAGCGGCCCGATCGGGGGCCAGGGCGGAGGTCAGGGCCTCGGTCTGGGCGGCGAGGCCCTCGCCGACCGCCCGGTCGACCAGTTCGAGGCCCTTCTCGGTCAGCGTCACCTGGAGGCCGCGGCGGTCGTGCGGGTCGGGGGAGCGGCGCAGCAGCGCGGCCCGTTCCAGTTTGTCGAGGCGGCCGGTCATGCCGCCGGTGGTGAGCATGAGCGTCGCCGACAGCTCGCGGGGTGAGAGGGTGTAGGGCTCGCCGGAGCGGCGCAGGGTGGCGAGTACGTCGAACTCGCCGCGTCCGATGCCGAGGGCCGCGTACGCCTTCTCCAGCCGGTCGCCCATCGCGCGCGAGAGCCGGGTGATCCGGCCGAAGACCTCCATGGCGCCGGTGTCGAGGTCCGGCCGGACCGTCGCCCACTGCTCGATGATCGCGTCGACCGGGTCCTTGCGCGGGGGCTGCGGGCTGCTCATGGGAGGAGTATCCCTCCGTTTCCGGTCACCCGCGAGAAAGTGGCTCGAAGGCAAGCGAATCAGCGCTAAGCCGCTTGACGGTAAGTCGCTTAGCGCTAAGCTATTTCCATGAAGAGGCCCACGACCGTTCTGCTCACCGCCCTCGCCCCGGTCTCCTGGGGCACCACCTACGCGGTCACCACCGAGTTCCTCCCCGCCGACCGCCCCCTGTTCACCGGCCTGATGCGGGCCCTGCCCGCCGGGCTGCTGCTGCTCGCCCTCGGCCGGGTCCTGCCGCGCGGTGTCTGGTGGGGGAAGGCCGCGATACTCGGCGCGCTGAACATCGGCGCCTTCTTCCCGCTCCTCTTCCTCTCCGCCTACCGGCTGCCCGGCGGCCTGGCGGCCGTCGTCGGCTCGATCGGACCGCTGTTCGTCGTCGGGCTCTCGGCACTGCTGCTGGGCCAGCGGCCGACCGCCCGGACCGTGGTGGCCGGGGTCGTGGCCGCGTTCGGCGTCAGCCTGGTGGTGCTGAGGGCGGCCGGGGCGCTGGACACGCTCGGCGTGCTCGCGGCGCTCGCCTCCACGGCCTCGATGTCGGCCGGCACGGTCCTCACCAAGCGGTGGGGCCGCCCGGACGGCGTCGGCCCGCTCGCCCTAGCCGGCTGGCAGCTGACCGCGGGCGGCCTGCTCATCGCCCCGCTCGCCTTCCTCGTCGAGGGCGCCCCGCCCGCCCTGGACGGCCGTGCGGTCGGCGGCTACCTCTACCTCGCCCTGGCGAACACGGCGGTCTCGTACTGGCTCTGGTTCCGCGGCATCGGCCGGCTCACCGCCACCCAGGTCACCTTCCTCGGCCCGCTTTCCCCGCTGACCGCGGCCGTCGTCGGCTGGGCCGCCCTCGGCCAGGCGCTGACCCCGGTACAGCTGACGGGTATGGCGCTGGCGTTCGGCGCGACGGTCGCGGGGCAGCTGAGGGTCGGCGGGAGGACCGCCGGGACGGCCGTACGCACCTTCCGGCCCGCTGAGGGGAACGCTCGCGAGGACCGGGACCGGGACCGGCCGGGCGTGACAGGTCCGGCGCTCCGCCGATGAGCGCGACGCGGCCGGACCTGGCGCCTCCTGACCTGGCCTGGCGCGGCGAGGCCCGGCCTTGGCCCGACCCGACCCGACCGGACCGGACCGGACCGGACTGGACCGGACCCGACCCGACCGGACCGGACCCGATCGGACTCGACCCGTCCCGGGCATGGCAGGGCATGGTGAGGCAGGGACGGGGCAGGGCAGGGACGGAGCAGCGGGTGCGCATGGCGGAGGGCGCCCGATGTGACATCGGGCGCCCTCCGCCGCGTAACGGACTGCCAGGACTACTGCGCGTCGGCCGCCTGGGCCTTCAGCGCGCGGTCCACGCCCGCGCGGGCCTCGGAGACGAGGCGGCGCAGGGCCGCGTTCGGCTCGGCCGAGGCCAGCCAGGCGTCCGTCTTGTCCAGGGTCTCCCGGGAGACCTGGACCGCCGGGTAGAGGCCGATCGCGATCTGCTGGGCGATCTCGTGCGAACGGGAGTCCCAGATGCCCTTGACGACCTCGAAGTACCGGTCCGTGTACGGCGCGAGCAGCTCACGCTGGTCGGTCTGGACGAAGCCGCCGATGACCGCCTCCTGCACGGCGTTCGGCAGCTCGTCGGAGTCCACGACCGACGCCCACGCCTCCGCCTTGGCCTCCGGGGTCGGGCGGGCGGCCCGCGCGGTCGCCGCGTGCCGCTCACCGGCGGCCGTCTTGTCCCGCTCGTACTCGGCGGCGATGTCCGCCTCGTCGAAGGTCCCCACGGCCACCAGCCGCTGGACGAACGCCCAGCGCAGCTCGGTGTCGACGGCCAGGCCCTCGATGGTCTGGCCTCCGTCGAGCAGCGACTCCAGGAGGTCGATCTGCTCCGGCGTACGGGCGGTGGCCGCGAACGCGCGCGCCCACGCCAGCTGGTGGTCGCTGCCCGCCGCCGAGGACCGCAGATGCGCCAGCGTGGCGTCCGTCCAGCGGGTCAGCAGGGCCTCGCGGGTGGCCGGGGCGGCGTACAGGTCGATGGCGAGCTTGACCTGGCGGTGCAGCGACTGGACCACACCGATGTCGGACTCCTTGCCGATGCCGGACAGCACCAGGGACAGGTAGTCGCGGGTGGGCAGTTCGCCGTCCCGGGTCATGTCCCAGGCGGACGCCCAGCACAGGGCGCGCGGCAGGGACGACTCGAAGTCGCCGAGGTGCTCGGTGACGAAGGCGAGCGACTGCTCGTCGAGGCGGACCTTGGCGTACGACAGGTCGTCGTCGTTGAGCAGGACGACCTCCGGACGGCGCTTGCCGACCAGCTGCGGTACGGCCGTCAGCTCGCCGTCGATGTCCAGCTCCACGCGCTCGTCGCGCACCAGCTTGCCGCTGTCGTCGTCGAGTTCGTACAGGCCGACGGCGATGCGGTGCGGGCGCAGGATCGGCTCGCCCTTGGCGCCGGCCGGGAGCGCCGGGGCCTCCTGGCGGATCGCGAAGGACGTGATGACACCCTGGGCGTCCGTCTCGATCTCGGGACGGAGGATGTTGATGCCGGCGGTCTGGAGCCACTTCTGCGACCAGGTGCCGAGGTCACGGCCGGAGGTCTCCTCCAGCGCGCCGAGCAGGTCGGACAGGCGCGTGTTGCCGAACGCGTGCCGCTTGAAGTAGGCCTGCACACCGGCGAAGAACTCGTCCATGCCGACGTACGCCACGAGCTGCTTCAGGACGGACGCGCCCTTGGCGTAGGTGATGCCGTCGAAGTTGACGAGGACGTCGTCCAGGTCGCGGATCTCGGCCATGATCGGGTGGGTGGACGGCAGCTGGTCCTGCCGGTACGCCCAGGTCTTCATGGAGTTCGCGAACGTGGTCCACGAGTGCGGCCAGCGCGACTGCGGGTAGTACGCCTGGCAGGCGATGGAGGTGTACGTGGCGAACGACTCGTTCAGCCACAGGTCGTTCCACCACTCCATGGTGACCAGGTCGCCGAACCACATGTGGGCCAGCTCGTGCAGGATCGTCTCCGCGCGCAGCTCGTACGCCGCGTCGGTCACCTTCGACCGGAACACGTACTGGTCCCGGATGGTGACCGCGCCCGCGTTCTCCATCGCGCCCGCGTTGAACTCCGGCACGAACAGCTGGTCGTACTTCGCGAACGGGTACGCGTAGTCGAACTTCTCCTGGAACCAGTCGAAGCCCTGCCGCGTGACCTCGAAGATCGCGTCCGAGTCGAGGTACTCGGCGAGGGAGGGCCGGCAGTAGATGCCCAGGGGCACCGACTGTCCGTCCTTCTCGTACACGCTGTGCACGCTGTGGTACGGCCCGACGATGAGCGCGGTGATGTAGCTGGAGATCCGCGGGGTCGGCTCGAAGGCCCAGACGTCGTCCTGGGGCTCGGGCGTCGGGGAGTTGGAGATGACGGTCCAGCCGGACGGCGCCTTCACGGTGAACCGGAAGGTGGCCTTGAGGTCCGGCTGCTCGAAGGACGCGAAGACGCGGCGGGCGTCCGGCACCTCGAACTGCGTGTACAGGTAGGCCTGTTCGTCGACCGGGTCGACGAACCGGTGCAGCCCCTCACCGGTGTTGGTGTACGCGCATTCCGCGACGACCCGCAGGACGTTACGGCCCTCCAGCAGGCCCGGCAGCGCGATCCTGGAGTCCTTGAAGAGCCCCTCCGCGTCGAGCGTGTCCCCGTTCAGCGTGACCTCGTGGACGGTGGGCGCCACCAGGTCGATGAAGGACTCGGCGTCCCCCTCCGCGACGTCGAAGCGCACCGTCGTGACGGACCGGTAGGTCCCTCCCTCCTGCGCGCCGGAGAGGTCGAGATCGATCTCGTACGAGTCAACGGTGAGCAGCTTCGCCCGCTGCTGCGCCTCTTCGCGAGTCAGGTTTGTGCCAGGCACGCGGTCATCTCCTCGGATATGTGTCGGTTGCGCCATCCTTCCACGGGACACCTGCCTGGGGCGACGACGTTCCGGGCAGCCGGCCGTCCACCTCGCTGCCCGTCCCGGCGGCCGGAGCTCGACGTCCGGATTCCGCCGGTGAGGCCGGGCGGTGAGCGGGAGGCTCGGGACATGACCACCCAGGCAGCCACCCACACCGTCACCCACTCAGCCACGCACCCGGTCACCCATTCCGCGCGGCCCGTCCCGCCGGACGTGCTCGACGAACTGCGTTCCACCGACGACGCGGGTCGCCCGGCCGTCCCGCTCACCGACGAGGAGGGCGGCGCCCCGCTGCGCTGCTGTCTGCGCCACAGCGAGCCCGGCGAGCTGATCGCGCTGGTCTCCTACGCCCCGCTGCGCCGCTGGGCGGCGGCGACCGGCGCCGACCCCGGCCCGTACGACGAGCAGGGCCCGGTCTTCATCCACGCGCGCGCGTGCCGGGGTCCGGCCGGGGAAGGCCTGCCGTTCACCCGCGCCCGTCGGGCCGTGCGCCGCTACTCCGCCGCCGGGCGCATCCTGGGCGGCCGGCTCGTCGAGGACCCCGACGGGTTCGACGCGGCCTTCGCCGAGGCGTTCACCGACCCCGAGGTCGCCCTCGTCCACGTCAGGGCCGTCGAGTACGGCTGCTTCCTGTACGAGGTGCGCCGAAGCTGACCACTGGGCCCCGGCCCCGATCCTGCCCCCGGCCTCGGCCTCGATCCCGGCCTCGGCTAAGGCCTCGATCCTGACCTCGGCCCCGGCCCGCCCTTCGGCCCTGGCCTCGCCCCGGCCCGCCCCCGGCTCCAGCCCTGCCCCGGCCCGCCCCGGGCCTCGCCCCCCCCGGGCGGTCCGGGCATGGGGGAGGGGCGGGTGCTTGGTGCACCCGCCCCTCCTCGCCGCCGCTCGGGAACCCCGGGCGTCGGCGTCAGCTCTTCAGCTCGGCCGCCACCAGCTCCGCGATCTGGATCGCGTTCAGCGCGGCGCCCTTGCGGAGGTTGTCGCTGGAGATGAACAGGGCGAGGCCGTGCTCCACGGTCTCGTCCTCGCGGATGCGGCCCACGAACGACGGGTCCTTGCCGGCCGCCTGGAGCGGGGTCGGGATGTCGCTGAGGGCCACGCCCGGGGCGCCGCCCAGCAGCTCCGTCGCGCGCTGGGCGCTGATCGGGCGCGCGAAACGGGCGTTGACCTGGAGGGAGTGGCCGGAGAAGACCGGGACGCGCACACAGGTGCCGGAGACCTTCAGTCCGGGGATCTCCAGGATCTTGCGGGACTCGTTGCGGAGCTTCTGCTCCTCGTCGGTCTCGTTCAGGCCGTCCTCGACGACCGAGCCCGCGAGCGGGATCACGTTGAAGGCGATGGGGCGCTTGTAGACCTGCGGCTCCGGGTAATCGACGGCCTCGCCGTCGTGCGTCAGCCGGTCCGCGTCGGGCACGACCTTCTGCGCCTGTCCGTGCAGCTCCGCCACGCCCGCGAGGCCCGAGCCGGACACCGCCTGGTACGTCGCGACGACCAGCGCTTCGAGGCCGGCCTCCGCGTGCAGCGGCTTCAGGACCGGCATCGCGGCCATCGTCGTGCAGTTCGGGTTGGCGATGATGCCCTTGGGGCGGTCCACGATCGCGTGCGGGTTCACCTCGGAGACGACCAGGGGGACCTCGGGGTCCTTGCGCCACGCCGACGAGTTGTCGATCACGACCGGGCCCTGTGCGGCGACCTTCTCGGCCAGCGCCCGCGAGGTCGCGCCGCCGGCGGAGAACAGGACGATGTCGAGGTTCGCGTAGTCGGCCGTCGCCGCGTCCTCCACCGTCACGCCGTCCAGGACCGTCCCCGCCGAACGGGCCGACGCGAACAGACGCAGCTCCGTGACGGGGAAGTCACGCTCCTTGAGGATCCTGCGCATGACCGTGCCGACCTGACCGGTGGCTCCGACGATTCCGACCCTCACGGCGACTCCTTGCTCTGTTCACGGCTCTTTACGGACTTTTCCATCATGCGGCCGACCCCGGCCCACCTGTCCAATTCTTTGCCCACCATGCCCGAGGACTGGGACGCCCGACGGTGTGACGTACGCCTCCCGAGGATTCCCCACGGTGCCGGCGAACGTTTTCGCGCGCCACGGCGTCGTAGAGGAAACGCGGTAGGGAGGGGTGCTGTGCTGCGCAGAAAAGCCCGGCGCGCCCAGGGGGACGGGTCCGGACAGGACGACGATCCGCTGGACGCGGCGCAGGAACGCCGGGTGCGGGCGGTGCTCGCGCTGGGCGGGGTGCCGCAGGCCGACCTGCCGGACGGGGTGCAGCAGGTCCGCCTGCGGCTCCTGGAGCGCGCGGCGAAGGGGTACGAGACGCCGCGCGACGTCTCCGCGTGGGCGGCGGTCGTCGCCTCCAACCTCGCCATGGACTGGCACCGTGCCAAGCGCCGCCAGGAGCGGCTGGGGGAGCGGCTGGCCTCGCTGCGCCAGCACGAGCTCCCCTCCGGAGAGGACACCAGCGTGCTCTCCCTCGCCGTCGCGCAGGGCCTGGACGACCTGCCCGACGCCCAGCGCCAGGTTCTCGTCCTGCGTTTCTACGCCGACCTGCCGGTGCGCTCGATAGCCCAGGAACTGGGCGTCCCGGAGGGCACGGTCAAGAGCCGTCTGCACACGGCGGTCCGGGCCCTGCGTGCCCGCCTGCACGAAGACGAGGTGGTGTGACGTGACCGCCCGACCCGGACACGGAGACGGATACGGACCGCACGACGAGAACCGCAACGATCACGAGAGCCGCAACGACAACCATCACGAGAGTCGCAACGACAACGATCACGAGGGTCGTGACGTGCACGAGGGTCGCGACGGGTACGAGAGTCGCGACGCGCATGAGGGCCAGGACGCCTACGCGGGTCAGGACGGGTCGGAAGGGTACGACGGTATGGACGCGTTGATGGCCGCCGTTCTCGACGTGCCTCTCTCCGGACTCTCCGCGGAAGCCCGCGCCGATTCCGCCTACCTGGCCGCCCACCGCTCGGCGACCGCCGACGTGGCGCTCCTGCGCGAGCAGCTCGGCGTCCTCGCGGACGTCCTGACCGAGCCGGCGCGTGAGCGGACGCGGGCGGCGGCGCCCGCCCCGGTACGGCAGCTGCGCCCACCGCGCCGGACCCGTCCCCTCGCCCTGCGGCTCGCCGGGGTGGCGGCCGCCGGTGCGCTGGTGCTGGGCGGCGGGTGGGTGGTCGTCCAGGTCGGCCAGGGGGTGGCCGGCAGCGCGTCGGACAAGAGCGCCGACAGCGGGGCGGCGTCCGACGAGAAGTCCGAGGCGTCGGCGGGCGGCGGGTCGAGTCTCCTCGGCGACCCCGGCTATCTGGCCTGCGCCCGGCTCGTGGTCGAGGGGGACGTCACCGCCGTCGGCCGGGTGGCGGGCACCACCCGGGAGCGGGTCACCCTGCAGGTCACCCACGCCTACCGGCCGGCCGGGGCCGGGCCCGAGGTCGACTTCGTGATGGAGGCGGACATGGATCCGCTGCTGCGGGAGGGCGACCACGTCCTGGTCGCCTTCGCGAAGGGGGCCGCCACCCCCGACGTCTGGGCGGTCGGCGAGTCCGACATCTCCTCCGAACGTGATGCGCTCACCCGGGCCCTGCCCGAGACGGAGGGCGTGACCTGCGAACAGCAGGGCACGCCGTGACACGGCGAAGGGCGGGCGCCCTGGTGGACGCCCGCCCCTGTCGACCGCTGCCGGTCGACCTGCTGACCGCGGATCACTGACCGCGGATCACTGACCGCGGATCACTGCCCGTCGACCGTCATCGATCGACCGTTTCGGCCGGTTCGACCGGTTCGACCGGTAGTGGTTACGGAGTGACCTTCTCGATGGCCACGTTGCCGATGCCCGCGACGGTGCCCCGCGCGTTCACCAGCTGGACCTGACCGAAGAAGGCCCGGCCCTCGGGCGCGGCGGCCACGGCGGTGACGGTCGCGGAGACCGACGCCGAGGCGCCCGTGCCGAGCTTCACCGGCGTCGACTCGTCGACGGTGACGGTGCCGAGCGTGGACGAGAAGAACACGTCCAGGTAGTCGTACGCCGTCGTGCCGGCCGGGACCGAGTAGCCCGCGACCTCGATGGTGTACGTGCCGGCGGCGGGCGACGGGATGGAGACCGCCTCCTCCGAGTCGCCGTCGGCCTGCTGGGCGACCTGGTTGCCGGCCGCGTCGAAGACCGTCAGGTCCAGGTCGGCGGAGGCGTCGGAGACGTTGCCGATGGAGACGTCCAGCGACTTGGCGCCGGCCGGGACCTCGACCGTGGTGGTCTCGGTCGCGCCGTTCGCGATGGTCGGGCGGGTCGCCTTGGACGAGCCGAGCGGGCCGCCGGCCAGCTTGCCGTCGATGGCGGCGAAGTTGTTCGTGACCTTCCAGGAGACGGGGGCCGGGGTGCCGACCTTCGCCTCGGGCACGGTCACGGTCGCCGGGTCGAAGGCCGCGCCGTAGACGGTGGCGTCCAGCTTGTACGGGTTGTCGAGCAGCGGCGAGGTGCGGCGCGACTCGACCTCGATCTCCCAGACCCCGGGCTGCGGGTTCTGGTACGAACGGGCGTCGGGCTTGCAGCCGTTGCCGTCGAGGTAGTTGTTGTAGCAGTAGATCGTGGAGCTGTCCTCGACCGCGACACCGTACGGGTGGATCGAGATGAACCGGGTCTGGCTCTTGTCCTTCAGCCCGCTGATCGCGACCTCGAACGCCTGGGCGCCCTCGGGCACGGTCAGGAAGTAGGACTGCGAGCTGTTGCGCTGCACGGAGTTCGACGCGTGGAAGGTGTACTTCACCGGCGTCGAGACGACGACCGTGTTGAGGATCTGCTTGTCGAGGCCCTCGGTCTTCGGGTCGTCGACCTCCAGGATCGCGCTGGCGATGCCCGCGGCCTTCGGCTGGGCCTGGATCCTGACGGTGACCGGCTTGTTCAGCGACAGCTTCACCTCGTCCGAGCCGAGGATCCTGAAGGTGCCGGCCGCGTTGTTCTCGAGGTGCAGCTCGTGGCGGATCGCCTTGTCGGCGCCGGACGTACGGGTGATGGTGACGTCGTACGTCTTCTTCTGACCGGCCTTCAGGCCGCCCTCACGGTCGTAGATGCCGGTGCCGAAGCCCGGCGTCTTCAGCGCGAAGTCGAGCGCGGTGTCGACCGGCGCCTTGACGGCGTAGTCGTGGGCGGTGGCGCCCTTCCTGATGGACTTCCAGGCGTCCACGATGTTGATGGCGCCCGCGCCCTCCTCGTACGCCTGGAGACCCTTGATGTGGTCGGCGGTCGAGGTCAGTGCCGTGCGCAGGATCGCCGGGGTGAGCGCGACCTTGGCCTGCTTGGCGGCCGAGATCAGCAGCGCCGAGGCGCCCGCGGCCTGCGGGGAGGCCATCGAGGTGCCCTGGAGCATGGAGTAGCCGGCCGGCAGCGGGTAGCCCGCCTCGGCGACCGGGGCGCCCTCCAGCCAGGTCTGCGTGGTGTTGATCGCGGCGCCCGGGGCGACGAGCGTCGGCGTGAAGCCGCCGTCCTCACGCGGGCCGCGCGAGGAGAAGGGCAGCAGCGCGTACTTCTTCGTCACCTGCGAGCCGTAGTTGGCGGCCCAGGTCTCCTTGGAGATGGCCGCGCCGACCGAGATCACCTTGTCGGCGAGACCGGGGTCGCCGATGGTGTTGGCGCCGGGGCCCTCGTTGCCGGCCGAGATGACCAGCTGGACGCCGTAGGTGTCGATGAGGCGCGTGTACAGCTCGGCGCGCGCGTTGTTGCCGTCGTTCAGACCCGGCAGACCGCCGATCGACATGTTGACGATGTCGACGCCGCGGTTGGCGACCAGGTCGATCATGCCCTCGGTGAGGGCGACGTTGGTGCAGCCCGGGCCGAAGACGCAGGCGCGGGAGGAGACGATCTTCGCGCCGGGCGCGGCGCCGTTCATCCTGCCGCCGAACAGTCCGTTCGCGGCGGTGATGCCGGCGACGTGCGTGCCGTGCTCGCTGGCGATGAGACCGATGTTGGCGAAGTCGGCCTTCTTGCCGACCCAGTCGCCGCCGTACGGGTCCATCGGCACGTCCTTGCGGATCTGCACGACGAAGGGCTGCCGCTCGGCGACGTCGGTCGCCGGGTTGTCGGTGCCGAAGTACCCGATCTGGTAGCCGTCCTTGTACGGCTTCATCGCGGTGTCGTCGGCGAAGTCGCCGTTGTTGTTCACATCCACGGTGACCGTGCCGGCGGCCGCGTCGTACAGGACGCCCCACACGTCGGTGGTGTCGCCGTCGCGGTTGACGTCACCCTTGGCGTCACCGCCCGCGGTGGCGGACTCCCGGAAGAGGTTGACCTGGTAGGCCCCGGGCTTCGCCGTCCAGGTCCGGCCGCCGAAGGTGAAGCTGGGCCCGGACACGGAGGTCGTCATCGCACGCCAGGAGGCGTCGCCGTCGAGGATCGGGTCGGTCGCCGTCACCCAGTCGACGATCTTGCGCTCGCCGGTGGTGGTCTTCTGGAGCGCGGGGTGCGCCAGGTCCACGCCGGAGTCGAGGACGCCGATGGTGACACCGCGGCCGTCCGCCTTCGGGTTCTTCTTCACGAAGTCGACGGCGCCCGTCTCGAAGGACGGGTTGTACGGGTTCTCGGCGGGGGTGTTCTTGTTCGGCGCCGCGTAGGTCTTGGTCTTCGTCGCGGCGGACTTGGCGCCCTTCGCGGTGTCCGCGCTCGGCGTCGGGTCGTCGAGGGCGATGTCCTGCCGCAGGTCGATGGCGTGCACCGAGGTCAGCTTGGCCGCGGCGGCGATCGCCGAGTCGGCCCGGCCCGTCGGGACGGTGGCGCGGACGTAGCCGACCTTGTCGTAGGACTGGCCCACGGAGCCGCCCTTGACCGCGTCCAGCTCCTTGGCGACCTGCTCGGTCTGTCCGGGGGCGGTCGCGACCATCAGCGTGACGTTCTTGTCGCCGGCGGCCTTGGCCTCGGCGAGGAGGTCGGCGTCGTCGGAGCCGAGCTTGTCGTGGGCGGACTTCGCGCCCGGGTCGGCCGCGGCCGGGGTCTGGCCGGCGTCGGCGGAGAAGGCCATGGGTATGGGGCCGGCCGCGGACAGCGCGGCCACCAGGCCCGCGGCCACGGCTATCCGGGCCACACGTCTTGCGCCCGATATCGGTTCACGCTGGGGGGTGAGGGTCATCGGCATCCCTTGTAGGTAAAGGAACGAGCACCACGTGACCAGGCCGTTCCTGCCTGATCACGGTCGTCCGGAATGCGGTCCCGGATGACCGCAAAGCTTTACCTAAGGGACAGCTGTTTGGGGAGAGTTGACCGAATCGATATGGATGTATGGGGAAAACCCTCTACGAGCCCCCTGTGTGAGGGCTGTCCGCCGGTTGTGCGGATTGCGACGGGGTCAGGCGTCCTTGGCGCGGGCGTAGTGCCGGGAGGCCTTCGCGCGGTTGCCGCAGGCCGCCATGGAGCACCAGCGGCGGGTGCCGTTGCGTGAGGTGTCGAAGAAGTGCAGCACGCAGGCCTCGTGCGCGCAGCGGCGGATCCGGTCGGGGGCGGCGGCGAGCAGCTCCAGGTAGTTCCGGGCGGCCAGCCAGCCGGGACCCCAGGCGTCGTCCCTGAACTCGGCGCGCTCGCCCGGTCCTTCGGCGGTGAGGGTGGGCCGGATCCGCCCGTGTCCGAGCATGGTGTCGACGCCGGTGGTGTCCGCCGGGCCGTCCACCGCGGCCTTGAGCGCGTCGCGCGCCCGGAGGGTGTGCCGCAGGGTCGTCGCGTCGGCCGTGAACCGCCCGTTCAGCCCGTTCGCGGCGAGCCAGACGGCGAGCCCGTCCGTGTCCCGCAGCAGATCCTCGACGGCGCCCTCCCGTACCCACCGGGTGTTGAGCAGGTCGAGCGCGAGGGGCTCGCCGGTCAGGGGGCGGGGGTCGGGGGTGGTGGCGGACATCGGAGCTCCTTCCGGGCTAACCGCTCAAGAGTACGTGACCGGTTGACGTACACGATTCTAACCGCTAACTTTAGTGTGAGTGGTTAAGTCCGGGGTCGGTGTGCGATACCGGAGCATGGAGACCGCGGTGACCGAGGCGGTCGTCGGAGTGGAGGAGGTCGGGCACGTCATGGGCGTCTACCATTCCGGCTCGCGTGCGGTTCAGGACCGCGTCGGGGTCCGCGAACTCGCCGACCACATGGGCCGGGCGATCGGCGAGGGCATCAGGCCGGTCGTCGCCGCCTTCCTGGAGCTCCAGCCGCTGCTGGTCGTGGGCGCGGCCGACCCGGCCGACGGCCGGGTGTGGGCGTCGGCGGTCACGGGCGCCCCCGGCTTCGTCCGGGCCACCGGACCCCGCCGGTTCTCGGTCGCGACCGGAACCTCCCGCGCGGACACTCCCGGCGGCACGGACGGGACGCCCCCGGCCGACCCCCTCGCGGCGGCGCTGGCCACCCCCGGAACCCCCGTGGGCACGCTCGTCCTCGACCCGCGGACCCGGCGCCGGGTACGGCTGAACGGCCGGCTGCGGCCCACCCCGCGCGGTTTCGCCGTCGAGACCGACCGGGTGTTCGCCAACTGCCCCAAGTACATACAGCGCAGGGAGACCTACGAGACGGTGGACCGCGCGCCCGGCAGCCCGCGCCGAGGCTCCGGACTGACGGCGGAACAGCGGGAGTTCCTCGCCGCCGCCGACACCTTCTTCCTCGCCACCCTCCACCCCGACGGCGCCGGCGCCGAACTCGGCCACCGCGGCGGCAACCCCGGTTTCGTGCACGTCACCTCACCGCGCACGCTCACCTGGCGCGACCACCCCGGCAACTCCATGTTCCTCACCCTGGGCAATCTCGCCACGGACCCCCGTGCCGGCCTGCTCTTCCTCGACTGGACGACGGGTCGCACCCTCCAGCTCACGGGCGAGGCCCGCACCCGCTTCGCCCCCGACGGCGAACGCACGGTCCACTTCACCGTCACGGAGGCGGTCGACACCCCCGCCGCACTGCCGCTGTGCTGGTCCGCGCCGGAATACTCCCCTGCGAACCCGGATCCGACCGGCTAACGTCCCCCCATGCGCAAGAAGTTGAGGGTGGCGGCCTATGCCGTCTGCGTCCGTGACGGACAGCTCCTGCTCGCCCGCTCGCCGGCCGCCGACGGCACCCTCGAATGGGTGCTGCCCGGCGGTGGCATGGAACACGGCGAGGACCCCCTCGACACCGTCGTGCGCGAGCTGGACGAGGAGACCGGCTACCGCGTCGAGGTCACCGGCCTGCTCGGCATCGACTCCGCCCACCACGTCTTCCGCCGCGGCGCCCTGCGCGGGCCCGTGGACCACCACGGCGTCCGGGTCGTCTACGAGGGCCGGGTCGTCGGAGGCGAACTGCGCAACGAGGTGAACGGCTCCACCGATCTGGCCGCCTGGCACGACCTGGACACGGTGCCCGCCCTGACCCGGGTCCGGCTGGTCGACACCGCCCTGCGGCTGTGGCGTGAACGGCCGGTGGAGGGAAGGGTGTTCGTGCCCCCGGCGGCCGGTCCCGGGGCATGAGCCGAACCCCTTGAGCGCTGTCCCGTGAGCGTCGCTCCACGGGCGGTACCCCACGAGCGATACCCCGCGAGATGAACACGGAGTGACCGGCTCCGGGCGGTGTGCGGAGCAGCCGAGGTCCGCCCCGGGCCGATCGGGGCCCCCGAGATCCACGTACGCGATCGGCGTTGGCCGTTGCGAAGGCGTTCACGCGCAGGCCATTCCCGGTGCCGAGCATCCGGGGGAGCGGGACGTTCGCTGCCGCGACCGCCCGCGCCCACCGTCGACGCGTTCGTACTCGGGGAGATCGCGCCATGCCGCGCACACGCTCTGTCACGTCCTCCGTCCTGGGGGTCGACCGTCGTACCGTCCTCGCCGCCACCGCGGCCGTCTCCGTCTCCGCGGGCGTCGGCTACGCCCTGCGCCCCACCGACAGCGAGGCGGCCCCCGCGGGGCCACCCGCCGCAGCAGCGGCGCCGGCCGCCCCGGTCAGGGAAGCCGCGCCGGCTCCCGCCGCTCCCGCCGCTCCCGCCGTACCCTCCGCCCCCTACACCAAGGGCACCACCCTCGCCTCCGTCGCCCCCCGCGAGCCGGCTCCGGATACCGGCGCCTCGGCAGCGCTCCGGGCTGGCGGCGCGTCGTCCGCGGCGACCTGGCCGCGCCCGTGCCGGGCCGGGCGGGCCGCCGTACGACCCTCGCCGCCTTCGTCCAGCTCACCGACCTGCACCTGATCGACAGCCAGCACCCGCTGCGCCTGGAGTATCTCCGGGCCGCGAACGAGATCGCCTGGCGTCCGCAGGAGGCGCTCACCGTGCAGGGAGCGGTCGCCCTGGTGGAGCGGGTCAACGCGCTGCGGACGGCGCCCGTCACCGGCGCCCCGCTGGACTTCGTCATCACCACCGGCGACAACACCGACAACAACGCCCACACCGAGCTGGAGTGGTACCTGAAGGTGATGAGCGGTGGCCGCGTCACCCCCAACTCCGGGGACCCGCGCCACTACGAGGGCGTCCAGAACAGCGGTGTGCCCCTGTACTGGCAGCCCGATTCCACCACCCGCGACGCCTACAAACAGCGTGGGTTCCCGCACCTGGACGGCTTCCTCACGGCCGCGATCCGCGAGGTGCGCAGCCCCGGCCTGAACCTGCCCTGGTACTCCACCGTCGGCAACCACGACGCGATGCCGCTCGGCTGCTACGCGCAAGGCGACCCCTATCTCGCCGAGTACGCGGTGGGCGGCCGCAAACTGATGGAACTGAGCCCCGCGGAGGCGACGAAACTCCAGCAGAGCATCAGCGGGGACAAGGATCCCCGGGGCGAGGTCATCCGCGACCTGCTGAAGTCGCACGCCCGCAAGTCCCGCGCGGTCACCCCGGACGAGCGACGGGCCCCCTACACGCCCGCCGACCACCTCAGGGCCCATCTGGACCCGGCCCACAAGGGTGTGGGCGGGCCGGTCGGCCACGGCTACACGGCCGCGAACCTGGACGCGGGCACGCAGTACTACACCTTCCCGATCGCCGACGGCGTGATCGGTGTCAGCCTCGACACCACCGACCCCGGCGGCCACTTCGACGGCTCCATCGGCACGGCACAGCTGACCTGGCTGGACGCGACCCTGCGGGCCCACAGGGACGCGTACGCCGTCGTCTTCAGCCACCACACCGGCAAGAGCATGTCCAACACCCGCCCCGACCCGGCCCGCCCGGCCGAGCGCCGGCACGACGGAGCCGAGCTGACCGCGCTGCTCGGCCGCCACCCCAACGTGGTGGCCTGGATCAACGGCCACATCCACCGCAACGACATCACCCCGCACAAGGGATCCGGTGAGGGATCCGCCGCGGGCGGCACCTTCTGGGAGATCTCCACGGCCTCCCACGTGGAGTTCCCGCAGCTCGCCCGGGTGGTCGAGCTGGTGGACAACAAGGACGGCAGCCTCTCGATCCACACCACCCTCATCGAGTCGTCCGCCCCGCACCGCACGGACCACACCGACCTCTCCCAGACCGGCCTCGCGGCCCTCTACCGCGAGCTGTCCGCGAACGCCCGCTTCGACGGGGCACGGCTGGCGGGCGACGCGAAGGACCGCAACACGGAGCTGGTCCTGAAGAAGGGCGGCCGCAGATGATCCGTCCGGCCTGATCGGTCCGGCCTGATCGGTCCGGCCTGATCCGTCCGGTCTGATCCGTCCGGTCCGAGCCGTCCCGAGCCTCACCTCTTCCGCAGCCACGGCACCGACTGCGCCACGCCCCAGGCCGCTTCCACGCCGAGGAACGGCCACAGCACCCCCGGGGCGCCCTGGGCCAGCGCGTACGCCATCCAGGCCGTGAACAGCGCGCGGGCGGCGCCGTCGAGCAGTCCGTGCACCGGCAGCGGCCTGGTCAGACGCAGAACGGCCCAGACGATCACGACCGACCCCATCAGGTTCGCGAACAGGATCTGGATCGGGTCGGTCTGCGGGAACACGCCCAGCCCCCAGGCTCGGCTCCACGTCGACAGCACGTCGTGGACCAGCGCGTACGTCCACGGCGTCGCGAAGCCGGCCGTGACGACGAGGTCGTACCAGGCGCTGGCGCGGACGACACGGAGATAGGAGGGCCCGTCGGGATCGAGGAGCGATGCGGGAGCGGGAGAGGGAGCGGGAAGAGGAGCGGGAGCGGAAGTGGTCATGAGGCCGACGCTAGACACTGGACTACGCTCCAAGGTCAAGCGTCGGACCGCTACCTGACGGAGGCTTCCCGCATGCGCATCGGCGAGCTGGCTGCCCGTACCGGCACCACCCGGGACACCATCCGCTTCTACGAGAGGGTCGGCCTCGTCGAGGGCCGTCGACTGCCCAACGGGTACCGCGACTTCGGGCCGGAGACGGTGGAGTGGCTGGCCTACGTCCGTACCGCGCAGACGCTGGGGTTCACCCTCGCGGAGATCGCCCGGCACGGCGAGGAACTGCGTGAGGCGCCCGACTCCGCGGACGCCCTGTCCGCGCTCTTCGAGCAGAAGATCCAGGTCGTGGACGCCCGCATGGCCGAACTCGCCGCCCTGCGCGCCGAACTCGCCGACCGGGTAGGCACGGGCTGTCCGCTGCGTACGGCATGACGCCGTGACGCCGTGACGCCGTGACGGTGTGCCGCCGTGACCGGGTGACGGCATGAGGAGGGGCCGTCGGGTCACGCCCGACGGCCCCTCCTCTCCCCTCCTGGTCCCGCCCCGGTCCGTCACTATCGGGGCAGCACCACGACATACGCGGCCGGGTCCCTGTCGCCCGAGGCCATCAACGCCGTGCGGACCACCGCCGCCTGCTGTTCCATCGTGTCCCGCAGCTTCTTCGGCGTGATGTGGACGACCGTGATGCCGAGCCGCTCCAGATGTTCGCGCTTGCGGGCGTACTCCGACCAGAGGGCGTCCTCGTCCTGCCTCGGCGCCCGGGTGTCCAGTTCGACCGCCACCGCCTGATCCGGCCAGTACGCGTCGAGACCTCCCAGGTGAGGACCGCCCGGCAGACGGAGGTCCACGTTCCACACCGGGTCGGGAAGGCCGTACTCGTGGACCATCGCGTACAGCCGGTCCTCCGCGATGGCGCGTCCCTCCGCGAGCAGCGAGTCGACCGCGTCCACCACGTGCGGGCGGCTCAGCAACTTGGCGTTGTTCAACTCCCGTACCACCGCGGCCGGTTCGCAATGGCCTCCGCGTACCGCCTCCGTCAGCAGCCGCTGCACCGTCCCCGCGTCCGTCAGCCGGGCCACGGCGTCGGCGAGCGCGCGGGGCACGGGCGCCACCGGAACTCCGGTGGCCTGCTCGGGAGCCGGCAGGCTGCCCGTGCGGACGACATGGGCGCAGCCCGTCGAGCGCAGCCGGCGCAGCCGCGGGACCAGGACGTCGATGTGCTCCAGGGACGGCAGCGGGGGAGCGGACGCGAGCCCGTGCAGGTTCAGGGCCGCCAGCCCGGTGATCATCGCCTCCTTGTACACCGGCCGGTGCGGGTCCCCGGCGCCCGGCTGGGTCGGCACCCCGGGCGGCGGCGTCGCCGTGTCGCGGCCCGCGTACATCAGCACCGCGTGCAGCCGCTCCTCGCTGGTCGGCGGGCCGGGGTGGAGCAGGTACACGCCGGGGAGGATCTGCTGCCAGGGGCCGCCGGGACGGCTCTGCTCGTTCGCCTCGGTCGGTGCGACGCCGTGCGAGCGGAGCTGGGCCGTGGTGGTGACGCGGCGCTGTACGTCCGACAGGTGGCGGACGGGGCGGGGGGACGCCGAGGGAACCTGGGGGAGCGGGGTGTTGTGGTGGTTCATGCAACGGGGATTCCGCACCCGGCCCGTCTCGTAACCGCTGTTACACGCCCGTCGGCAAATCCGGACAAGCTCGCCCTAAAGGACGGGTGTTCGGATGCCGATGGGGCGCCGAAAACCCCTGGTCCCGGATGGGGGAGCCAGGGGTTACGGGTCGGATTGCCTGAATTCCGTAACGGTGACCGTCAGCGGAATTCATGGCCAAAGCTCAGGGCCGGAAGCCTCAGCCGGTCTCGGCCCCCGCGTCACTCGTCTGCGCGCCGCCCGCCTGTGCCCGCAGCGACCGTGCCAGGTCGTCGCGCGCCTCCAGCACCAGCCGGCGCAGCGCCGGGGGCGCCGACTCGTGCGCCGTGAGCCACGCGTCCGTCGCCTCCAGCGTCCGGGGGGAGTCCTGCAGCGACGGGAACAGGCCCTTGACGACGGTCATCGCGATCTGGATCGACCGCTCGGCCCAGATCCGCTCGATCGACGCGAAGTACTTCTCCGTGTACGGCACGAGCAGCTCCCGCTGCGAGGGCTGGGCGAATCCCGCGATCGTCGCCTCCACCAGCGCGTTGGACAGCGAGTCCGACTCCACCAGCTGGGCCCAGGCCTGCGCCTTGACCGCCGCCGACGGGCGGGCCGCGAGACAGCGGACCTGATGCCGCTTGCCGGACGCGGTGTCGTCACGGGCCAGTTCGGCCGCCAGCGCCTTCTCGTCGGCGTACCCGTGCGCGACCAGCGGCTCCACGAACACCCAGCGCAGCTCCTGGTCCACCTCCAGGCCGTCGATCTTCGCCGAGCCGTCCAGCAGGCCCTGGAGCAGCTCGAAGTCGGAGTCGCTGGACGCCACCGTCGCGAAGAAGCGCGCCCAGGCCAGCTGGTGCTCGCTGCCCGGCTCGGCCGCCCGCAGATCCCGCAGCGCGGTGTCGGCCAGCATCTCCTCGCCCGTCCGCCGCCAGGACCGCGGGGCGTAGTGGACCAGTGCCGAGTCCGCCCACGCGTGCAGCATCTGCAGGACGCCGATGTCGGACTCGCGGTGCCCGAACCGCATCACCAGGTCCACGAACTCGGGCGCGGGCAGCAGCGCGTCCCGGGTTAGGTTCCACAGCGCCGACCAGCACAGGGCCCGGGCCAGCGGGTCGGTCATCGAACCCAGGTGTTCGCGCAGCGTGGCCAGCGAGGTCTCGTCGAAGCGGATCTTGCAGTACGTCAGGTCGTCGTCGTTGACCAGCACCAGCTCCGGGGTCTCGGCGCCCGCCAGCTCCGTCACGACGGTACGCGGACCGTCGACGTCCGCCTCGGCGCGCGCGTACCGCACGAGACGGTCGTCCTCGCGGCGGTACAGGCCGATCGCCACCCGGTGCGGCCGCAGTTCGGGGTACGCCTCGGCGGCCTCCTGGAGCACCGCCAGCTCGTCGATCCGGCCCTGCGGGTCCAGCAGCACCTGCGGGGTCAGCGAGTTCACGCCCGCCGTCTGCAGCCAGGACCGGGACCAGCCGGCCATGTCCCGGCCGCTGGTCTCCCCGAGCACCGACAGCAGGTCGCCGAGGCGCGTGTTGCCGTACGCGTGCCGCTTGAAGTAGCGCCGGGCGCCCTCCAGGAACGCGTCCTGGCCGACGTACGCCACCAGCTGCTTCAGGACGGAGGCGCCCTTGGCGTACGTGATGCCGTCGAAGTTCAGCTTCGCGTCCTGGAGGTCGCGGATGTCGGCGGTGATCGGGTGGGTGGAGGGGAGCTGGTCCGCGCGGTAGGCCCACGCCTTGCGGCGGTTGGCGAAGGTGATCCAGGCGTCGGTGAAGCGGGTCGCGCCGACGTTCGCGAACGTGCCCATGAAGTCGGCGAAGGACTCCTTCAGCCACAGGTCGTCCCACCACACCATGGTGACCAGGTCGCCGAACCACATGTGCGCCATCTCGTGCAGGATGACGTTCGCCCGCGCCTCGTACGACGCCTGCGTCACCTTGCCCCGGAAGATGTACTCCTCGCGGAAGGTCACCAGACCCGGGTTCTCCATCGCGCCGAGGTTGTACTCGGGCACGAACGCCTGGTCGTACTTGCCGAACGGGTACGGGTAGTCGAAGTGGTCGTGGAAGAAGTCCAGGCCCTGCTTGGTGACGAGGAAGACGTCCGCGGAGTCGAAGTGGGGCGCCAGACCCTTGCGGCACATCGCGCCGAGGGGGATCTCCAGCGTCGTACCGTCACCCAGGTCGCGGGTGTAGGTGTCCGTCACATAGTGGTACGGGCCGGCCACGACACAGGTGATGTACGTCGAGATCGGCTTCGTCTCCGCGAAGCGCCATACCCCGTCGGCGAGCTCGCCGACGCCGTTGCTCCACACCACCCACTCCTCGGGCGCCCGCACCTCGAAGCGGAACGGGGCCTTGAGGTCGGGCTGCTCGAAGCCCGCGAAGACCCGGCGGGCGTCGGCCGGCTCGTACTGGGTGTACAGGTACACCTCGCCGTCCTCCGGGTCGACGAAGCGGTGCAGGCCCTCGCCGGTACGGGAATAGGCGCACCGGGCGTCGACGATCAGCTCGTTCTCCGCGGCCAGGTCCTCCAGCAGGATCCGGGTGCCGTCGAAGACCTCGCCGGGGTCGAGGTCGCGGCCGTTGAGGGAGACGGAGGTCACACTCGGCGCGATCAGGTCCACGAAACTCGACGCGCCGGGCTCGTTGCAGCGGAAGCGGACCGTGGTGACCGACCGGAAGGTGCGAGGTTCGTCCCCGGTCCGGTCGCCGACCGCCGACCGGATGTCGAGGGACACGTCGTACCCGTCGACGGACAGCAGGGCGGCCCGCTCCCGGGCTTCGTCGCGGGACAGGTTCTCACCGGGCACGGCGGTACTCCCTCAGTGCGTTGAGCACGGGCTTTCGGACAGGAGTGATCCTGCCACGCGCCCCTGACGCCGGGCAGCAGGGAATGTGCGGCACGGACGGCGGTGTTCAGGGGAGAAAGGCTTATCTCATGAGGATTGCTCGAGGAGAGACATGTCGGAGAAGACCCCCGTCGACTTCTGGTTCGACCCGCTGTGCCCGTGGGCCTGGATGACCTCCCGGTGGGTGCTGGAAGTGGAGAAGGTCCGTGACATCGAGGTCCGCTGGCACATCATGAGCCTCGCCGTCCTCAACGAGAACAAGCTCGACGAGCTGCCCGAGGAGTACCGCGAGATGCTCGCGGTCAAGGCCTGGCAGCCGGTACGCGTGGTCACCGCCGCCTGGCAGCTGCACGGCGCCGACGTCCTCGGCCCCCTCTACACCGCGCTCGGCACCCGCATCCACAACAACGGCGAGGGCCCGACCTTGGAGGCCATCGCCGGCGCGCTCAAGGACGTCGGTCTGCCCGCGTCCCTGATCGAGTACGCCGAGCAGTCGGTCTTCGAGTTCGACGCCCAGCTGCGCGCCTCCCACAAGGAGGGCATCGAGAAGGTCGGCCAGGACGTCGGCACCCCCGTCATCGCCGTCCCCGGCCCCGACGGTGAGCAGATCGCCTTCTTCGGTCCCGTGGTCACCCCCGCACCGAAGGGCGAGGAGGCCGCCCGCCTCTGGGACGGCACCGTCGCCGTCGCCTCGGTCCCCGGTTTCTACGAGATCAAGCGCTCCCGCACCAAGGGCCCGGACTTCAGCAACCTGTGACGGCGGTGGTGCCCCGCGAGCGCCGCTCGCGGGGCACCATGGACCCATGACGGAGATCGACACCTCGGTACCGCACTCGGCCCGTATCTGGAACTACTGGCTGGGCGGCAAGGACAACTACCCCGTGGACGAGGCGGCCGGCGACGCCTACACCGCCGTCTTCCCCGGCATCGTCACCATCGCCCGCAGCAGCCGTGCCTTCCTCGGCCGCGGCATCCGCTACCTCGTCGAGGACGCGGGCATCCGCCAGTTCCTCGACGTCGGCACCGGCCTGCCCACCGTCGACAACACCCACGAGGTCGCCCAGCGCCTCGCCCCCGAGTCGCGGATCGTCTACGTCGACAACGACCCGCTGGTCCTCGCCCACGCCCGCGCGCTGCTCACCTCCACCCCCGAGGGCGTGACCTCCTACGAGGACCTGAACCTCTACGAGCCCGCGCGCATCCTGGAAGCGGCGGGCCGGACCCTCGACCTCACCCGCCCCACCGCCCTGATCCTCAGCGGCATCCTCGGCCACGTCGAGAGCTACGACCGCGCCCGCGACCTCGTCGGCGCCCTGCTGGCCGGCCTGCCCCCGGGCAGCTTCCTCTGCGTCAACGACGGCTCCCGTGGCACCGATCCCGCCTACGAGCAGGCCCAGGACGCCTACAACGAGACCGGTGCCGTCCCGTACTTCCTGCGCCCGGTCGACCAGATCGAGGGCTACTTCGAGGGGCTCGACCTGGTGGCGCCCGGTGTGGTGTCCGTCCCGATGTGGCGCCCGGACGGAACGCCTCCGCTGCCGATCGGCCAGCACGGCGGCGTCGGCCGCAAGCCCTGACACCCGGCGCGGCGCCCCTTTGCCGGGGTCACGGCCGGCGCAGCAGCCCCCGCTCCATGGCCACCACCACCGCCCGGGTCCGGTCGTTCACGTCGAGCTTGGCGAACAGGCGCAGCAGATGGGTCTTGACGGTGGCCTCCGAGATCACCAGACGCCGGCCGATCTCGGCGTTGGTCAGCCCGTCGGCGACCGCGCCGAGGACGTCCGTCTCCCGGGCGGTCAGCGCCTCCTGGACCGGGCGCCGCAGCCGGGCCACCAGCTTCTGGGCCACCCGGGGCGCGAGCACCGTCTCCCCGCGCGCCGCCGCCCGGATCGCGTCGACGAGCTGCTCGCGGGTGGTGTCCTTCAGCAGATAGCCGATGGCGCCGGCCTCCACCCCGCGCTCGATGTCCGCGTCCGTGTCGTACGTCGTCAGGATCAGCACCCGGGTGCGCGGATGGCGGGCGACGATCTCCGTCGTCGTCCTGACCCCGTCGAGGACCGGCATCCGCAGATCGACCAGAGCCACGTCGGGGTCGTGCAGTGCGACGAGTTCGAGCGCGGCGCGGCCGTCCCCCGCCTCGCCGACGATCTCGATGCCGTCCTCACCGGCCAGCAGGGCCACCACCCCGGCCCGCATCACGGTGTGGTCGTCGACCACGACGACCCGCAGCGCCGTCACCTCGCTCACCTCGCTCATCGCCCTCATCGCGCTCCCTCCGGGCCCTGGGCCAGCGGGATCGACGCCAGGATCCGCGTGCCGTCCCCGACCGAGCTGGTCACCGTCAGCCGTCCGCCCAGTTCCGCCACCCGCTTGCGCATCCCGTCCAGTCCGAAGCCTCTCGACTCCTTCACCACGAACCCGGCGCCGTCGTCGGTGATCTCCAGCTCCACCCCGTAGGCCCGCCGGGCCAGCACCACCCCGACCGTGGAGGCCCTGGCGTGCTTGCGGACATTGGCCAGGGACTCCTGGGTGCAGCGCAGCAGCGCGATCCGGGTCCGCTGATCGCAGTCGAGGTCCGCCAGATCGGCGTCCACGGTGAGCCCGGTGTCCTCCACGAAGCGGTCCAGGACCCGCCGCAGGGCCGGCGCCGCGGGGCCCGCCACCGCGGCGCCCGCCTGCCCGCCCGAGCCGACCAGCTCCCTCGCCTCCGCCAGGTTCTCGCGGGCCGTCGACTCGATCGACCGCAGCTGCTGGGCGCTGCGCGCCGGATCGGCCGCCTGCCCGGCCCGGGCCGCCTCCGCCAGCACCACGATCGACGCGAAGCCCTGCGCGAGGGTGTCGTGGATCTCGCGGGCCAGCCGCTCCCGCTCGTCCGCCGCACCCTGCCGCTGGTGCGCCGCGGAGAGCTGCGCCTGGGTCCGCTCCAACTCCTCGATGAGCCGCGCCCGTTCGGTGCTCTGTGCGACCACCGAGTGTGCCCACAGCCCGATCAGCACCCCCACCGCGACGACGATGAGGGTGGACACGGCCGTCTCGCCGAGGAACTCCGCCGACCAGCCCTGCTGGAGCCAACTGCCCAGCAGTGTCGACGCGGTGGCGAGTCCGAGGAACCCCATGGAGATCCTCGGGGTCCGCCCGAACATCCAGTAGTGCGGCAGCGTCACCATGAACAGCGCCGCGTAACTGGTGCGCAGATACGCCAGCCCGCCGAGCGCGAGCACCAGCACCGTGAGATAGCCGTGCGGCCGTACGACGGGGTTGCCGGGGAAGCGGTCGAGGAGCGCGTAGCACAGCACCACGCTGCCCAGCAGTGCGAGCGCCTGGTACATGCCCCCGCCGGGCCGGCCCAGGGTGGCGATCCCGACGGCCATCGCGGCGAACAGCACCCAGCACACCGCGTTCCAGCGGCGCAGGGAGGTGGCCCAGAAGACGTCGGCGGAGGGCCCGGCGAGAGCGGTCATACCGATCAACGTACGTCGACCACCGGCCGCCCGGTGGGCACTTGGGCCTGCGGGCCCGCCGGCCCCCGGTCCGGCCGCGACGGCCACCAGCTCCGCTCGCCCAGCAGCAGCATCGCCGACGGCAGGATCAGGATGCGTACGACGAAGGCGTCCAGCAGGACGGCCGCCGCGAGCACGAACCCGATCTGCTTCATCTCGATGATATGGAGGAAGACGAAGCTCACGAACACCGTCGTCATCACGACCGCCGCGCTGGTCACCACGCTCGCCGACCGGCGCACCCCGTCGAGCACCGCCTGCCGGGTGGGGGTGCCCGCGAGCACGGCCTCCCTGATCCGGCTGACGACGAACACCTGGTAGTCCATGGAGAGTCCGAAGAGGATCACGAACAGGAACAGCGGCACGCGTGACCCGATCGAGCCGGTCGAGCGGAAGTCCAGCAGTCCCTCGGCCCAGGTGTGCTGGAACACCAGGACCAGCAGCCCGAGCGCGGCCGCCGCCGACAGCAGGTTCAGCACCACACCGATCAGCCCGAGGGCGACGGAGCGGAACGCGTACAGCGTCATCAGGAAGGTCACCAGCAGCAACGCCCCGAGGACGAGAGGCAGTTTGCCGTTCTGGTGTGCCGGATAGTCGGTGTACCGGGCCACGTCACCGCTCACGCCGTACTCGGCGCCGGCGATCCGGCCGACCGTGCCGGGCAGGTAGTCGTGGCGCAGATGGTCGAGGGAGTCGTACGCCCGGTCGGAGTTCCCGAGGTACGGCACGCGCAGTTCGAGGGTGCTGACACGGTGGTCCGCGGAGGTGCGGAGCCGGGGCGTGCCGGTGAACAGGGGGTCGGCGTCCGTGAGCCCGGCCAGTGCGTCCAGTGCTTCGGCGACCTCGTCGGCCTGTGCGGCGTCGGCGCGCACGACCACCTGGTGGGTGACCCGCTGCTGCGGGAACGCCTCGTTCAGCCGGTCGTACACCCGCATCGCGGGGATCTCGCGGGAGTGGGTGTCCCGGCTCATCTCCGTGATGTGCAGTCCGGCCAGCGGGACGACGAGCGCGAGCAGGGCGAGCACGGAGACGCAGAGGGTGGCGAGGGGGTGCCGGGCGGCGGGGCGCAGCAGCGCGGTCCAGATCCGGCCGCCGTTCCCGCCGCTCCCGTCGCTCCCGTCGGTCCCGTCGGTCCCGTCGCTCCCGCCGCGGGGACGGCGGGCGGGCCTGCCCCGCTCCGCCCGGCGGGCGGCCCTGCGCTCCGCCCGCTTCCCGAGCACCGTCAGCAGCGCGGGGAGCGCCGTCAGGGAGCTGGCCATCGCGACCAGGACGACCACGACGGTGCCGGTGGCGAGCGAGGAGAAGACGACGTCCGAGGCCAGGTACAGCGTGGCCGTGGAGGCGACGACCGCGAACCCGGAGACCACCACCGCCCGGCCCGAGGTGGCGGCCGCCAGCTCGACCAGGGCCTGCGAGCTCAGCCGCCCCCCGGAGCGGGCCCGCTCC
The DNA here is from genome assembly GCF_040295245.1 of Streptomyces sp. NPDC002884. Classification (NCBI taxonomy): domain Bacteria; kingdom Bacillati; phylum Actinomycetota; class Actinomycetes; order Kitasatosporales; family Streptomycetaceae; genus Streptomyces; species Streptomyces sp. NPDC002884. The sequence continues at coordinate 865,529 of NZ_JBEOVB010000001.1, read as the reverse complement.
TCGCGCTCCCGCTTCAGATGGAAGAGCGTGTAGTCGACGCCGACGGCGAGGCCGATCATGAGGATGACGTTGGTGCCGACCCCGGTGTCCGGGGAGACGTGCGAGGCCACCATGGACAGTCCGACGGCCGCCGCGATCGACGACAGCGCGAGCAGCAGCGGCACGGCGGCCATGGTGAGCGAGCCGAAGACGACCAGCAGGGTCAGCAGGGTGACCGGCAGGGTGATCTTCTCGGAGAGCGCGAGGTCGTCACCGCGCTGTGCGTCGACCCCCTTGCTGATGGAGGGGCTGCCGGTCTCCTGGAGCAGCAGCTCGGGGTGGGCCCGCTGGACGGCCGCGGTCTGCGCGGTGAGCGCGTCGACCTTGTCCTTGGCGTCCCGCTCCTCGCCCTTCAGGGCCACCTCGACCATGCGGATCCGGCCGTCGGCGGAGTCGACCGGCGCGGCCACCTCCGCGACCTCGGGCAGCCGCTCCATGCGGGCGGTGAGATCCCGGACGGCGGACCGGGCCGCCTCGGCGTCGAGGGCGCCCGACCGCGCGGAGATCAGCACCTGCTCGGTGGATCTGCGTTCCAGGTGTCCTTCGGCCGCGACGGCCTCGGCCCGGCCGGCCTCGCCGACCCGGTAGTCGGCCGTCCTCGCGCTGTTCATTCCGACGGCACCGCCGGCCGCCAGGCACAGCAACACGAACACCAGCCAGCCGACGATCGCCCGCCAGGGGTGCCGGGCGCTGGAACGCGCCATGCGCACAGTGAGTGAGTTCATGCCCAAAAGCCTGTCCGGCCAGGGCAGTCGGCGGACAGAGGTGCCCGGTTGAACTTCCCGTCCACCGATCGGTGGACCCGGAGCGGGGGGATGTCCCCCGGCCGGGACCGGCGAGGAGCAGGCGAGGAGGCAGCGCCTAGGCGGCCGTCCGCGGCGGTGTCCGGAACTCCTCCGGGAGATCGAAGCCGGACCGCCAGTTGAAGTAGGACTGCACCCGCACACAGCCCTCGTGGGTGCAGCGCCGGTACTTGTCGAGTTCCGCCCTGTGCACCGGTACCTGCGTCTGCGTCAGGGCGAAGGCCCGCTCGGGGCCGTGCAGGTGCCGGAAGTGCTGCTCGGTGTCCCCGCAGTTGGGGCAACGCCGCTTCGGAAGACCCATGCGGGCCACTGTCGCCCGGAACGCCGTTCCTTGGGAAGCCCCCGCGCCCGCCCGCGCGCACGGGAGCGGACCGCACGGGAACGGCCCCGCGAGTCATGTCCTCGCGGGGCCGTTCCTTCACTCCGCCTGCCGCCGTGAAGGGTGAGAAGACGATCACGAGGCAGGACGCTTCACGGCCGGCTCAGGGGGCGAGCAGCAGCACGTCCGCACGGGACCTGGCGGCCTCGAGCCGCCGCGCCACGTCCTGCCAGTTCACGACGGCCCACATCGCCTCGATGAAGTCGACCTTCTGGTTCCGGTACTGGAGGTAGAAGGCGTGCTCCCAGGCGTCGAAGACGAGGATCGGCACGGAACCCTGGCCGACGTTGCCCTGGTGGTCGTAGACCTGTTCGACGATCAGGTGACCGCTGAGCGGCTCGTAGGCGAGGACGCCCCAGCCGGAACCCTGGGTGGTCGCGGACGCCTTGGTCAGCTGGGCCTTGAAGCCGGCGAACGAGCCGAAGGACTCGGTGATCGCGTCCGCGAGGTCGCCGACGCCGTCCGCCGCGAGGGGCTCGCCGCCGCCGTCGCCGGTCATGTTGGCCCAGTAGATGCTGTGCAGGATGTGGCCGGAGAGGTGGAAGGCCAGGTTCTTCTCCAGGCCGTTGAGGGCCGCCCACTGCTCCTTGTCCCGCGCCTGCGCCAACTGCTCCAGGGTGTCGTTGGCGCCCTTCACATAGGCCGCGTGGTGCTTGTCGTGGTGCAGCTCGATGATCTCCGGGCTGATCACGGGCGCGAGCGCGGAGTAGTCGTAGGGCAGTTCGGGCAGCGTGTAGACGGGCATGCGGGATCCCCTCGAACCTCTTATTGCAAGTTACTTGCAGGTGCAGGCTAGCAACAAGAAGGGGGTTCCGGGCAAGAACGAGAGGGCGTGGCGGCAACGCGAAGGCCCTCACGCGTCTTTCACGTGAGGGCCGACGGTCCGGACGGGCCGGACGGATCCGCGGTGCGGCTAGGCGGCTACGGAGGTGTAGTGCGCCGCGTCGCCCTCGATCGAGTAGCTCTCCTTGCCGTCGATGCCGACCGGGATGTCGCCCGCGACCGTCACCCGGTGCAGCCGGCGGGGCTGTCCGTCGTAGTTGTCGACCGCGTAGTGCTGGGTGATGCGGTTGTCGAACAGGACCAGCTGGTTCTCCGACCAGCGGTGGCGCAGGATGTTCTCCGGCCGCGTGACGTACGACTGGAGCAGGTCCAGGATCTTGCGGGACTCGGCCACCGACAGGCCCACGATGCGCTGGGCGAACCCGCCGATGAACAGGCCGCGCTCGCCGGTCAGCGGGTGCACACGGACCACCGGGTGGACCGTGCGGTACTTGATCGAGGTGAACTGGGCGCGCGCGGCGGCCTGCTCCTCGTCGACCGCCTCCTGCGGCACCGCGTAGTCGTAGTCGTTGGTGTGCTCGGCCCACAGGCTGTCGGCGAGCTGCCTCAGCGGCTCCGGCAGCTGACGGTAGGCGGCCGCCGAGCTGGTGATCAGGGTCTCGCCGCCGTACGGCGGAAGGACCAGGCTGCGCAGGGTGCTGGCCTGCGGCGGGTTGAGGACGAAGGTGACGTCCGTGTGCCAGTGGTTGGCCGCGCGGCCGCGCTCGCTGTCGACCGGCAGCACGTTCGGGGCGCTGTCGATCGCCGGCACGGTCGGGTGGGCGGTGGTGAGGTCGCCGAAGTGGCGGACGAAGGCCTGCTGGCCCTCGTCGTCCAGGTCCACGTCGTCGAAGACCAGGGCCTTGTGGACGTTGAGCGCCTCGCGCAGGGCGGTGTACGTCTCCTCGTCGAGGGGCTTCGCGATGTCGACGCCGAAGACCTGGGCGCCGATGTTCGCGGTGACCTTGCGGATCTCGATGCTCATGGGAAGGTCCTTTCGGGCGGGGGTCAGACGAGGGCGGGTGCGGCTGCGTTCACGTACTGGTTGGCGGGGCGCGGGAGGCCGTACCTCTCGCGCAGGGTCGTGCGCGGGCCGTACTCGGTGCGCAGCAGACCGCGGGCGCGCAGGATCGGCACGACGTGGTCGACGAAGGCGTCCAGACCGGAGGGCAGCACCGCGGGCATGATGTTGAACCCGTCGGCGGCGCCCTGGGTGAACCAGCTCTCGATCGCGTCGGCGACCTGCTCGGGCGTACCCGCGAAGGTGAGGTGCCCGCGCCCGCCGCCGAGCCGCCCGATCAGCTGCCGTACGGTGAGGCGCTCGCGCCGGGCCAGCTCCACCACGAGGGTGTAGCGGCTCTTGGCGCCCTCGATCGCGCTCTCCGGCGGCAGGTCGGCGGGCAGCTCCGAGTCCAGTTCCAGGGCGCCCGGCTCCAGCTGGAGCAGCTGCTCCAGCCGCTCGACCCCGTGCGTGTGCACGATGTGGTCCTCCAGGATCTGCTCGTTCGCGCGGGCCTCGGCCTCCGTCGAGCCGATCACCGGGACGATCCCGGGCAGCACCTTGATGTGCTCGGGATCCCGGCCGGCCTGCCGGGTCCGGGACTTGAGGTCGGCGTAGAAGGCCTGCGCGTCGGCGAGCGTCTGCTGCGCGGTGAACACCGCCTCCGCGTACCGGGCCGCGAACGCCTTGCCGTCCTCGCTCGACCCGGCCTGCACCAGCAGCGGGTAACCCTGGGGCGAACGCGGGACGTTGAGGGCGCCCTCGACGCTGAAGTACGTGCCCTGGTGCCGGGGCGGGTGGACCTTCGTGTCGTCGCCCCAGACGCCGGCCGCCTTGTCGGCGACGATCGCGTCGTCCTCCCAGCTGTCCCAGAGTTTCAGGGCCACGTCGAGGAACTCCCCGGCCCGGGCGTAGCGCTCGGCGTGCGCGGGCTCGGCGTCCAGACCGAAGTTGCGGGCGGCCTCGGCGCCGGCGGTGGTGACGATGTTCCAGCCCGCCCGGCCGCCGCTGATGATGTCGAGGGAGGCGAACTTACGGGCCAGGTTGTAGGGGGAGTTGTAGGAGGTGGAGGCGGTGGCGATGAGACCGATGTGCCGGGTGGCCGTGGCCAGCGCGGTGAGCAGCGTGAGCGGCTCCAGGGAACCGGCCGGTCGCTGGGCGATGTTGCCCCAGAGCTGCGGGCCGTCGGCCAGGAACAGGGAGTCGAAGGTGCCGCGTTCGGCGATCCGGGCCAGGTGGACGTAGTGGTCCAGCTCCACGTGGGCGTACGGGTCGCTCTCCGGGAGCCGCCAGGACGCCTCGTGGTGGCCGGTGTTCATCAGGAACGCGTTGAGGTGGAGCTGTCGTCCGTTGTGAGCCGTGGTCACTTGTGGTCCTCCGTGACGCCCAGGGCGGCGAGCAGGCGTTCGCGGTACTCGCCGAGCAGCGGGTCCCGGTACGAGCGCGGGTGCGGGCGGTCGATGGTCAGGTCGAGGCCGATACGGCCGTGGTCGAGGACGAGGACCCGGTCGGCGAGCACGATCGCCTCGTCCACGTCGTGGGTGACGAGCAGCACGGAAGGCCTGTGGCGCTCCCACAGCTCGCGCAGCAGGGAGTGCATCTTGATCCGGGTGAGCGCGTCCAGCGCCCCGAACGGCTCGTCGGCCAGCAGGAGTTCGGGCTCACGGACCAGCGAGCGGGCCAGCGCGGCACGTTGCGCCTCACCGCCGGACAGCTCGTTGGGCCAGGCCCGCTCGCGGCCCTTCAGCCCCACCTCGGCGAGGGCCTCGCGGCCCTTCTGCTCCGCCTCCTTGCCGTCCAGCCCCAGCAGCACGTTGTCCAGCACCCGCCGCCAGGGCAGCAGCCGGGAGTCCTGGAAGACCACCGACACCCGCTCCGGGGCCGTGAGCTGCCCGCTGCCGACGACCTCGTGGTCGAGGTGGGCGACCGCCCGCAGCAGGGTGCTCTTGCCGGACCCGCTGTGGCCGAGGAGCGCCACGAACTGGCCGGCGGGGATGTCCAGGTCGATGCCGTCGAGGACCGTGCGGTCCTCGAACGACCGGGTCAGACCGCGCAGACGGACGGCGGTGGAGCGGGTCAGCTGCTCAGTGTGCGGCGCCACGACAGCACCCTCCGTTCGATGAGACGGACCACGGTGTCGGAGAGGAGACCGAAGACGCCGTAGATGAGGAGGCCGACGAGGATGACGTCCGACTGGCCGTAGTTCTGGGCCTGGAACATCATGTAGCCGAGGCCGCTGGTGGCGTTGATCTGCTCCAGGACCACCAGGCCCAGCCAGGAACCGGTCACCCCGAGCCGGAGTCCCACGAAGAATCCGGGCAGTGCGCCGGGGATCACGATCTGCCGGATGAACTGGACCTTCGACAGGCCCTGCACCTCGGCGAGTTCGACGAACCGGTGGTCGATGCCGGACAGCGCGGCATGCGTGTTGAGGTAGATCGGGATGTAGACCACGATGGCGATGATCGCGATCTTGAAGGTCTCGCCGATGCCCAGCCAGAGGATGAACAGCGGGATCAGACCGAGGGTCGGGATCGCCCGGTTGAGCTGCACGGTCCCGTCGATCAGGGCCTCGCCGGACCGGGTCAGCCCCGAGGCCAGCGCGAGCACGACCCCGGCGGTCAGACCGATCGCGAAGCCGTAGGCGGCGCGCTCCAGCGAGGTGAGGACGTCGGTGGTCAGTGTCCCGTCGGTCCACAGGTTCACGCCGGTCCGCAGCACCGTCCAGGGTGCGGGGATCGCCCCGGTGTCCAGCTGCCCGGCGGCCGAGGCGGCGGCCCACAGGACGATGAGCAGCAGGGGCCCGACGAGCCGTGAGGCGGGCCACGGTTTGCCGGGGGAGAGGCCACGGCGTCGTTGCCGGCGGCGACCTGGAGGGGCGTCGTCGGCGGTGCCGGCGGCTGCCTTGGCGGCGTCGGCGGGGACCGTGGTCTCGGTCGTGCCGGTGCCGGCGGGGACCGTGGTCTCGGTCGTGCCGTTGTCCGCGGCCGTGCCGGTGTCCTCGGTCGTGCCGGTGGTCGTGGTCGCGCCGGCGTCCGTGCTCGTGCTCGTGCTTGCGCTGGTGGTCATGGCGGTCAACTCCGGTACTCGGCTGCCACGGACTTGGCGGCGATGCCCTCGAAGCGGTGGTCGAACAGCGAGGAGACGTCGAACTTCTTCACGAAGCCGCCCTCCGCGAGGAGGTCCGCGGTCTCCTGCTCCCACTTGATGGCCTCGTCCCAACTCGGCGGGAACAGCGGCTTGTTGGCGAGCGCGGTGATCGACTGGGCCTGGTCGAGGGTCAGGTTCTGCGTCTTGACGTAGAACTCCTCGTTCCAGGCGTCCGGGTTCTCGTAGCTCCACACCAGGCCCTGCGCCCACTGCGGGATGTACGCGGCGACGGCGGCGGCCTTCGCCTTGTCGTTCAGCACGGACGCCGGCGCCCACAGCAGGCTGAGCAGGTCGACGACGTCGGTGGCGATGATGCGGGCGCCCTTCGACCCGTACTGCTTGAGATAGGCGGGCGACTGGGTGTTGCCGAGCGGGGCGATGTCCACCTGGCCCGACTGCAGGGCGGTGAGGAACTGGTTGCTGGTCAGCGGGACCAGCCTCACGTCGTCGTACTTCAGGCCCGCCTTCTTCAGCGCCCGCAGCAGCACGACGCCCTGCGCCTGCCCCTGGGAGAACGCCAGCTTCTTTCCGCGGAAGTCGTCGACGGTCTTGATGTCGCTGCCCGGCTTGGTGGCGAAGACGTAGTTCGGCTTGCGGGTGATGTTGATCGCGACGATTTTCGCGTCGAAGCCCTGGTAATGCGCCTGGATCGGCGGAATGCCCGCGTTGTTGGCAACGTCCAGGGACTTGGCGCGGAAGGCGTTGATGACGTCGGGGCCGGCCCCGATGTTCAGCCAACTCGACACCGTGAAGGGCAGTTCGGGGAGCTTCGCCAGCTTCAGCTGCAACTGCTGCGAGCCCTGGTAGGAAGCGATCTTCAGGCTCGTGCCGGCCGGCACCTTGTCGGCGAGCGGGGCCGTGGAGGCGCCCTCGCCACCGGTGGCGGCACTGCTCTCGGCGCAGCCGCTGAGCCCGGCGACACCGGCGGCGGCGCCCAGCAGCGAGGCGAGGAAGAGACGCCGGTCGACACCGGTCGTACGGGAAACAGGCACGGGAGAACCCCCAGGGGAAAACGGAGACAAGGCAGGCGGAAGCCGGCAGAGGAAAGCGGGCGTGGCAGAGACTGCAAGGGGACTTCGGGAATCGAGAGATATCCGCAAGAAATCCGCAAGGGATCTGCAACAAAACCGAAACGAATCCTGCGACTAGAGGCAGGAGAAGGACGCGCTCCCGGCGCGCCGGGGCGTCAGCAACAGAAAGTGCGACAGCTCATGAGAAAGATGTTCCTGTCCACGTGTGGGGCCTGTCAACATTCGGAGTTTCTGAATTAACTCGACTCAGGTGGGACGCCATGGGGGCGAGGCCACGACGAGGCCAGCGGATCCCGGTAGAGGACGTCCAGCGCCACCGCCCCGCCCGCCACGGCCAGCACGGAGTCGGGGAAACTGCTCGGTGAGACGGCGGCGGAACGCCCCGCCCCGACCTCGTCCCGCAGCGCGGCGAGGCAGTCCTCCCGGAACAGCACGCCCACCTCGGTGACGACGACCCGCTCCGGATTGAGCACGTCGAGCAGCAGCCCGGCCGCCCGGCCCACCATCCGCGCCCGCTCCCGCAACAGCCGTGCGGCCACCGGGTCACCGGCCTGTGCCGCGGCGACCACGTGCATCGGGTTCACCCCGTCGATCACCCCGGCCTGCCGGGCCCGCCGGCACAACGTCCGCTCGCTCAGCTCCACCTGGAGGCAGCCGACCCGGCCGCATTCGCAGGACTCCGTGCCGCCGGCCAACGGCAGATGCGCGATGGCTCCCGCCTGCGAACGCGGCCCGTGGTGCACCTCGTCGTTCGTGGCGAACGCCGCGTCGACCACGTTCCCGACGAACAGATGCAGCACGCTGAGGTCGCCGCGCGCCCGCCCGAACAGCCGCTCCGCGTTGACCAACGCCCGCGCGTGCCCGTCCACCTGGACCGGCAGCCCGGTGTGCGCGCCGACCGTCTCCCGCACCGGCACGTCCCGCCAGCCCAGCAGCGGATGCTCGACGACGGTGCCCGAGTCCCGGTCCACCCAGCCGCCGACGGCGACCCCCACCCCGAGAGCCCGGCAGCCGGGAGTCTCCTTCAGCAGCGCGCCGAGCCCGTCGGCGGCCCGCGCCAGCAGCTCGGACGGTTCGAGGCGGCCCCGATGCTTCAACTCCCGCCGTGCCACCACCCGGCCGCGCAGATCCAGCAGCGACACGGTCGTGTAAGGCACCGCCACATGCACCCCGCCCACCACGAACCGCGAGTCGTCCAGATCCACCGGAACGTGCGGCCGGCCCACCCCGTTGCTGCGTCGGGGCGCCGCCGCCTCCCGGATCAGCCCGAGCCCGGTGAGCCGGGCGCAGTGGTCGGTGACGGAAGCGGGGGACAGCCCGGTGAGCCGGGCGATGGTGGAGCGGGCGACCGGTCCGTGCTCCAGCACGGACCGCATGATCACACTGGCGCTGGTACGCCGCCGGTCGCTGTCGGCGACCCGGGTAACGGGAGAGGTCGGGGCGGGAGGAACCGCGGTACGGGGCATGGGGAACTTCCTCGGAAGTCGGGAGCCGGTCCGACACTGCGCCGTCTGTGGGGCGCGGCGCGCCGGATGATCGGCTCCGCCCGCCTCACACCGGAGGGCGACAGGCGGCCGCGCCCACGCGTCGCAGGTCGACATGGCGACGCGACGAGAAGTTCAGGGACTGGGCCTGGGCAACCATGGCTCGAAGCTAGCAAAGGGGGGCCAGCCCTGCCCAGATGGCGACCGACGGGCGAGACGCCCGCCGTTCGATTGGCGAAACCCTACAGAGACCGCCCGGGGTCCCCGCGTATCCCGAGCCACTCCACCTCAGTGACCGGGGTCACCTCGTACCGCGTGTAACCCGCACTCTTTGTCAGGAGCCCACCAACCTCGCGCTCGAGCGTTTGTCGATCGCGGACGGTGATCACCTCGACCCCCCTGGGATAGCGTCGCCGTGTCCCGTCCGTCCCCGTCCCGCGGAGTCCCCATGAGCACCGCCGCCGTCAGCCCCGCTCGTCCCGGAAAGGTCCTCGCCGACCTTCTCCCCGCTTCCCGTGTCCGGGACATCGCGCTCGTGCTCGGCGGTGCCGCGCTCACCGGCCTCGCGGCCCAGATCGCGGTCCCGGTTCCCGGCTCCCCGGTCCCGGTGACCGGCCAGACCTTCGCCGCGCTGCTCGTCGGCACCACCCTCGGCGTCCGCCGCGGGGTCTCCTCCCTCGCCGTCTACGCGGTGGCCGGTCTCGCCGGCGTGCCGTGGTTCGCGGGCGGCGGTTCCGGCGTCTCCGTCTCCTTCGGCTACATCCTCGGCATGATCCTCGCGACCGCCGCCGTGGGCGCCCTGGCCCGCCGGGGCGCCGACCGCTCCGTGCCGCGCATGGCGGTCACGATGCTCCTGGGCGAGGCGATCATCTACCTCGTCGGCGTCCCGTACCTGGCCTACGCCGCCGACATGTCCGCCTCCGCCGCGATCGCGGCCGGCCTCACCCCGTTCCTGATCGGCGACGCCGTCAAGGCGGTCCTGGCGATGGGTCTGCTTCCGACGGCCTGGAAGCTCGTCAAGGAGTAACCGCCCGCAGGCGCTCACGAAGGGGTTCGCCGGACCGGCTCGCAGCACGCGACCCGGCCCGGCGAACCCCTTTCGCGTTTCCTCTCACGCCCGTCGCGCGTGCGGCGGGCTCAGCCCTCCCGCTGCTCCGGCCGGCGCTGGGACCACCACAGCCCGGCCGCGCCCGCCGCGAGCAGCGCCGCTCCGGCCGCGCCGAGCGGCAACACGTCCCGGCCGACGCCGGTCTTGGGCAGTTCCTCGCCGCCGGGACCCACGGGCGTGTTGTCGGTGCCGAGGAGCAGCGGGGTGGCGGGCGCGTTGGGCGACGGGTTCGTCGTACCGAACGGCACCGGGCCCTGCTGCCAGAACGTCTTCTTCCCGTCACCGGTCTGGACGGGCAGACAGATCTTCCCGGTCTTGCTCAGATCGAAGGTGGCGTCGACGGCGTACGACTTCGACGCCCCGGCCGCGAGATTGTCGATGGGGCAGGCGAAACCGCTGTTGGATCCTTCCGGAAGATCTTTCTCCGCGATGGCGTCACACCCCTGAACGCTTTTGACCGTCAGGCCGTCGAAGCCGACGACCAAAAGCCTTATCCGTCCGCTGTCCTTGGTCCCCTCGTTCTTCACCGTGGCGATGATCGCCGTTTTCTTGGAACTGTTGTCGACCGAGATCCGCTCCGGCAGTGTCGTCGTCGTCTTCACGCCCGCGGGCGCCTCGTCGACGGGCTTTCCCCCTTTGCCGCTCCCGGGTCCCTGATCGTCCGCCCCGGCAGGGAAGGAAAGGATCAACACCGCCGAGAAAGATGCCACGACCAGCGATCCGGCGACGGTCGTCGCGCGACGAGAACTCATGTTCGCCCCCCTTGGCTGCGCCTGAATTCGCAGTACTGGAAGAGGTACCACAAGATTTCTTCGCACTATGCTGGTAGGGCAGTAAGTGTGACTATTGTGTTCCAGGGGCCGGGCAATGGAGGGGGTGCAGCGGATTGCCGGGAAATGCGGGAAACGCAGAGAATCCGGGGAACACAGGGAATTCGGGGAGTGGCGGTTTCTCCGGGTTGCTGGTGACGGGGCGCTACCGGCTGGTCGAGAGTATCGGCCAGGGGGGAATGGGGCGCGTGTGGCGAGCCGCCGACGAAGTTCTCGACCGGCAGGTCGCGGTGAAGGAAATGCGTATCGACGGCCTCGACTCGGAGGACACCCGCACCCGCCGCGAACGCACCCTGCGCGAGGCCAGGGCCACCGCCCGGATCGACCATCCCAACGTGGTGCGTGTCTACGACGTCGTGGACGAGGGCGAACGCCTCTGGATCGTCATGGAGTTGGTCGTGGGCCGCTCTCTCGAACGGATCATGGCCGAGGAAGGCCCGCTGGGTCCCCGCGAAACCGCCCGGATCGGCCTGGGCCTGGTCACGGCACTGCGCCAGGTGCACGCGAGGGGCGTACTGCACCGCGACATCAAACCGGGCAACGTCCTGGTGGAAGGCGCACGGAACGCGGGGCGGACGGGGAGCGCGGGACGGACGGGGGACACAGGGAACGAGGGGAGGACGGGGGACCGGGGGAGTACGGGCGACGGGGAGACCGGTGTGCGGCGGATCGTCCTCACCGACTTCGGCATCGCCGCGATCCAGGACACCAAGGCGTTGACCATGGTCGGCATGCTGGTCGGCTCCCCCGACTACATGGCCCCCGAGCGCATCTCGGGCCAACCGCAGGGCCCGCCCTCCGATGTGTGGTCCCTGGGCGCGACGCTCTGCGCCGCACTGACCGGCCACTCCCCCTTCTCCCGGGACACCACCCTGGCGACCCTGCACGCGGTCCTCTACGAGGAACCCCGACTCCCGTCCGACGCGGGCCCGTTGTACGGCATCCTCACCGCCCTCCTGGAGAAGGAACCCACGGTCCGCCCCACCCTCGCCGACCTGGAATCCACCCTCGAAGGCATAGCCTTCCCGCCGCCTACGCCTACGCCTACGCCTACGCTGACGGTGGTCAGGGACGAGGAGGTCGAGGGGGGCGAGGAGGCCGAGGGGGCAACCGGGGATCGCGGCCCGGAACCGGTCTCGGACGTGGGGGAGCTGCCGCTGCGGGAATCGCCGACCCGCGTACTCCTGAACGCCACGAGGACGCCCCACCCGACCCGGTCGCCAGAAGTACCCGAAGTACCCGAAGCGTTCGAAGCACCCGAAGCATCCGCCGCACCTGGCACATCTGACGGGACCGAGGGCTCCCCTGATCCCGTCCCTGAGACCTCCGCCGATGTCGTCCCCGAAGCCTCCAGCGAAGCGGCCTCGGAGATGCGCTCGGAGTCGGGCTCCGAACCGCCGTCCCCCGGTCCGCCGGGAACCTCACCCCCACGCTCCGGGATCTCGCTCTCCCGTTCCGCCGCGGTGACGGAACGCAACCCCGCCCCGAACCCGTCGCCGACCCGTCGAGCGGGCCTGCCGCCCGGCGGTGAGCTGCCGGGCCCCGCCGTTGCGGCCACTTCCGGCGTCGGCGGCAGCCGCTCGCAGGGGGATGCCGTACACGGCACGGGTCGTACGGGTCGTACGGGTCGCGCCCTTCGTACGGGGGGATGGACCGGTCGCCGTACCGGCGCGGTCGCCGGCGTCGGTGCCGTCGTCGTGGCCGTGGTCCTCGCGATCGTGCTGGCGGCGGCCCCCGGCTCGCACGACGGCGACGACCAGGCGGGCGGCTCCTCGCCCGAGCCGTCCCCGGCCACCAGCTCGAGTGCCGGCGCCGGATACGGTTCGAGTCCCTCGGCGTCGTCCACCGTCGAGGGGACGTTCAGGCCCCAGAGCCTGCCGCCCGGCGCGCACCAGGAGGCCGGAGGCTTCGCGTGGGCGACACCCAAGGACTGGCGGCGGGATGTGAAGACGGGCGCGGAGGTGCACTACACGTCCCCCGACGGCAGTCAGGAACTCGTCGCCAAGTCCTCCCTGGCCCGTGGCGATCTGATGGACACCTGGCGGACCTCCGAACGGAACGCCCACCAGGGCCGGGACTACAGCAAGATCCGCCTGGAGGAGACGACGTTCCGGGGCCTGCCGGCGGTCGTCTGGGAGTACACGTTCACCCTCCAGGGCACCCCCTGGCACGCCCGGCTCCTGGGCTTCAACGAGAGCGGGAAGTCGTACCAGATCAACACCTGGTACCAGCCCGCGGCCGAGGCGGCGGCCCTGAAGACCTACGAGAAGGTCAAGGACAGCTTCACCGTGATGTGACGTGGCGGTGAGGTGGGAGAGCGGAAAGGGGCCCGCCGCGGCGGACCCCTTTCCTCGCCCTACGAGCGCACCTACTCGACCTCGCGCCCGACGGAGGCGGAAGCGGAGGCGGACGGGGACGCGGAGGAAGAGGCGGGGGCGGAGGCGCCGGCCTTGGCCCTGGCCTTGACCCGGCCCTCCTTCAGGAAGGCGACGGCCACCACGAGGGCGGCGACGAGCAGCGACAGCAGCACGGTCGTCCGCCCGCTGCTCTCTCCCTCGGTGTCGGTCAGCATGTAACCGAGCACGAAGACGATCAGCGCGGCCGTCGCCCAGGTCAGGTACGGGTACAGCCACATCTTCACGACCAGCTTCTCCGGCGCCTCGGCCTGGATGATCTTCCGCATCCGCAGCTGCGAGAAGCAGATCACGAGCCAGACGAACAGGGCCACGGCGCCACTGGAGTTCACGAGGAAGAGGAAGACGGAGTCCGGGAACCTGTAGTTGAAGAAGACGGCGACGAATCCGAACGCCACCGAGGCGACGATCGCCGCGAGCGGGACACCGCGACTCGTCGTCCGGGCGAACATCTTCGGCGCGTCACCCCGCTGACCGAGCGAGAAGGCCATGCGGGAGGCCGTGTAGAGACCGGAGTTGAGACAGGACAGCACCGACGTCAGCACGATGAAGTTCATGATCTGACCGGCGTGCGCGATCCCGAGGGAGTCGAGGGCGGCCACATAGGAGCCCTGCTCCTTGATGGACGCGTCGTCCCAGGGAAGCAGCGTGACGACGACGAAGATCGACCCGAGGTAGAAGACGCCGATACGCCAGATGATGCTGTTCGTGGACTTCGTCACGGCGCGCTGCGGGTTCTCGGACTCGCCGGCCGCGAGGGTCGCGATCTCGCTGCCCATGAAGGAGAAGACGACGAGCAGCACACCGGTGAGGATGGCGCCGGGTCCGTGGGGCAGGAAGCCGCCGTGGTCGGTGAGGTTGCCGAGTCCCGCCTTGTCGCTGTCGACACCGGGCAGCACGCCGAAGACGGCGAGTCCGCCGACGACGATGAAGGCGCCGATCGCGACGACCTTGATCCCGGCGAACCAGAACTCGAACTCGCCGTAGGAGCCGACGGAGACGAGGTTGGTGGCGGTCAGCACCACCATCACGATGAGCGCCCATCCCCACTGCGGTACGCCGGGCATCCACCCTTCGAGGATCTTGGCCCCCGCGGTGGCCTCCACCGCGAGCACGACGACCCAGAAGAACCAGTACAGCCAGCCGATGGAGAAACCGGCCCAGCGGCCGAGCGCCCGGTCGGCGTGCGCGGAGAACGAACCGGAGGTCGGATTGGCCGCGGACATCTCGCCGAGCATGCGCATCACCAGCACCACGAGCGTGCCGACGAGAGCGTAGGACAGCAGAATGCCCGGCCCTGCGGTGGCGATACCGGAACTGGAACCGACGAACAATCCGGCTCCGATGACCCCGCCGATGGCGATCATCGACAGATGCCGGTTCTTGAGCCCTGCGTGAAGCCCGGATCCGGATCCGGTCCCGGGTTCTCCGGAACCTCCGGGGCCGTCGTCGGCCTTGGTGAGGGTCGGCTGCGAAGTCATGAGGATGGTTTTCCTTTGCGCCGCGTGAGGGGAATCAGGTGCGTCGTGCGTGGGGGGCGTACGAGCCGGTCCAGTGAATCCGAGGTGAATGAATTCGGGAACCTATGATTCCAGATCGTTACTTGAGGTTTTCCTGAGCTTCTATGGGATTGCCCAGTGTTTTCGGACGCGGCACCCGGCGCTGCTACCCCGCAACACTCGTGTCACACTCATCCCATGCGCGTGTATCTCGGCTCGGACCATGCCGGCTTCGAACTCAAGAACCACCTCGTCGAATGGCTCAAGGCGGCGGGTCACGACCCGGTCGACTGCGGCCCGCACATCTACGACGCCCAGGACGACTACCCGCCCTTCTGCCTCCGCGCCGCGGAGCGGACGGCCGCGGACCCCGAGTCCCTCGGCATCGTGATCGGCGGCTCCGGCAACGGCGAGCAGATCGCGGCGAACAAGGTGAAGGGCGTCCGTGCCGCCCTGGCCTGGAGCGAGGAGACCGCGTCCCTCGGCCGCCAGCACAACAACGCCAACGTCGTCGCCGTCGGCTCCCGCATGCACTCGCAGGACGAGGCGACGAAGTTCGTCGAGACCTTCCTCGCGACCCCGTTCTCCGAGGACGAGCGCCACATCCGCCGCATCGACATGCTCTCGTCGTACGAGACCACGGGCGACCTCCCGGCGATCCCGCCCCACCACCCCCAGCAGTAGCCGAGGGGCGGGACCTCACCGGGGTGCAGAGGCCCCGGTGAGTGGGGAGGACCGTTCACCCGGCCGGATCGGGTGGATGGGAGAGCAAGGGAGACTCCGGTGCCGGAAGGGCACACGATCCACCGACTGGCGCAGGACTACGCCCGCTTCACCCACCACCCCCTTCGAACGACCAGCCCCCAGGGCAGGTTCGCCGACGCCGCGGCCCTCCTCGCCGACACCCCCCTCACCGGCACCGAGGCCCACGGCAAACACCTCTTCCTCGGTTTCGCCGGCGACCGGTGGATCCACATCCACCTGGGCCTCTTCGGCAAGGTCGACTTCGGCCCGGCCCCCGCGCCGCCGCCCACGGACACGGTCCGGCTCCGCCTCACCGGCCCCACCGCCTACGTGGACCTCCGGGGCCCCACCACCTGCGCCCTGATCACGGGCGACGAGAAGCAGGCGATACACGCCCGCCTCGGCGCCGACCCCCTGCGCGCCGACGCCGACCCCCTGGCCGCGTACGGCCGCGTCTCCCGCAGCCGTACGACGATCGCCGCCCTCCTCATGGACCAGAAGATCATCGCCGGCGTCGGCAACGTCTACCGGGCGGAAGTCCTCTTCCGGCACGGCATCGACCCGTACCGCGCGGGCAGGGACATCACGCCCGCCGAGTGGGACGCGATCTGGGCCGACCTGGTCGTCCTGATGCGTGAGGGCGTCCGCAACAACCGCATCGACACGGTCCGTCCGCAGCACACCCCGGAGGCGATGGGCCGCCCGCCCCGCGTCGACGACCACGGCGGCGAGGTGTACGTCTACCGCCGGACCCACCAGCCCTGCCACCTCTGCGGCGACGCCGTCCGTACCGCCGACCTCGCCGCCCGCAACCTCTTCTGGTGCCCGACCTGTCAGACGAACTGACCGCGCGGGTCCCGTCGGGACATCAGAACCCGTGCGGCAGCCAAGGGGCGGTGCTCGCCCCGAAGCCCACCGCGGCCTCCGTCAGCGCGCCCCGCCGCAGCTCCCGCACCCGCCCGGCCCCGGCCAGCGAGGCAAGGCTGACACCACCGAGATAAGCGGCACCCAACTCCCTTACGGAAAGCGCGAGTTCAGGGGTGTCGGAGGTGGGCACGCACACCGCTCCCTTGGTGTCGCCCGACAGCCGCCAACGCCCCGAGTTCCAGGGGCAGAAGGCGTCCTCGACCTCCAGCACCACGTCCACCGGCGCCTGGTACGTCCGCGCCTCGAGCGCCGCGCCCACGTCGACCAGCCGCACGTACAACGAGTCCCGCACCCGCAGTTCGCACCGCCGGATGTCGGAGACGAGATGCTGCCACGCCTCGTCCATCGGCCGCCCCCGCACCTTCAGCGTGGTCGTGAGGTCGATCCCGAAGAGGAACCGCCACAGCGCCGCCTCCGTCACCGGATCGACCCCCGTCAGGTCCTGGAGCAGCACCCGACCGTTGTGCCCGCTGTCCTGCCACTCGGACCGCACCCGGAAGCGGACGTACCCGGTGACCTCGCCGTCCCGCTCGGCGAGCACGCACTGCAGCGGCGAGGCCCCGGCCCGCTCGCTCTCCGGATCCAGCAGCCCCAGTCGCTCCCAGCCGGGCCGGCGCGCGAGCATCCCGGCCCGGGCGGGCACGGTCCGCGCGTACACCGACTCGCACACCTCCAGCTCCGCGCCGGGGTCGGCGTACCGCAGCCGTACGTCGTCCGTGCCGGCCGGTACGGACAGCCGCACCCGGCTGGTGTCGATCTCGGCGTGCAGTCCGAAGGTCGCCGCCGCGTACCCGAACCGTCCGTAGATGTCCGGTTCGGAGGCGGTGAGGATCGCGAGCGGCTCGCCCCACGCCCGCACATCGTCCAGCTGCCGCCGCATCATCGACGTCAGCACCCCGCGCCGCCGGTGGGTCGCGCTGACGCCGACCATCGTCACACCCGCCGCCGGCACCGAGGCCCCGCCCGGCACCGTCAGCCGGAAGTCGTACGCCCCGGCCGTGGCCACGCACCGGCCGCCGTCCCACACGCCCAGGGAGCGCTCGTACGAGGTGAGCGCCCGGAACAGCTCCCGTTCCTCGGTCGACTCCCCGATCCCGCCGAAGGCACGGAGCAGGGTGTCGTACCACTCGTCCCATTCGTCCTGTTGCAACACCCTTGGTTCCCGCGACTCCCGCATTTCCCGCACCTTCCGCTGTTCCCGGCGCCCGGCCGCGGAAGAGGTCGCGCGGCCCGTCGCCTCACTCGTCATGGACTCATGCCTAGCAGCCCCCCGCAGGACGAGCCAGCCAATTTCTTCCTCCTCGGGGCGCGAGCGCTTTCCGTGAAGTTCACTGTGAAGTTGAGCCTCGGAGGGGGGACAAGTGGGACCTCCCGTGCCAAGCGACGGGTTCGATGGATAGGGTCCCGAACTAATGGCAGTAGGACGGCAGCGGCGCGCGGAAGCCGAAACGTTGACGGCCCGGTTGAAGCACTTGATGCACCGGGTCCGCACCGGCCTGCGCAGAAGCGCCGTGGACTACTTCCGCGGCGACGGTTCGGACTGGATCGCGCTGGCCTTCCTGCTGCTCACCGTTCCGCTGATCGCCGTCACCACACTCGCCAACTCGGTGTGGTGCTCACCGGCCGCGCTCGTCCTGCCGATCGTCGCCGGCGGACTGCTGCTGCGCCCGTCGAGCCTGCTCGGCCTGTACGCGGCGGCGGCCACCGCCCTCATCGTGGAGTCGGTGCAACTGGGCCCCTACACCGAGGGCCCGTCCAGGGTCACCCCGGGCGTGGTCCTGGTCGTCGCAGCATGCGGTTTCTTCGGCCTGCTCATCGCCCAGTTCCGCAGCCGGGTCGGCGTGCCCTGGCGGCGCGGCGGCACCATGCTCTTCGACCTGCGCGAACGCATCCGGGTGCAGAGCAAGCTGCCGAGCCTGCCGCACGGCTGGCACCGCGAGATGGCGCTGCGGCCGGCGGGAGGCCAGTCGTTCTCCGGTGACTTCGTCGTCGCGGCCCGGACGAACGGCGGCCGGACCATGGAGGTCGTCCTCACGGACGTCTCCGGCAAGGGCATGGACGCCGGTTCCCGCGCCCTTCTGCTGTCGGGCGCGTTCGGCGGCCTGCTCGGTTCGCTGCCGCCGCACGCCTTCCTTCCGGCCGCCAACGGCTATCTGCTCCGCCAGGACTGGGACGAGGGCTTCGCGACCTCCATCCACCTGGTCCTCGACCTCGACTCCGGCGACTACGAGCTCTACTCGGCCGGCCATCCGCCGGGCCTCCAGCTCAGCGCGGGCAGCGGCCGCTGGGAGGAGAAGGCCGCCGAGGGCCCCCTCCTCGGGGTGTACGACGGTGCCCAGTTCGACCCGGTGAAGGGCTCGCTGCGCCCCGGTGACGTGCTGATGCTGTTCACCGACGGCCTGGTGGAGACCTCCGACCGGGACATCGTCGAGGGCATCGACCGCCTCACCGGTGAGGCCGACCGGTATGTGGCCGGCGGCTTCCAGGGCGCCGCCTGGCACCTGATCGAGGCGGTGGCCAAGGACGTCAACGACGACCGTGCCCTGTTGCTGGTCTGCCGCGAGGGCCCCACGGCCCAGTCGGTCCCACTGTCCTGAGCTCTCCCGAACCGTCCTGAGCGCCGCCGGGACCGCTGAGGTTCCCGAGACTCCCGAAGCTCCCGAAGCTCCCGAGGGGGACCACCCGTCATGCTCACCCTGTCCGAGGTCGAGAGTCTCGCCCGTGCCGCCCACCGGGGACAGACCGACAAGGCGGGCCGGCCCTACGCCGAGCACCTCCAGGCGGTCGCCGAGGGCGTACGCGCGCGTGGCGGCGACGCCGAGCAGATCGCGGCCGCCTGGCTGCACGACGCGGTCGAGGACGACGCCCTGTCCGAGAGCTGGCTCGACGAGGCGGCGCTGAGCGACCGTACGAAGGCCGTCGTCCTGGCGATGACCAAACGGGCGGGGGAGACCCCGGAGGCGTACGCGGGCCGCATCCTGGCCACACCGGGGGCCCTGCTGGTGAAGGAGGCGGACCTGGCGCACAACGCGGACCCGGCGCGGCTCGCGGTCCTGGACGCGGCGACCCGGGCGCGGCTGACCGAGAAGTACGCACGGATGCGCGCTCTCCTCGGTCTCACCGCCCGCCGGGACGAGAGGGCCTAGCCCGCGACGTCCGCCGGCCGCTCCCGCTGGTCCCGTACGTCGGGCTGCTGCCGGCGCTCGCCCTTCTCCGGCTTGCCGCGCTCGCGGGCGAGTTCGGCGGCGTCCCGCTTGAAGGCCCAGTCCATCCTCGGTTCCACCGCGAACCGCAGCACCCGCCGAACGGGCTTGGTGCACAACACGGTGACCGCCGCGGCCACGGCCACGGTGACGGCGATCTCCCCGAGCGGGCGGTGCAGCGCGGGGTGGTCGAACCAGCCGCGGTAGTCGGCGGTCTTGAGCAGCAGGCCGTGCATCAGATAGCCGTAGAGGGTGCCCGCGCCGAGCGCCGTGAACCACATCGTGCGACCCGGCACCCAGGAGAGGAAGCAGGCGGTCAGCAGCAGGGAGCAGCCGAACAGGGCGAGCTGCATGACGGGCCCGACCCACCACGGGACGCCCAGTTCCTGCGCGGAGTTGCGGTGGTAGAGCCATCCGCTGTTCATCCGCGGCACCGCCCACCAGGAGAAGACCAGCGCGAAGGCGAACACCGGCACCGCCGCGATCCGGAACGAGCGCCGGCGCACCAGGGCGAAGTGCTCCGGCTTCAGGTTCAGGCCCAGCACGAAGAACGGCAGGAACTGAAGGACGCGCTGGAGGTCCAGATCACCGCCGATGTTCGGAGTGGCGGACGCCAGCATGGCGATGCCCAGCGCGACCGGTAGCGGATGACGGACCAGCTTCCAGATGGGCGTGGTCAGCCGCCAGATGAACAGCGCGCACAGGAACCAGGTCAGGTAGTACGGGTCGAGCAGGCTGATGTCCTGGGGAGAGCCGTCGACGTACGTCTTCAGGAGCGGGTAGGCGGTCTCGAAGACGATGTACGGCACGACGACGCCCGTCACCAGCCGCTTGAGCTTGCCGGGGCTCCCGTCGAAACTGCGGGAGAAGAAGCCGGAGATGACGATGAAGGCCGGCATGTGGAACGTGTACAGCAGCACGTACGCCGCCGTGAGGACCCGGCTGTCGCCCTTGAGCGCCTCCCAGGCGTGCCCCATCGCCACCAGCACGATCGCCAGGTACTTCGCGTTGTCGAAGAACGCGTCCCGCCGCGCGGCGGGACGTGGGGACGGTCGCTCGGCGGATCTGTCCCCGGACGGGTCGTGCTGATCGTTCTGGTTCTGGGACGAGCGGGGGCTCGGAACGAGAGACGAGGCGGCGTGGAACATTTGAGGCACCCTAGCGTCGCGCGCGCGTATTCGTAAAACGCCCCAGGTCATTCCTTGTTATTGCCCTCGGGATTGCTTGCGGATCGGCTGTTGGGGGTAGTCGTGATGGGTCGCGCTCGGCCTTGATGTCACGATTCATCCCGACTAAAAGGTGCATAACGCCGGTTGTGCACCCGTAGTTGATGTGGCTGCGGCCATAATTCGAATTACCTGCGCAGGCGTTGTGTGGACACGGCAACGACCTGCCCCAATTCCCTGTGCGGGCAGGTGCTCGAATTGCTGTGCGGCGCACCCCGGACGGACGGACCCACGCGATGATGTGTCACGGGCCGCATAGGGAGGCCCCGTTGGTGGCACGATGGTCTCGGGAGTGCGTACCGACCGAGGGTGTGTGATCAGTTGTGGCCATTTCACTGTCAGTGGTGCTGCTGTTGGCGATCATCCTGGTGGTGCTCGTCCGAGGGGGGTCGATCAAGGCGGGGCCGGCGATAGTCGCGATCCTGTTCGGCTTCTTCCTCGCCTCGACCGGCATGGCCCCGTCGATCAACCGGTTCCTCGACTCCCTCGCGGACACCATCAACTCGATCAGCTTCTGAGGCCCGCCCCCGCGTGTCCGGGCGGGCCGTCCGGACATGACGAGGGCCGGGTCGGAGAAGTGGATCTCCGACCCGGCCCGGGTCGTACAGAGCGGGCGACGGGAATCGAACCCGCGTAGCTAGTTTGGAAGACCGCGTATGCGGTTGCGGGCTGACCTGGAGAAACGCTGGCCTGCGTGTTCTCGCGACGCTCGCCGACGTTCCCCGCGGCTCCCCGCCGGTCGCTGCTCGATCGGGCACGCTGGGGGCACGGTCCGCCGCAGTGTTGAGTGTGACCCTCGACTCACCGCTCCGGGCCGCACATCATCCGGTTGAGCCGGCGCAACCGGCTCGCTGGGCAGCGGATCGACTCCACGGACCCGTACGGCCACGATATTGGCGGCGACGCGGGAAGGATCCGGGACCCTCGCCAAACGTCACTGGAAGGGCGCAGAGGCGTCCTTGGCGGGGAGTTCCGCGGTGGCCAGGCTGACCCAACGGTCTCAGTTGGTCGGGTATATGCGAATCAATCGACTGTAATACGGGCAAATCGGCGGCTCAACCAAGACGCGTTGCCGAGTTCGGGCTCCGGCCTGGGGGCGGCTGTCGCTCCGTCGGCCTCGGCCATCTCGTTGGCGAAGACGTTCCAGCACGTCTCGCAGAGCCTCGTCATGAGGCTGATCCGCCTGCGGTCACACACGGTCGGGCTCGCCTCTCCGTACCTATGGCATGAGTACCGCTCGCGATCCTCTACCGCCCCCATGGGTTCGAGTGTGAACGAATCTAGCTTGATCCCAGTAGATCGCGATTTAGACTCGTTTGAGGGATGCCCCCTCGCGCATGGCTGGCGGATGGCGTGCTGCAGCCGGGGTCTGCTCGGTATGGACTGGCTGAGCCTTGTTGAGTACGTAGAATCACTTGCGGCCTCGATGGGGTGAGCTGCCTAGGGGATGGGGACTGCGAATGCAAGATGGCGTGTTTGCCACCGCGGCGGCTGCCCTGGGGGCCACCACCGCAGGAGTCGCCGTCGGTTTTACGCTGTGGTCGAGCAGGCGGGGGTTCGAGCGCGAGCAGCGCGAGACGGCAAAACGTCTAGCCGGCTCGGGACCTGGTGGCGGCATCACGTGGGGCGACCTTGCTAGCGGCAACATCGCGGTCGTTGACCGTGAGGGCGGCGAACCGGATGGCGACGGCACTCAACCGCGCGAGGATGCGCGAAGGCGAGATGACCAGTTCGCGAGCGTGCTGATCGAGTACTACTCGTACGGGCTCACTCAGGCGCGCCGCAGTTTCTACGCAAGCCAGGTGATCTCTGCGATCGGCGTGCTGGTGATCCTTTCCGGCGTGACTCTGGCCATCTGGCGAGCAGAGACTAGCGGTGACATGTTCGCTTCAATTGTCACTAGCTGCTCGGGTGTCGTCTCCACGGTGATTGGGCAGTTGGTGCATCGGCGAGCGGATATTGCCTTGAAGCACATGGCCGATCAGACCGAGGCGCTTCGCGCCGACATGCTTGCCGAACGTGCTGGTGAACAGGCAATTGCACTGCTTGGTGAAGTGACGGACCCCGAGGTGAGGACCCGTCTGCAAGCTGGACTGATCATGAAACTCGCAGGCGCCGAGATGCCTGCGATTGGACCGCAGCTCCTTGAGGCGCCTTCAGTGGTGCCGGAACAGACGCAGCAACACTGAGGCGGAAGGGAAGATCCCCTTCACCTGCCCCCGCTGCCATCCCGTCTGCCGTCGACCCACACACCGTGGAGCGGGCGTGGTTCAGGGCGTCAAGGTGGAGCGCGCCACTGTACGAACGACCTTGACGCCCTGGGCCGCGTCTGCTCGGCTCTGCCTGGGTCGACGGCGGACGGGATGGCAGCATCCCCGCGCCTGCCATCTACGGGCCGGCACTCGCGAACGGTGCCCCCGCCATCCTGGAGCCTGAGCGCCCCCGCCGGAGGCATGTGTCTTTGCCTGTACCTGGTGGGCGAGCCGTGTAGCTGTCCCCTTGTAGCCCCGGCATGTATTTCGCCCCCTTGTGGGCGCGGGCGTCGACGGCGGGCCAGCCCCGGCGGCGAAGACGAGGAGGGGCAGGCCCGGCGGCGGCGACCGGCGCCGCCGCGCTGTGCGCGGCCCCTTTTCGAACGACGTGAGAAGACTGATCAGTCCTTGAGGTGCCGGGAATCGTCAGGTGGTCCCGCCGCCGTCGATGTGCTCTTTCCCCCTGGGCTCCGCCCACCTGGAGCGAGCGAAGCGAGCACTTGATGAGGTAGAGAAACCTGTAACAACTCAGCTCACGCCGCTTCGGTCGGCAAGCTCTCGGAGCGTCTCGGGTACGCGTCGGCCCGATAGTTGGATCAGGTCGCGGATGATCTCGCGGGCCAAGTGGTGATCGCGAATCTGCTCGGGCGCGTGAGTCTCGGCCTCCAGGAGCGCGGCGGTCGCCTCGCCCACGTGTCGGCGCTGCGAATGTGCCCGGGCTACGTCGAGCAGAAAGCGTGCCTGACGTTCGGCTGAGAGCCCACCAGCGTCGACTTCCGCCGCGATCTCCAACGCAAGTCCAGCGTCCCCCAGTTCTACGGCCGTGCTCACGGCGTGGAGCCTCACGTTCGTGGGGCCGAACTCGGTGTCGAAGTCGTTCCGGTCCTCGCCAAGACGCGTGGCGATCTCTCCTGCTCGGGTGAGGTGTACCTGCGTCTCGGATCGGTTGCCCTCCCGTGCGTTGATCACGGCAAGCACAAGGTTCATGGCGCCGAGAAGCGACAGTTCCTCTGGGGGACAGGCGGGGTTCTCTGCCCGTGGATCCAAGACGTCGACCGCCGACTTTGCGGCTTGCTCGGCCTGGTCCATGTGCTGCTGACGCATGAATGCGTGAGCCATACGAAAGAGGCTGGCCACCACCTCGAGCGGCTGGCCAGCCATCTCGGCTGCCTGCAAGGCGCGATCCGCGGCTACCCATGCGGCATCCGCCTGGTCCTGCCGGGTGAAGCTGGCGGCGGCTGCCTGGTAACTGCGTGCCCTGAGTGAGTGCAGCTCGACGCGATCGGCTGCCGGCGCGTGGCGTACCGCGACCTCGATTTCGGGGAGCAACTTGGCAAGGTGATCGCTCAAAGCCGCAAAGCTCGATGCGTGTACGTACTCCCATGCCTGGTCAACAAGGTCGCGGAACTCGACAAGCGTGGGCGCAGGGGAAGTCGGTGCGCGGTCGAACAGGCTGCCCAAGGCAGGGTGACCGGTGAGGGCCACGCGCAAGCCGTCTAGATCGTTGCTCTCCGGCTCGGCGGTCTCGTCCACAGGAGCTGCTAGGGACGGGGAGGCATCGGGACGGATCTCTCGTACGGAGACGCCCAGGGCATCGGCGAGGCCCTGAAGGATCGCCAGGCGTTCGACGGGCTGCACGCCACGCTCGACCTGGGACACCCAGCTCTCGGATCGCCCCATGGCGGTAGCGAGGTCGGCTTGCGACATACCTGCGGTCCGCCGAAGTTCCTTGATCCGCTGGCCGGTCGTGGGCGGGGGAGTACTCACTTCGCAGTCCCGGCCGGGTACTTGCCGGCGTACGGCTCCAGCCAGTCCACATCGGTCTTCTCGATGTACTGCGTGCGCTCGCTCAAGAAGCGCAGTGTGTGCGGCTGGCGTTCATGCTCCTCGAAGGCTGCCCGATCGGCGTAGATCTCGAAGAAGATCCGCTCGTTGGGCGCTCCCTCGACCGTGTGGCAGGCGTAGACCAGCGTTCCTGGCTCGTGCGCCTGAATCCCCGCTTCCGTCTCCTTCACCAGGGCATCGAAAGCATCTCCCGTGCCATCGCGCAGAGTGAAGCGGACAAAGAGAGCAAAGTTTGCCATAACTCCTCCTTCTTCCCGTAGCAGTCTCGCAGACTCAGAGTTTTGCTGCTAGTCGCAGATTTTCTGTTGACCCGCAGAAAAACTGCGAGTAGCTTCGGAGTTGTCAGGAAACAAGGCACCCCGGACTGCGTGCCATCCGCCAAGATCACAACGCAGCCCGGGGCTCATCCCACAAGGGGAGAACTCCATAATGCCGTCTTTCAAGATCGACACGTCGACCGCCTTGGTGTTCGTGGCAACCGCGCCGGAGCCGAAGGTGAAGAACTTCCAGACCGGCGAGCGGGCCGTGAACGCTGAGGGCCGGGCCATGTCGACCGTGGGCCTGCTGGTCTCGGACGAGGGGGAGGGCAACCTCCTGAAGGTCAACGTTCCGGAGAACGGCTTTCCGGAGGGCCTGGCACCCGGCATGCCCGTCACGGTGATCGGCCTCAAGGCTCGGGACTGGGAGAACGTGATCAAGGGCGAGAAGCGCTCGGGTATCTCGTTCAGCGCGGTCGCGATCACCCCGGCGGCCTGACCATGTCGGACCTGTCGGTGTGGCTCGAAGCCACAGGGGCGTTAGCAGGGGCCGGCGGTCTCGGCTACGCGAAGCACCGCGCCCCGGGCGTGTACTGGTCGCTGGTCGGCCTGCCGG
Source organism: Streptomyces sp. NPDC002884 (assembly GCF_040295245.1). Classification (NCBI taxonomy): domain Bacteria; kingdom Bacillati; phylum Actinomycetota; class Actinomycetes; order Kitasatosporales; family Streptomycetaceae; genus Streptomyces; species Streptomyces sp. NPDC002884. Next base: position 839,900 of record NZ_JBEOVB010000001.1, on the reverse strand, counting down.
TGACGTGGGGGCGATTCGCTCTCTCGTACCGGTCGACGATGGACGTGTGCGGGCTGACGGTCCGGCCCTCGCGCCTGCGGGCGTTCGTGACTCGCAACGTCGCCCGCCGTGAGGTGCAGCCGGTTCCGCCGAAGATCCGTCGGATGCGCGGCACGTCGACCGGACTGCGGGTCACCCTGCGGCTCCCGGCCGGCCTGGAGCCCGCCGACCTGATGGCGTCCTCGGAACGGCTGCGTCACGCGTGGGGTGTGCACTCGGTGACCGTGGTGGAAACGAAGCCCGGCTTCGTGGAGCTGCGGATGACCGGCTACGACGTCCTGCGCCGGGTGCGGATGCCGCGTAAGGCCCGGCCACGCGACCTGATCGTGCCGGTGGCTCTGCGGGAAGACGCGACGGTGTTCGAGCGGGACTACCGCAAGGCCCCGATGGCTCTCACTCTCGGGGCGAACCTGTCCGGCAAGTCGATGTTCCAGCGCAACCTGATCAAGGGGCTGGCGCAACTGCCGGTGGCGCTGGTCGGCATCGACTGCAAGCGCGGTGTGGAACAGTCCGGCTTCGCGCCCCGTCTCTCCGCGTTGGCCACCACCCCGGATGAAGCCGATTCGCTGCTCGGTGTCCTGGTCGCAGAGATGGAAGAGCGTTTCGACCTGCTGAGCCTGCATGGCGCTTCCGACCTGTGGGAGCTGCCAGAGAGCGTCCGGCCGGTGCCGGTGGTCGTCCTGGTCGACGAGGTTGCGGAGCTCTTCCTGATCTCCTCGCGCAAGGACGAGGAACGGCGCGAGCATCTCGTGACCTCGCTGATCCGGCTGGCTCAGATGGCCCGGGCGGCCGGCATCTACCTGGAGATCTGTGGCCAACGCTTCGGCTCCGAACTGGGCAAAGGCGCAACGATGCTCCGGGCCCAGCTCACCGGTCGGGTCGTGCACCGTGTCAACGACAAACAGACCGCCGAAATGGGCCTGGCGGACGTCGCTCCCGACGCTGTTCCGGTCGCGAGCCAGATTCCGATGGAACGCCCCGGAACGGCCGTCGCGGCGGATGCCTCCGGTGGCTGGTCGAAGATCCGCACCCCGGATACTTCCAAGGCCGAAGTGATCGCGGTCTGTCGGGAGTTCGTCCACCTGGTCCCGGACCTGCCGTTCCTGGACCCCTTCCGCCCCTTCGTGCCCGCTGAGACTCCGGCGGCCGGTCCGTCCCTGGTCAAGCCCCGCCCGGTCACGGAGTGATCGCCGTGGTCGCGCGAAAGGCCACCGCCCCGGAACCTCCGAAGTGCCCGGTCTGCCTGGGCTCCGGAGAGGTCTCCCGCACCGTCCACGTGGGCCGCAAGCGACGCCCGGTCGGCCAACAGACCGGCCTCTGCCTCAACTGCCTCGGCGCTGGCGTGATCTCAGCCGATGGCTGAAGGCGTCCTGGAGCCGGGCTGTCGACCCCAACCCGGCTCCGATCCTCATCCGTCTCGCCTGAATAGGGAGGCCCTTCCCATGCCTCAGCACGTGACAGCGCTGAACACCCTCCCGCCGGCTGAGTTTCTCAGCCAGCTCGCCGCCCTCCGGAACGCGCGCGATCAGTTGGACCAGCAGATACGAGCCCACTTGGCTTATGGCAGGGAGTTCGCTGGCCCGCGTCCCTACACGCTGGCGTCGCTCGCTGAGGCGGCAGGGCTCTCGGTGTCCGGCGTCCGCACCGCCTACACCGCTGTCGACCGCGACGCCGTTGCCCAGGTCCTGGGCCGCCCTCCGCGGAGCCAGACATGAGCGCCTCGACACAGTCCCTGCGCCCGGATGCTGTTCTTGTCCAAGCCGTCATCGCCGGCGCGCTGTCCTTCGCCCACCTGCATGACCTGGCCGAAGCTGCCGGACAGACCGGCTGGAAAGCCTGGGCCTATCCGATCTCGGTCGACCTGCTGTTGGTCGCCGCCTGGCGTCGTCTGCGGACCGCTCGTCGGGACCGCTCCGCGTGGACCTGGTTCGTGATCGCCCTGACCGCCTCGCTCGGTGCGAACATCGCGACCGCCGGGCTCCTCGACCTCGGCAACGTGCCGTCCTGGCTGCGGATCCTCGTCGCCGGCTGGCCCGCCCTCGCCTTCCTCGGCGGAACGCTCCTGGTTCACAGCCCCGCCGAACCGGCCGCTCCCGCACAGGCTGTGGACGAACCGGCCGCGCCGGAAGTCGAGATGCAGCGCACCGACGAACCCATCTCCGGCCCGGCCTTAACCGTGCCGGAACTGGCCCCCGCCCCATCGCAGCCCACGGCTGACGTCTCCGCGGTCCCGGCCGCGCTGCTGGACCACGCTCGAAAGATCGCCGATGCCCATCGGGCCTCTACCGGCAGCCCGATGCCCGCTGACGTCCTGTCCGCCCGACTGGGCCTGCCTGAACCGACCAGCGCAGCGATCGCCGCACAACTCCAACTCACCTGATCGGAAAGGACAGATCACCCATGGCCGTTCACCGCCGCTTCCGTGACCGCATCCGCATCGGCCCCGTCCAGGTCGCCACCTACTACGACCGGCGCGGCCGGGAGATGCACACCGCCGCCTGCACGGCCCCCGGCTGCGGCTTCTCCACCGACTACCGCGACCGCGCCGCCGCCGAACTTGCCGCCCGCACCCACCGCTGCACCGCCTAGGAGGCCCTCGTCATGGACGTCCCCCTCTGGCTCGCCGTGATCGCCGTCGGCTACCTCGGCATCAAGCTCGCCCGCCCGCCGTGGTGGCTGGTCGCCCTGCTCCTCCTCGGCGGCTACCTCGTCGCCGACAGCTTCCTCGCCCCCACCATCGCCACGATCGTCAAGTAGAAGGGACCGCCCTCGTGTTCACGCCGAAGTACCCGCCCCAGGACACTGCTCCGCCCGCCACGGCCCCCGCCCCGACCGTCCACACCGCGGCGCCCGTTCAGCCGTCGGCCACGGCGCCGCTCCCGGCCGCCCCGGTCTCCAACCGGCCCACCGTCCAGCTCACCCCGGGCAGTGCCCTCGCCCTCGCCGCCGGCGGTGGGGCCGTCGTCCTCGTCGTCGGCGCCGTCCTGGTCTCGCTCCTGCTCGCGGTCGCCATCACAGGCGTCTCCGTCGCCGTCGTCGCCGTTGTCCTGCGCGGGCTCGTCAACGACCTGCACAAGGGCAGGTGAGCGATGGAAACCGTGATCGCCGCCGCATTACCGGCGCTCGGCTGGGCCGTCCATGGTGGGCTCCTCGTCCGCCGCCTGGCCACCGCCCGCCGCGACCCGCTGACCGGCCTGCACACCCGTGCCGGATGGATCACCCGCGCCGAACACCTGCTCATCCGGCACCCGGCGGCACTGGTCGTCCTGATCGACTTGGACGACTTCAAGGCCACCAACGACACCCACGGCCATGCCGCCGGGGACGCGGTCCTCACCGCGACTGCCCGCCGGCTGCGTGACTGGTGCGGACGTCACGGCATCGCCGCCCGGCTCGGGGGAGACGAGTTCGCCGCCATCGTCACCGACCCCCGCCACACCCCGGGACTCGACACCCTGCGCAGCACCCTCGCCCGGCCCGTCCCGCACGCCGGCGTGCTGCTGCTGGTCTCCGCCTCGGTCGGCTCCTGCCACCGCACCGACCTGCCGGTCCCGACCCTTACCGACGCACTGTCCGCCGCCGACGCCGGGATGTACGCGGCCAAGGGACACGGCAGGCGCAACGTCCACAACTGAACGGCCCCCGGAGCGGCCTCGGTCGCCAAACTTCCGCCGCTCCGGGCGCCTGACCCCATCCAGATCCAACGGACCCGAAAGGGAAGCCTCATCATGCCCCAGCACGCCCGGAACACGCCCGTCTGCCGCGACTGCGACGGCTTCGCCACCGCCGCCATCACCACCGGCACCCGCCACCGTGACGGCACCCGCGTCACCCTCCGCGTGACCTGCCCGACCTGCAAGGGCACCGGCCGCACCCGTCCCGCCACCGCCTCGACCGTCCCGGCCGGGAGGTGACCGGCATGTTCCGCAAACTGCCCGCCAACCTCATCCCGACCGAGGAAAGTCCCGGCCTCCGCGTCCGCGGCGGCACGCAGTACACCCGCTCGCAAGGCGACTACGTATGCGGCGGCTGCGGTGCCGAGGACCACGCCAACGGCGACAACGACGTCAAGGCCCTGGTCGACGACTACACCGACAACCACGGCCCCGCCCACCGGAGGAAGTGACCGTGCCCGACACCGCCACCGCGGCGGGCCTGGACCCGGCCACCCTCGCCGACGTGCTGAGGCTGGCCGGGTCCCCCGGCTTCGACCGCATCCAAGACCAGATCCGCCGAACCGGCGGCTGCACCGACCCCATCCACCTCCAGGGCTCGACCGTCACCCGCGACAAGGCCACCGGACACGTCCTGCACCACTACGCGACAGACACCGAGCCCGGCGGCCGACTCCGGATCGCCTGCGGCAACCGCCGTGCCTCGCGCTGCCCCTCCTGCGCCTGGACCTACGCCGGCGACACCTACCACCTGATCCGCGCCGGACTCGTCGGCGACCCCGCCAAGGGCACCCCGCACACCATCCGCGATCACCCCCGCGTCTTCGCCACCCTGACCGCCCCGTCCTTCGGCCCGGTCCACAACCGCCCCGGCAACCGGCCCTGCCGCTGCGGCACCCGCCACGGCGAGGACGCGCCCGAACTCGGTACCCCGCTCAACGCCGGCACGTACGACTACGCGGGCGCGGTGCTGTGGAACAACCACGCATCCGACCTGTGGCGGTACTTCACGATCTACCTGCGCCGTGAGATCGCGAAGCGGGCTGGCCTCACGCAGAAAGACGCTCATGAGCAGGCGCGCATCTCGTTCGGCAAGGTCGCTGAGTACCAGAAGCGCGGTGCCGTGCACTTCCACGCAGTGATCCGCTTCGACGGACCGGACGGACCCGACTCCCCGCCCCCGGCCTGGGCGACCCTCGCCCTCCTCACCGGTGCGATTCATGCCGCCGCTGCCCGCGTCGCGGTCGACGTGCCACCCGCCCGGTATCAGCCCCACCCCGACCAGCCGGCCCGCACCGAACCGGCCCGCACCCTGCGCTGGGGCACCCAACTCGACGTCCAGGAGATCGGCGCCTTCGGCCACGGCGAAGAGATCACCGAACAGGCCGTCGCCTCCTACGTCGCCAAGTACGCCACCAAAGCAGCCGAGACCACCGGCACCGTCGACCGACGCATCGGCAACAAAGAAGCCCTCGTCCTCCTCGGCGTCCCCGATCACCCCCGCAGGCTCATCGAAGCCTGCCTTGACCTCCACCCGCTCTACCCGGACCGCAAGCTCCGTGACTGGGCTCACATGCTCGGCTTCCGCGGCCACTTCTCCACCAAGTCCCGCCGCTACTCGACCACCCTTGGCGCGCTCCGCCAGACCCGCGCCGACTACCGCGCTGCCCAACAGCGCGAAGCCCTCGGCCTGCCCGATCCCGACGACACGGAGGCAACGACCCTGACCCTCGCCCACTGGTCCTACGCCGGCCACGGCCACACCCCCGGCGAATCCTGGCTCGCCGCCAACATCCGCCGCGACATCCAACTCAACCGCGAGACCGCACGTGGAGAACTGCACGCAGACACGAGGGAGGGCGAGCATGGCTGACCGACTGCTCAATGTGGCTCAGGTCGCTGTACGGCTGGGGACCTGGGAGGAGAGCGGGGAGCGCTTCCCGCGTCGCCTGATCGAAGAGCGCCGGATCGCGTACGTCAAGGTCGGTCGCTACGTCCGCATCCCGGAGAGCGTGGTTGAAGCCTTCATCGCGGCCAACATGGTGCAGCCTCGTCGCGGGTCCGTTGCCCGGAAGGTGGCTGCCTGATGGCCGGCAAGCGTCGACAGTTCGGCCGGGTCCGCAAGCTGCCGTCCGGCCGCTACCAGGCCCGCTACGTTGGCCCTGACGGGCTCCTGCGGCCCGCCCCGGACACCTTCGCCACCAAGCGGGACGCTGACGACTGGTTGGCCGACAAACAGACCGAGATGCGGCGCGGGGACTGGCACGACCCGGACGCCGGAAAGGTGCCGTTCAGCGAGTACGCCGCCGCGTGGATCAGGGAACGCGAGCTGGCCACCACCACACGGCAGCTCTACAGGTCGCTCCTGCGTCAGCACCTCGAGCCCACCTTCGGCGCGGTCAACGTCGCCGAGATCTCGCCCCCGCTCGTCCGCCGTTGGCGCGCTGACAAACTCGCCGAAGGCACGGGCCCGACCACCGTCGCGAACGCGTACGCCCTACTACGCGGGATCATGCGCACGGCTGTAAGTGATCTGATGATCCGGCGCAACCCGTGCACGATCATAGGAGCCAGCACCGTGCACACCCCCGAACGGCCGACCGCGACGGTGCGAGAGGTGTACGACCTGGCCGACGCGATCCAGCCGCGCTACCGGGCGCTCGTGCTCATGGCCGGCTTCCTCGGCCTCCGCTTCGGCGAGCTGATCGGGCTGCATCGCCGTGACGTCGACCTCGACGGTGGATCCGTGCGCGTGCGCCGGGCCGTCGCCGAACTGAACAACGGGCAGCGGGAGATCAAGGCACCCAAAAGCGCGGCCGGCAAGCGCACCGTCGCCATTCCGGCCGCGATCCTCTCGGAGATCCGTGTACACCTGGACCTGTACGCCGAACACGGTGCTGACGGTCGGGTGTTTGTCGGAGCCAAGGGTGCGACTCCTCGCCGCAACCACTTCAACCGGCTGTGGCACAAGGCGTGTTCGGATGCCGGGATCAAGGGCCTGCACTTCCATGATCTCCGCCACACGGGCAACACCCTCGCCGCGTCGACCGGGGCGAGCACGCGTGAGCTGATGGCGCGCATGGGTCACAGCAGCGCTCGCGCCGCGCTGATCTATCAGCACGCTAGCGCCGACCGTGACCGACTGATCGCCGACGCCGTGAGCGGGCTCGTCAACAAGGGGCGCAAGGAAGCTCGGAAAGCCAAGAAGAAGCAAGATCGAAAGCCCAAGGGGCACGCGGGGGGCACGACGGGCTGAACGCAGCCCCCGAAAACGATCAGGGCCAGGCGGAGAAATCAACCTCCGACCTGGCCCTGAGCCGTACAGAGCGGGCGACGGGAATCGAACCCGCGTAGCTAGTTTGGAAGACTAGTGCTCTACCATTGAGCTACGCCCGCACACAACACGCCGCAGGTCAGTGACCGCGGCACTTCAGGCATCGTAGCGGGTCGGCGACCTGCCGCGCACACCCCGTTTCCGGGGCCCGCCGCGGCGCGCCCCGAGGCTCGGCAAAAGCGGCGGTCAGGCGGCCTGCGGGCATGTACCCTACGTGTCGCACCAGACGGGGTGTGGCGCAGCTTGGTAGCGCGTCCGCTTTGGGAGCGGAAGGCCGTGGGTTCAAATCCCGCCACCCCGACCAACGACCGGCCACCAGCGGTCATCGACTCGACCATCGGTGACCGATGAACGGCCATCACCGGCCGTCCTCGGCCATCTGCGCGGTCACCTCGCTTGATCGCCTTTGGGGCGTGTCGTCGCTGCCGTTACTATGCAAGCTGCACGCCCGTATGCCTCATCCTCTGGTAAGTCCTCCGGGCGGCACATCCGCGGGAGCCGGTCTGGCTCCGGCAGAAACCAAGAAGTCAGCCCCCAAGGAGACCGAACCGTGAAGAGCGCCGTGGAGACCCTGAACCCGACTCGGGTTCGGCTCAGCATCGAGGTGCCCTTCGAGGAGCTCAAGGACAGCCTCGACGCGGCGTACAAGAAGATCAACCAGCAGGTCACGGTGAAGGGCTTCCGTAAGGGCAAGATCCCCGCCCGGGTCATCGACCAGCGCTTCGGCCGTGGCGCCGTGCTGGAGGAGGCCGTCAACGACGCGCTGCCGAAGTTCTACACGGAGGCGGTCAACGAGGCCGAGATCGACGTCCTCGGCCAGCCCGAGGTCGACATCACGGAGCTGAAGGACGGCGAGACGCTGAACTTCACCGCCGAGGTCGACATCCGCCCGTCGCTGGAGCTCCCCGAGGACTTCTCCTCCATCGAGGTCGAGGTCGACGCCGTCGAGGTGTCCGAGGAGGACATCGACAAGGCGGTCGAGCAGCTCCGCGAGCGCTTCGCCTCGACCTCCCCGGTCGAGCGCGCCGCCGAGGACGGGGACGTCGTGACCGTCGACCTGGAGGCCAAGGTCGACGGCGAGATCCTCGAGGACGGCGTCGCCAGCGGCGTGTCCTACACCATCGGCTCGGGTGAGCTGCTGGAAGGCATCGACGAGGCCGTGAAGGGCCTGGAGGCCGGTGGCGAGGCCACCTTCTCCTCCGAGCTCAAGGGCGGCTCGGCGGCCGGCAAGGAGGCCGAGGTCACCGTCAAGGTCACCCAGGTCGCCGCCCGCGAGCTTCCCGAGCTGGACGACGAGTTCGCGCAGCTCGCCTCCGAGTTCGACACCCTCGAGGAGCTCAAGGCGGACAGCCGCAAGCGCCTCGAGAACACGAAGCAGTACGACCAGGCCACGCAGGCCCAGGAGCGCGTCCTGGAGAAGCTGCTGGAGCTCGTCGAGGTGCCCGTCCCCGAGAAGCTGCTCGAGGACGAGGTCAACACCCGCAAGCACAACCTGGAGCACCACCAGCTCGGCCAGATGGGCCTCGACCTCGACAAGTACCTGGAGATCCAGGGCAAGACCGCCGAGGAGTTCGAGACCGAGACCCGTGAGGCCGCGGTCAAGGGCATCAAGACCCAGTTCGTGCTCGACGAGCTCGTCAAGCGCGAGAAGCTGAACGTCAACCAGGAGGAGCTCACCGAGCACCTCATGCGCCGTGCCGCCTCCTCCGGCATGTCCCCCGACCAGTTCGCCCAGGCGGTCGTCGAGGGCGGCCAGGTTCCGCTCCTGGTCGGCGAGGTCGCGCGCGGCAAGGCTCTGGCCACGGTCGTCGAGTCCGCCACGGTGAAGGACACCAACGGCGAGGTCATCGACCTGGACGACGAGGAAGACACCGAGGAGGCCGCCGCCGAGGCGGAGACCTCCGAGGAGAACACCGAGGAGAAGACCGAGGCCTGAGCGGCCTCGCGTCTCCTCTGACGCAGACATGAGGGCCCCGGGGCGGTATGCGCTCCGGGGCCCTTCTGTCATCCGGCGGGACGGCCGGCGGGAGGCCCTCGGCCGGTCGGCGGGGCGGTCGTCGGTGCGGTCGGCGGGACGGCCTGCCCGGGAGGCGCGGGCGGGGTGCCGGTCCGCGGCTCCGCTGCGGAGCGCGACCGGCCACGATCGTCCGCGTGACGGCCCGCGCCGGCTCGCGAACGGGAGCCCCCCGTCTACGCCCCCGGCGAACACCCTCCTCTCCGGGATTCTCCGAAGGGACCCGCGCGTTAGGGTCCATGAGTACGAGGGCAGGGGAGTCTCCGTTGCCCCCAGCAGTACACGTGAGACGGCCCGGCGCCGTCGTAAGACGAGCAGGTGGATACGTGACGAATCTGATGCCCACAGCCGCCGGCGACCCCATCGGTGGTGGCCTCGGCGACCAGGTCTACAACCGGCTGCTCGGCGAGCGGATCATCTTCCTCGGCCAGGCGGTCGACGACGACATCGCCAACAAGATCACCGCACAGCTGCTGCTCCTTGCCGCCGATCCGGACAAGGACATCTACCTGTACATCAACAGCCCCGGCGGCTCGATCACGGCCGGCATGGCGATCTACGACACGATGCAGTTCATCAAGAACGACGTGGTGACCATCGCCATGGGCCTCGCGGCCTCCATGGGGCAGTTCCTGCTCAGCGCGGGCACTCCCGGCAAGCGCTTCGCGCTGCCGAACGCCGAGATCCTGATCCACCAGCCCTCCGCGGGTCTGGCGGGGTCGGCCTCCGACATCAAGATCCACGCCGAGCGGCTGCTGCACACCAAGAAGCGCATGGCCGAGCTGACCTCGCAGCACACCGGCCAGACGGTCGAGCAGGTCACCCGCGACTCGGACCGCGACCGCTGGTTCGACGCCTTCGAGGCCAAGGAGTACGGCCTCATCGACGACGTCATCCCGACGGCTGCCGGCATGCCGGGCGGCGGCGGTACCGGGGCGGCCTGAGGACCACTGACGGCAGCAGGGCCACGCAGGGCGCTCCGCGGAGCCCCCTGACTCCCTGAGCCCCTTCCGGAGTCTCCGGGAGCACCCCGGAGCCCCGCGGAGTTCCGAAAGCCCTCGAAGGCCCCGGAGTTCCGAAGCCCCGGGAGCCCGCCGGAGGCACCGAGCGGCACCCGGCGGCACCGGGAGTCCCGGAGCCCCCGGGAGGCCCTCCGGGACTCCCGGACTTCCAGGAGCTCCCTCGGAGCCTCTCCGGAGGCCCCGAAGCCCCCGGAAGTCCCTGGGAGCCCTGGGAGGCCGCCCGGAGCCCTCAGGGGCCCCGCCGGGCCTCCTGGGCCACAGAGGCCCCCTGAAGCCGTCAGCGCCCCATCCAGCCCCTCCAGCCCACCGCCCCAGTCCTCTTTTCAGGAGACACCGTGAACGACTTCCCCGGCAGCGGCATCTACGCCCGCACCGAGGCCGAATACACCGGCCCTCGCGCCGAATCCCGCTACGTCATCCCGCGCTTCGTCGAGCGCACCTCCCAGGGCGTCCGCGAGTACGACCCGTACGCGAAGCTCTTCGAGGAGCGCGTGATCTTCCTGGGCGTGCAGATCGACGACGCCTCCGCCAACGACGTCATGGCGCAGCTGCTGTGCCTGGAGTCGATGGACCCCGACCGGGACATCTCGGTCTACATCAACAGCCCCGGCGGCTCCTTCACGGCGCTGACCGCGATCTACGACACGATGCAGTTCGTGAAGCCCGACATCCAGACGGTCTGCATGGGTCAGGCGGCCTCCGCCGCGGCGATCCTGCTGGCCGCCGGTACGCCGGGCAAGCGCATGGCGCTGCCGAACGCGCGTGTGCTGATCCACCAGCCCTACAGCGAGACCGGCCGCGGTCAGGTCTCGGACCTGGAGATCGCCGCCAACGAGATCCTCCGGATGCGTGCGCAGCTGGAGGACATGCTGGCCAAGCACTCGACCACGCCGATCGAGAAGATCCGCGAGGACATCGAGCGCGACAAGATCCTCACGGCCGAGGACGCCCTGGCGTACGGCCTGGTCGACCAGATCATTTCCACCCGCAAGCTGAACAACAACTCGCTCGTTTAGCGCACGGGGTCGTCCCGTTCGGGCCCCCCTCGGCACGGTGTGACACGGTCCACGTCACAGTGAACCGTGCCAAGGGGGGCCCGAACGGGGGGCCCGGCAAGGTACCGTCGGGATAAGGCAGCACCAGGAGCCGCTGGATTCGAAAGCGTCCAGTCGTCTCCCAGGCGAAGGGGAAGCACACCGTGGCACGCATCGGTGACGGCGGCGATCTGCTCAAGTGCTCGTTCTGCGGCAAGAGCCAGAAGCAGGTCAAGAAGCTCATCGCAGGGCCCGGTGTGTACATCTGCGACGAGTGCATCGATCTCTGCAACGAGATCATCGAGGAAGAGCTCGCGGAGACGAGCGAGGTCCGCTGGGAGGAACTCCCGAAGCCGCGCGAGATCTACGAGTTCCTCGAGGGCTACGTGGTGGGCCAGGAGCCCGCCAAGAAGGCCCTGTCGGTCGCGGTGTACAACCACTACAAGCGCGTCCAGGCGGGTGAGAACGGCGGCGCCCAAGGCCGCGAGGACGCCATCGAGTTGGCGAAGTCCAACATCCTCCTGCTCGGCCCCACGGGCTCGGGCAAGACGCTCCTGGCACAGACCCTGGCGCGCATGCTGAACGTCCCGTTCGCCATCGCCGACGCCACGGCGCTGACCGAGGCGGGCTACGTCGGCGAGGACGTCGAGAACATCCTGCTGAAGCTGATCCAGGCCGCGGACTACGACGTCAAGAAGGCCGAGACCGGGATCATCTACATCGATGAGATCGACAAGGTCGCGCGCAAGAGCGAGAACCCCTCCATCACCCGTGACGTGTCGGGCGAGGGCGTGCAGCAGGCCCTGCTGAAGATCCTGGAGGGCACCACCGCCTCGGTCCCGCCGCAGGGCGGCCGCAAGCACCCGCACCAGGAGTTCATCCAGATCGACACGACGAACGTGCTGTTCATCGTGGGCGGCGCCTTCTCGGGCCTGGAGAAGATCATCGAGACCCGGGCCGGCGCCAAGGGCATCGGCTTCGGCGCTACGATCCGCTCCAAGCGCGAGCTGGAGTCCAAGGACCAGTTCGAGGCCGTCATGCCGGAGGACCTGGTCAAGTTCGGCATGATCCCGGAGTTCATCGGCCGTCTCCCGGTCATCACCTCGGTCCACAACCTGGACCGCGAGGCGCTCCTCCAGATCCTGATCGAGCCGCGCAACGCGCTGGTGAAGCAGTACCAGCGGCTCTTCGAACTCGACGGTGTGGAGCTGGACTTCGAGCGGGAGGCGCTGGAGGCCATCGCCGACCAGGCCATCCTCCGCCAGACCGGCGCGCGCGGACTGCGCGCCATCATGGAGGAAGTCCTCCAGGGGGTCATGTACGAGGTTCCGTCCCGCAAGGACGTGGCCCGCGTCGTCATCACGGCGGACGTGGTCCTCTCCAACGTCAACCCGACCCTGATCCCGCGTGACGCGCGCGGCGGCCGCGGCCCGGGCGAGCAGAAGACCGCCTGATCCACACCCGTACGACGAAGGGGCCCCGGTCGGTCGACCGGGGCCCCTTCGTCGTGAGGTCGAGCAGTGCGGAGCGTCAGGACTTGACGCGGACCTCGTCACGCAGCTTCGTGGTGATGTCGATCGCCACGTCCTTGGTGATGCCCTTCGTCGCGTCACCCGGCGAGACCATGGCGATGGTGCTGTAGTCGGCCCAGGCGCAGAACCAGTCGGTCTTCTCCTGCTTGGTGAGCGTGTCGGTGCCCTTGGCCGCCTGGCACTTCATGACCGCGCCGTCGAGGTCGGCCGCCACCGGCTCGCCGACCAGCTCGGTCGCGGCGCCGCTGCTGCTGGACTCGGAGGAGCTCTCCTCGGACGACTTCTTGAAGCCGGCGAAGAAGGCGTCGAGCGCCGTCTCGGGGTCGGCGATCGTGCCGTAGGCGCCGGCGTAGGTGATGCCCTTGGCCGTCGCGAGCTCGGACGCGTCGGGGACGGTGCTCGGGTCCTCGGGGTCGTACCCGCTCAGGTCCGCCGTCGAGTAGACGCCGATGACCGACTTGCCGTCCTTGACGCCGCTCTTCTCCAGCTCCGCCGCCGTGTCGTCGCCGGCGCTCGCGCCGTCGTCGGAGGCCCGCGTGTACTCGGTGAGCACCTTCGTCGGCGTGGCCAGCTTGTGGGCGCCGTCGTCCTTCAGGCCGCCCGCGCCGCCGCCTCCGCCGATCACGAAGTACGCGCCCACGCCGATCGCGGCGACGACCGCGACCGCGCCGACGATGATGCCGGCCTTCTTCCCGCCGCCGCTCGGCGGCGGGGGCTGCGGGACGCCGTAGGGAGGCTGGCCGTAGGGGGGCTGCTGGCCGTAAGGAGGCGTCGGCTGCTGGCCGTACGGCGGCTGCTGGCCGTAGGGCGGGGTCTGCGGGGGGACGCCCTGCGGGGGCTGCTGCGGGTAGCCGTAGCCGGGCTGCGGGGCGGGAGGCTGCTGGGGGTAGCCGTAGCCGGGCTGAGGTGCCTGTGGCGGCTGACCGTACGGGCCGGGCTGGCCGTACGGTCCGGGCTGCTGGGGCGGCCCGCCGTACGGGCCCGGCTGGTTGTGACTCATTTCTGGGTTCCCCTCCAGTGCTTATGTGATTTTCACATCCTGGCTCAAAGCCAACACGGGTATGGCGGCGGGGCCCTCACCGTTACAGAGGAAACACGTTTCGGGACGGCGCCGTGACACCCCTAAACTGGGCGCGTGACCGAGAACGCTCAGCAGCAGCCATCAGCGCCCCACACCGAACTGCCGACCCAGTACGCGCCGGCCGACGTAGAGGGGCCGCTGTACGAGCGCTGGGTGGAGCGGGGCTACTTCGAGGCCGACGCGAAGAGCGAGAAGCCCCCGTACACCGTCGTCATCCCGCCGCCGAACGTCACGGGCAGCCTGCACCTCGGGCACGCCTTCGAGCACACGCTCATCGACGCCCTCACCCGCCGCAAGCGCATGCAGGGCCACGAGACGCTGTGGCAGCCCGGCATGGACCACGCCGGCATCGCCACGCAGAACGTCGTCGAGCGGGAGCTGGGCAAGGAGGGCAAGTCCCGGCACGACCTCGGCCGTGAGGCGTTCGTCGAGCGCGTCTGGCAGTGGAAGGGCGAGTCCGGCGGCCAGATCAGCGGCCAGATGCGCCGTCTGGGAGACGGCGTCGCGTGGTCGCGTGAGCGCTTCACCATGGACGAGGGTCTCTCGCAGGCCGTCCAGACCATCTTCAAGCGGCTCTACGACGACGAGCTGATCTACCGCGCCGAGCGCATCATCAACTGGTGTCCGCGCTGTCTCACCGCGATCTCCGACATCGAGGTCGAGTACCAGGACGACGACGGCGAGCTCGTCTCCATGAAGTACGGCGAGGGGGACGACACCATCGTCGTCGCCACGACCCGCGCCGAGACGATGCTCGGCGACACGGCCGTCGCCGTCCACCCCGACGACGAGCGCTACAAGCACCTGGTCGGCAAGGAGATCCGTCTTCCGCTGACCGAGCGCTCCATCCCGGTCGTCGCGGACACGCACGTCGACCCGGAGTTCGGCACCGGCGCGGTCAAGGTGACCCCGGCCCACGACCCGAACGACTTCGAGATCGGCCAGCGCCACGACCTGCCGTCCCTCACCATCATGGACGAGCACGCCGTCATCACGGCCCACGGCCCCTTCCAGGGCCTGGACCGGCTCGAGGCCCGCTCCGCCATCGTCGCCGCCCTGCGCGCCGAGGGCCGGATCGTCGCCGAGAAGCGGCCCTACAGCCACTCCGTCGGACACTGCTCGCGCTGCAAGACCACCATCGAGCCGCGCCTGTCCATGCAGTGGTGGGTCAAGGTCGGCCCGCTGGCGAAGGCCGCCGGTGACGCCGTCCGCGACGGCCGCGTCAAGATCCACCCGCAGGAGATGGAGAAGCGCTACTTCGACTGGGTCGACAACCTCCACGACTGGTGCATCTCGCGGCAGTTGTGGTGGGGTCACCGGATCCCGGTCTGGTACGGGCCGAACGGCGAGATCGTCTGCGTCGGTCCCGACGACGAGGCCCCGACGGGCGAGGGATGGCGCCAGGACACCGACGTCCTCGACACCTGGTTCTCCTCCGGCCTGTGGCCGTTCTCCACGCTCGGCTGGCCCGAACAGACCGAGTCGCTCGCGAAGTTCTACCCGAACTCCGTCCTGGTCACCGGCTACGACATCCTCTTCTTCTGGGTCGCCCGGATGATGATGTTCGGCCTGTACGCGATGGACGGCACCCCGCCGTTCCACACCATCGCCCTGCACGGCATGGTCCGCGACCAGTTCGGCAAGAAGATGTCGAAGTCCTTCGGGAACGCGGTCAACCCGCTGGACTGGATGGACAAGTACGGCTCCGACGCGCTCCGGTTCACCCTGGCCCGCGGCGCCAACCCCGGGGTCGACGTCCCGATCGGCGAGGACTGGGTCCAGGGCTCCCGCAACTTCGCCAACAAGATCTGGAACGCGACGCGCTTCGCGCTGATGAACGGCGCCACGGTCGACGGGCCGCTGCCGGACGCCTCGAAGATGTCGGCCACCGACCGCTGGATCCTGTCCCGCCTCAACTCGGTCGTCGCCGAAGTGGACGCGCTCTACGAGGACTTCCAGTTCGCGAAGCTCTCCGACGCGCTGTTCCACTTCGCCTGGGACGAGGTCTTCGACTGGTACGTCGAGCTGTCCAAGACGACGTTCATGGCAGGCGGCGAGGCCGCGAAGGTCTCCGGACGCGTCCTCGGCGAGGTCCTCGACGTCACCCTCAAGCTGCTGCACCCGGTGGTCCCGTTCGTCACGGAGACGCTGTGGACCACGCTCACCGGTGGCGAGTCCGTCGTCATCGCCGAGTGGCCCAAGGACAGCGGCTTCCGGGACACGGCCGCCGAGCAGGAGATCCGCAGCCTCCAGTCCGTGATCACCGAGGTCCGCCGCTTCCGCGCCGACCAGGGCCTCCAGCCCGGCCAGCGGGTCCCGGCCCGGCTGACGCTCGACGGCACGGCGCTGGCACCGCACGAGACCGCCATCCGCCAGCTCCTCCGTCTCCAGCCGGAGGGCGACGCCTTCTCGGCGACGGCGACTCTGCCGGTCGCCGGCGCCACGGTCGCGCTGGACCTGTCCGGCACGATCGACGTGGTCGCGGAGCGCAAGCGTCTGGCCAAGGACCTCGCGGCCGCCGAGAAGGAGAAGGCCCAGGCCGAGGCCAAGCTCGGCAACGAGGCGTTCCTGGCGAAGGCCCCGGACAACGTGGTCGAGAAGATCCGCGGCCGCCTCGCCAAGGCGGACGAGGACATCGCCCGCATCCGGACCCAGCTGGAGCGCCTGCCGCAGGCGTAGGCACCGTAAGGCGTCATGACGACGAAGGCCCCCGGGACCGGTACGGTTCCGGGGGCCTTCGCCTACGTCCGTCACCGGCCGTCCGTAGACTGGCCCCGTGAGCGAGCTCCCCCCGAACGGCAACCAAGACGACCTGCCCGACCCCCTCGATCCCTTCGACGAGATCATCGCGGAGGAGACCGACCGCGACCCCGATCTCGCGGTCATCGAAGCCGGCAGCCGTACCCTCCGCACCCAGGGCGGCGCGCCGCAGGCCGATGTGCCCACGCGTCCCGGGGACCCCGAGATCGACAAGGCCCTGCGCGAGGTAGAGGCGGAGCTGGCCACCCGCTGGGGCGAGACCAAGCTGGAGCCCTCGGTCGACCGCATCGCCGCGCTGATGGACGTGCTGGGGGACCCGCAGCGGTCGTACCCCTCGATCCACATCACCGGGACCAACGGCAAGACCTCCACCGCCCGCATGGTCGAGGCGCTGCTGAACGGCTTCGACCTGCGCACGGGCCGGTACACCTCCCCGCACGTCCAGTCGATCACCGAGCGGATCAGCCTGGACGGCGCGCCGATCTCCGCCGAGCGGTTCATCGAGACGTACGAGGACATCAAGGCCTACGTCGAGATGGTCGACGGCATGCAGGAGTACCGGCTGTCCTTCTTCGAGGTGCTCACCGGCATGGCGTACGCAGCCTTCTCGGACGCCCCGGTCGACGTCGCCGTCGTGGAGGTGGGGATGGGCGGCTCGTGGGACGCGACCAACGTGATCGACGGTGACGTCGCCGTCGTCACGCCCATCGACCTGGACCACACCGACCGGCTGGGGGAGACGACCGCCGAGATCGCCGCCGAGAAGGGCGGGATCATCAAGCAGGACGCGACCGTCATCCTGGCCCAGCAGCCCGTCGACGCGGCCCAGGTGCTGCTGAAGAGGGCCGTCGAGGTCGACGCGACCGTGGCCCGCGAAGGGCTGGAGTTCGGGGTCGTCTCCCGCCAGGTCGCCGTCGGCGGACAGATGGTCACCCTGCGCGGCCTGGGCGGCGAGTACCCCGAGGTGTACCTGCCGCTGCACGGCCCCTACCAGGCGCACAACGCGGCCGTCGCGCTCGCCGCCGTCGAGGCGTTCTTCGGCGTCGGCTCGCAGCGGCCCGAGCCGCTCGACATCGACACGGTTCGCAAGGCCTTCGCGGCCGTCTCCTCGCCGGGCCGCCTCGAAGTCGTACGACGCTCCCCGACCGTGGTCCTCGACGCCGCCCACAACCCGGCCGGCGCCCGTGCCACCGCCGAGGCCGTCGGCGAGGCCTTCGACTTCAGCCGGCTGATCGGTGTGGTCGGAGCCAGCGGCGACAAGAACGTGCGGGGGCTCCTCGAGGCCTTCGAGCCGATCTTCGCCGAGGTCGTCGTCACCCAGAACTCCAGCCACCGCGCGATGGACGCCGACGAACTGGCCGCGATCGCCGTCGAGGTGTTCGGCGACGACCGCGTCCAGGTCGAGCCGAGGCTGCCCGACGCTCTGGAGGCGGCGGTCACGCTCGCCGAGGAGGAGGGCGAGTTCGCGGGCGGCGCGGTGCTGGTCACCGGTTCCGTCATCACGGTCGGCGAGGCCCGGCTGCTCCTCCTCGGAAAGGGCTGAGGTCCCCCACGATGCGTACGCTCTGCTCCTCGACGCTGATCGGCGAGTTCTTCGTCATCGGCTTCGCCGGTCTGGTCGCCATGAAGGACGCCGACCTGTCCACCGCCACGGTGTGGACGGTGTGCGGCATCGCCATGTTCTTCAGCGTGCTGCTGTGCGGCATGGTCACCAGGCCCGGGGGCGTCGCCCTCGGCTGGGCGCTCCAGATCGCCCTCGTCGCGTCCGGCTTCTTCGTCCCGATCATGTTCTTCCTGGGGGTGCTCTTCGGGGCCCTGTGGTGGTCGTCCGTGCACTTCGGGCGGAAGGTCGACGAGGCGAAGGCGCGCTTCGCGGCCCAGGCCGCGGCAGGCTCTCCGGATACCGCTGACGCTGCGTGACAAGTGGCAGGACACGCCCTGTAACCTCATCCCACCGCACACACCGGCAGTAGAAACACACCGGCAGTAGAAGGAGTCACCTCGTGAGCCAGCGCACCCTCGTCCTGCTCAAGCCCGACGCCGTCCGTCGTGGCCTGACCGGCGAGATCATCAGCCGTATCGAGCGCAAGGCCGGCTGGCAGATCACCGCGCTGGAACTGCGGACCCTGGACCAGGACACGCTGGAGCAGCACTACGGCGAGCACAAGGGCAAGCCCTTCTACGAGCCGCTGGTGGAGTTCATGGCCTCCGGTCCGGTCGTCGCGCTGATCGTCGAGGGCGACCGGGTCATCGAGGGTGTGCGCGCGCTCGCGGGTCCGACCGACCCGATCGCCGCGGCCCCCGGCTCCATCCGCGGCGACTACGGTGTGATCGTCCGCGAGAACCTGATCCACGCGTCCGACTCCGAGGAGTCCGCCGAGCGTGAGGTGAAGATCTTCTTCCCCGGTCGCGTCTGATCCGACGGAGTCCGGCGCGCCTGAAGCGGGCGGTCGAGGGAACGTGAGCCCCCGAACGCCCGTCTCCGGAAGCGAACCCTCACAGCATCTGCAAACAATGGCGGAGACCGCTCCGCAGTGTTCGTGCAGGCGCGTTTACGATGGAAGCCTTCACGTCACAGCACCCACCTCGCCGACCTGATAAGCCCTCAAAGCTCATGGAAGGCCAGTCGAATCCTGATGGGGAACTCAATGTCGTTCATCGGCCGTGACATGGCTGTCGACCTCGGGACCGCCAACACGCTGGTGTACGTCAGGGGTCGCGGGATCGTACTCAACGAGCCGTCCGTCGTCGCGATCAACACCAACACCGGTGGCATCCTCGCGGTCGGCGCCGAAGCGAAGAAGATGATCGGACGCACGCCCGGCAACATCGTTGCCGTGCGTCCGCTGAAGGACGGCGTGATCGCCGACTTCGAGATCACCGAGCGGATGCTCCGCTACTTCATCCTGAAGATCCACAAGCGGCGGTATCTGGCTCGTCCGCGGGTCGTCGTCTGTGTGCCCTCGGGCATCACGGGCGTCGAGCGCCGCGCCGTCATCGAGGCGTCGACCCAGGCCGGCGCCCGTCAGGTGCACATCATCGAGGAGCCCATGGCCGCGGCCATCGGCTCCGGCCTGCCGGTCCACGAGGCCACGGGCAACATGGTGGTGGACATCGGCGGCGGCACCACGGAGGTCGCGGTCATCTCGCTCGGCGGCATCGTCACCGCCCAGTCCATCCGCGTCGCGGGCGACGAGCTGGACAGCTCGATCATCCAGCACATCAAGAAGGAGTACTCGCTCCTCCTCGGTGAGCGCACGGCTGAGCAGATCAAGATCACGATCGGTTCCGCGTACGACCTCGACGACGACCAGCACACCGAAATCCGTGGCCGGGACCTCGTCTCCGGACTGCCCAAGACCGTCGTCATCTCGGCCGCCGAAGTGCGCAAGGCGATCGAGGAGCCGGTCAACGCGATCGTCGACGCGGTGAAGACCACGCTCGACAAGTGCCCGCCGGAGCTGTCCGGCGACATCATGGACCGCGGAATCGTTCTGACCGGCGGCGGAGCCCTGCTGCGTGGTCTGGACGAGCGGCTGCGCCGGGAGACCGGTATGCCCATCCACATCGCCGAGGACCCGCTGGACAGCGTGGCGCTCGGCTCCGGGAAGTGCGTGGAGGAGTTCGAGGCGCTCCAGCAGGTCCTGGACGCCGCGCCCCGCAGATGACGTAACGCTTCGATTCCGCCGTACGGGATGACCTCCTCTCGTGCGGCGGATCGTTGATATCTAGGCATAAGCTCCCACAAAGCGCCCTTGGTCATCTTGGCCCGGGGCTACCCCCTATTCCTGATCCTGCTTCCTGATTCCTGTTCTTGGTTTTTTCTCGAGGAAGGGCACGGCCGCCGCACGTGAGGGACACACGAGAGAGCCGGCTGCTCCTGGTGCTGCTGATCGCCGTAGCGTTCGCGCTGATCACGGTGGACATCCGGGGTGGGGAGGATTCCCCGGTCGACGGTGCCCGGCAGGCCGCGGCCGCGGCCTTCGGTCCGATCGAGAACGGCGTGTCGTCGGCGGTGGATCCCGTCGGCAACGCCGTCTCCGCCGTCCGGGACTCCGGTGAACGCCATGACCGGCTCACCGATCTGGAGAAGGAGAACGCGGCTCTCAAGGCGAAGCTCGGCAGCGACGACCGCAACCGCAGCCGGCTGGCGCAGCTCGACAAGATGCTGAAGATCGCCGGCACGGGCCAGTACGGCATCAAGGGCGCGGAGGTCATCGCGATAGGAGCGGCCCAGGGCTTCTCCTGGACCATCACCATCGACGTCGGCGCGAACGACGGCGTCAAGCGCGACATGACGGTCCTCAACGGGGACGGTCTGGTCGGGCGGGTCACCACCGTCGGGCCCGGTACGGCGACCGTGCTCCTGGCCAGCGACCCCGACTTCACCGTCGGCACCAGGATGGAGGCGTCCGACGAGCTCGGCTTCGCCTCCGGGCAGGGCGACCGGCCGCTGCGCGTCGAACTCCTCAACGGCAAGGCCGAGGTGAAGAAGGGCGACCGGCTGGTCACCTTCGGCTCGCAGGCCGACAAGCCCTTCGTGCCCGGCGTCCCCGTCGGCGTCGTCTCCCGCGTCGACCCCTCCGGCGGCGACCTCACCCGCACCCTCTACGTCACGCCGTACGTCAGCTTCACCAAGCTCGACATCGTGGGCGTGGTCGTCGAGGCTCCGAAGAAGGACCCGCGCGACACCGTGCTCCCCTCGAAGCCCAAGCCGGTCCCCACGCCGACGGTGACCGTCACGGTCACTCCGAACGCGAACGCACCCGTAGACGGCCAGCAGCAGTAGGAGCTGACAACCCCATGCGCGTCAACCGGATCCTGCTCTCCGTCCCGCTGGTCGTCGTCGCCCTGGTGATCCAGGTGAGCGTCCTCGCCCGCCTCCATCTCCCGGGCGCCGTCCCCGACCTCCTCCTGCTCACCGTGCTGGGCCTCGCCATGGTCTACGGCCATGTCGGCGGCGCCCTCATCGGCTTCGGCGCCGGTCTGCTCGCCGACCTCGCGCCGCCCGCCGACCATGCCGCCGGGCGCTACGCCCTCGTGCTGTGCGTGATCGGCTACCTCGCCGGGCTCATCAAGCCGGAGAGCGGGCAGATCAAGTCGGCCACCGGCCCGATGGTCGTGGTCGTCGGCGCCGCGATCGGCTCCACCCTGCTGTACGCCGGGGTGGGCGCCCTCGTCGGCGACACCGCCGCCCGCCATGTCGGCCTCACCGGCCTGCTGTTCACGGCCGGCCTGTACGACCTGCTGCTGGCCCCGTTCGTCGTCCCCGCGGTCATGTTCCTGGCCCGGCGCGCCGACAACGACCCCCTGGCGGAGACCAACTCCGCCGCCAAGAGCCCGAACATCTCGTCCGGCTGGCTCTCCTCCGGGACGGGTCTCAGGATCGGCGGGCAGCGCAACGGGCTGAAGCTGAAGGCGGCCCGTTCACGCGGGGCGCGCGCCGGTCGCATCAAGGGGGTCAAGCGGCTGTGAGCGCGGGCGGGTTCACCCGAATGTCCACCCGAGGGCTCGTCCGCGGGTCTGCCCGTGGGTCCGTCCGTGGGTCCGCCCGTGGGTTCACCCGAACGGGGAAGTTCTGGCGGAACGCGGCCTCACAGGCCCGTCGTTCATCATTCGTACGCACACCTGTCCGCGTGCACACGTCCGCGTACTGAGAGGGGGAGGCACCGCAGTGACCAACATTCCCGAGACCGGTCGGACCCCACGGGTCCAGATCAGGCTCGTCGTGATCCAGATCCTCGTCCTCTCCCTGCTCGGCACCCTCGGCGGCCGCCTGTGGTACCTGCAGATCCGGGAGGGCGCGGAGTACGCCAAGGAGGCCTCCGGCAACCACGTCCAGCAGGTCGTCGAGCCCGCCGTGCGCGGCTCGATCCTGGACGCGCGAGGGGTGGCCCTCGCCGACAACGAGACACGGCTCGTGGTCTCCGCCTCCCGCACCGACCTGCTGAAGCAGAAGGACGACGGCAAGGCGGTCCTGGCCAAGCTCGCGGGCGTCCTCGGCCTGAGCGCCGAGGAGGTGGAGCAGAAGGTCCGGCTGTGCGACGCGAAGACGCCCCAGCCCTGCTGGAACGGCTCGCCCTACCAGCCGATCCCGATCACCGACGAGGCCACCGCCAAGCAGGCCCTCCAGATCCGCGAGCGCGCCGAGGACTTCCCCGGCATCACCGCCGAGCCCGAGGCCGTGCGCCGTTACGCGGCCCCCGGCAACGCCAACACCGCCCAGGTCCTCGGCTACCTCTCCCCGGTGACGGACGACGAGCTCACCAAGGCCCAGGACACCGACTCGCCCTACCTGCGCTCCGACCAGGTCGGCCGCAGCGGCCTGGAGCGCCAGTACGACAAGGAGCTGCGCGGCAAGGCCGGCGTCACCCGCTACGAGGTGGACAACCTCGGCCGGGTCATCGGCCAGGCCGAGGCGGACGCGGCCCAGCCCGGCTCCAACCTCGTCACCAGCATCGACGCCCGCGTGCAGCGGGTCGCCGAGTACGAACTGAACAACGCGATGAAGATCGCCCGCACCCAGTTCGACAAGATCACCGGCGAGAACTACAAGGCCGACTCCGGAGCGGTCGTGGTGATGGAGGCCAAGACGGGCCGTGTCGTCGCGATGGCGTCCGCCCCGGCCTACGACCCCAACGTCTGGGTCGGCGGCATCTCCGCCAAGGACTACAAGAAGCTCACCGGGAAGAACTCCGACTACCCGCTGCTGAACCGGGCCATACAGGGTCAGTCCGCGCCCGGTTCGACCTTCAAGGTGGTCTCCACGGCCGCCGCGGTCGAGGCGGGCTACGAGTGGGACGGCGGCTACCCGTGCACCAGCTCGTACTCGGTGGGCGGCCAGGTCTTCAAGAACTTCGAGGGGGAGAGCTTCGGCCCCATCTCGCTCGGCCGGGCCCTGGAGGTCTCCTGCGACACCGTCTTCTACGGCCTCGCGGACCGGGAGTGGAAGAAGGACGGCGGCATCAACCCGGCGAAGGGTGAGCCCAAGGACTACTTCTACAAGGCCGCCCACCAGTTCGGCCTCGGCAAGGTGACCGGCATCGACCTGCCCAACGAGGTCACCGGCCGCGTCCCGGACCGCCAGTGGAAGGAGTCCTACTGGAAGGCCAACAAGGACTCCTGGTGCAAGTACGGCAAGAAGAACGGCAGTTACGTCGAGATGATCGCGTACGAGAACTGCCTCGAGGGCAACAAGATGCGCGAGGGCGACTCGATCAACTACTCCATCGGTCAGGGCGACACCCTCGTCACCCCGGTCCAGGAGGCCGTGATCTACGGGGCGCTCGCCAACGGCGGCACGATGTACACCCCGACCATCGGCAAGGCGATCGTCAGCGCCGACGGCAAGACCGTCCAGGAGATCAAGCCCAAGGTCCAGGGCAAGCTGCCGGTCGACAAGGCGACGATCAAGGGCATGGACGCCGCGCTGGAGGGCGTGGTCACGCGCGGTACCGCCGCCTGGAAGTTCGGCGGCTGGCCGCAGGAGGAGATCCCGCTGCACGCCAAGACCGGTACCGCGGAAGTCTACGGCAAGCAGACGACGTCCTGGCTCGCCACGTACAGCAAGGACTACACGGTCGTGATGACGATCGCTCAGGCCGGTACCGGTTCGGGCGCCTCCGGTGAGGCCGTGCGGCACATCTACAACGCGATGTACGGCGTCGCCGACGACGGCAAGATCGACAAGAAGAACGCCCTGCTGCCCACCCCGCAGACCAGCCTCCCGAAGGTCCAGGCGGACGGCACGATCAAGGCCCCGAAGGTCTCCAAGGACCCGGCGAAGGAGCAGCGCGTCAGCCAGGAGGGCGTGCCGGAGCCGGACGAGACGCAGCCGGGTGCCACCGTGCAGCAGAACACGAGCACCAACCGAGACACCCGCAGGCGACGGCGGAAGAGGGGAAGCCGGAGGATGTGCACATGAGCGGCGCGAACGGTTTCTCCGTCTCCGGATACGGGCCCGCGCGGGCCGGCTGGACCCGGGTCTTCGCCCGTGACTCGCTGGCCCGGCGGCTGGACTGGCCGATACTGATGTCGGCGATCGCCCTGTCGCTGATCGGCTCGCTCCTGGTCTACTCGGCGACCCGCAACCGCACCGAGATCAACCAGGGCGACCCGTACTACTTCCTGGTCCGGCACCTGATGAACACCGGCATCGGCATCTGCCTGATGATCGGCACGATCTGGCTCGGCCACCGCACCCTGCGCAACGCGGTACCGGTCCTCTACGGCCTCTCGCTCATGGGGATCCTGGCGGTGCTGACGCCGCTGGGCTCGACGGTCAACGGCGCGCACTCCTGGATCGTGGTCGGCGGCGGCTTCTCGCTCCAGCCCTCGGAGTTCGTGAAGATCACGATCATCCTGGGCATGGCGATGCTGCTCGCGGCCCGGGTCGACGCCGGGGACAAGCTCTACCCGGACCACCGCACCGTGCTCCAGTCCCTCGGGCTCGCGGCCATCCCCATGCTGATCGTGATGCTGATGCCCGATCTCGGGTCGGTCATGGTCATGGTGATGATCGTGCTGGGGGTGCTGCTGGCCTCCGGCGCCTCCAACCGCTGGGTCTTCGGACTGCTCGGCGCGGGCGCGGCCGGCGGGATCGCCGTCTGGCAGCTGCACATCCTGGACGAGTACCAGATCGCCCGATTCGCCGCCTTCGCCAACCCGAGCCTCGACCCCGCGGGCGTCGGCTACAACACCAACCAGGCGCGGATCGCGATCGGCTCCGGCGGCCTCACCGGCGCCGGGCTGTTCCACGGCTCACAGACCACGGGCCAGTTCGTCCCGGAACAGCAGACGGACTTCGTCTTCACCGTCGCCGGCGAGGAACTCGGCTTCATGGGCGCGGGCCTGATCATCGTCCTGCTCGGGGTGATCCTCTGGCGTGCCAGCCGCATAGCGCGTGAGACCACGGAGCTGTACGGCACGATCGTCGCCGCGGGCATCGTGGCCTGGTTCGCCTTCCAGTCCTTCGAGAACATCGGGATGACCCTGGGGATCATGCCGGTGACGGGTCTGCCGTTGCCGTTCGTCTCCTACGGAGGCACGTCGATGTTCGCGGTATGGGTGGCGTTGGGGTTGCTCCAGTCCATCCGGGTGCAGCGGCCCATGTCGGCGTGAGAGGCACGAGACGGCGTCAGACCTTCTGTTTTCCCCTGGTCGGGTCATGAGTCGGGCCTCGGGCGCACTGCCGCTCGGGCCCGACTCCGACTAGGTTCGATTCATGACGGAGACGAAACGCGAGATCGAGCGCAAGTACGAATCCGATGAGAGCGGGCTGCCCGACCTGACCGGTGTCGCCGGGGTCGCGTCCGTCCTCGACAAGGGCGTCACCGAGCTGGACGCGACCTACTACGACACCTCCGACCTACGTCTGGCCGCGGCCTCGATCACGTTGCGTCGCCGCACCGGCGGCTCCGACGCCGGCTGGCACCTGAAACTGCCGGTGGCACCCGGCGTCCGGGACGAGATCCGGGCCCCGCTCTCCGACGCCGTACCCGACGAGCTCGCCGGGCTGGTCCGTTCCCGCGTACGTGAGGGACAGCTCGTGCCCGTGGTGCGGCTGCGCTCCAGCCGGGACATCCGCGAACTCGTCGACGCCCAGGGGCGGCTGCTCGCCGAGGCGAGCGTGGACGCGGTACGCGCGGACCGGAAGTTCGGCGGCGAGGGCAGCGCCCAGTGGACCGAGATCGAGGTGGAGCTCGCCGACGGCGGCGATCCGGTCCTGCTCGACAAGGTGGAGAAGCGGTTGCGCAAGGCGGGCGTCCGGCCGTCGAAGTCGGCGTCGAAGCTGGCGCGGGCGCTGGCGGAGACGAAGGGCGGGCATCCGCGGCCGAAGGACGAGGGCCCCGCCGAGCCCGTCACCGCCGGTGACCACGTCCTGGCGTACATCCGTGCCCAGCGGGACGCGATCGTCGAGCTGGACCCGGCCGTGCGCCAGGACGCTGAGGAGTCGATCCACGACATGCGGGTCGCCACCCGCCGGCTGCGCAGCACCTTCCGGTCCTTCCGCAAGGTCCTCGACCGGGAGGTCACCGACCCGATCGGCGCCGAACTGAAATGGCTGGCCGGAGAGCTGGGCGTGGGCCGCGACCACGAGGTGCTGGCCGAACGGCTGGACGCGGGCCTCGGCGAACTGCCCTCCGCCCTGGTCTCCGGCCCGGTCCACGACCGGCTGCGCACCTGGGCCAAGGCCGGGGAGCACGGTTCCCGCCGCCGGCTGCTCGGTGTGCTCGACTCGCAGCGCTATCTGACGCTCCTCGACACCCTGGACGCCGTGGTCACCGACCCGCCGATGCTCAGGACGGCTGTCAGGAAGCCGGACCAGGTGCTCGCCAAGGCCGTACGCAAGGACTTCGGGAAGGTGTCCGCGCTGGTAGAGGAGGCCATGGAGCAGCCGTCGGGTACCGACCGCGACCTCGCGCTGCACGAGGCCCGCAAGAAGGCCAAGCGGACGCGGTACGCGGCCGAGACGGCCGGCCCGGCCCTCGGCGGCACGGCCAAGACCCTGGTCAAGTCCATGAAGTCGCTCCAGAGTCTGCTCGGCGACCACCAGGACAGCGTCATGGCCCGCACCACCCTGCGGGAGCTGTCCGCGGTGGCGCACGCGGCGGGGGAGAGCGCCTTCACGTACGGCGTGCTCTACGCCCGTGAGGAGCGGCGCGCGGAGCGGGTGGAGGAGGCCCTGCCGGCCGAGTGGAGGAAGACCAGCGGTTCGATGGAGGTCTAGGGGCGGGATCTTCGCGGACGGGGGAGTCCTCCGAGCGGGTTAGGCTTGATGGTCACCCCTGTCCCCGTCAGCTCACGAAGGTAACGCCGCGATGTCTGTCGATTCGGTCTTCCCGCAGCTAGAAGCCTTGCTCCCGCATGTGCAGAAGCCGATCCAGTACGTGGGCGGCGAGCTCAACTCCACCGTCAAGCCCTGGGAGTCCTGCGACGTCCGCTGGGCGCTCATGTACCCGGACGCGTACGAGGTCGGGCTGCCCAACCAGGGCGTCATGATCCTTTACGAGGTGCTGAACGAGCAGCAGGGGGTCCTGGCCGAGCGCACGTACAGCGTGTGGCCGGACCTGGAGGCGCTGATGCGGGAGCACGCGGTCCCGCAGTTCACCGTGGACGCCCACCGTCCGGTGAAGGCCTTCGACGTGTTCGGACTGTCCTTCTCCACGGAGCTGGGCTACACGAACATGCTGACGGCGCTGGACCTCGCGGGTATCCCGCTGGAGTCCAAGGATCGCGGTCTCGACGACCCGATCGTGCTGGCGGGCGGCCACGCGGCGTTCAACCCCGAGCCGATCGCCGACTTCATCGACGCGGCGGTCATCGGCGACGGCGAGCAGGCCGTGCTGGACATGACGAAGATCATCCGCGAGTGGAAGGCGGAGGGCCGGCCGGGCGGCCGCGAGGAGGTCCTCTTCCGTCTCGCGAAGACGGGCGCCGTGTACATCCCGCGCTTCTACGACGTGGAGTACCTGCCGGACGGCCGTATCGCCCGGGTGGTGCCGAACAAGTCGGGCGTTCCGTGGCGCGTGTCGAAGCACACGGTCATGGACCTGGACGAGTGGCCCTACCCCAAGCAGCCGCTGGTCCCGCTCGCCGAGACGGTGCACGAGCGGATGTCGGTGGAGATCTTCCGCGGCTGCACCCGCGGCTGCCGTTTCTGCCAGGCCGGCATGATCACGCGCCCGGTGCGCGAGCGGTCGATCACCGGTATCGGCGACATGGTCGAGAAGGGCCTGAAGGCGACCGGCTTCGAGGAGGTCGGACTGCTCTCGCTGTCGAGCGCCGACCACAGCGAGATCGGCGAGGTCGCGAAGGGCCTCGCGGACCGCTACACGGAGGACAAGATCGGCCTGTCCCTCCCCTCCACCCGCGTGGACGCCTTCAACGTGGACCTGGCGAACGAGCTGACCCGCAACGGCCGTCGGTCCGGTCTGACCTTCGCCCCCGAGGGCGGCTCGGAGCGCATGCGCAAGGTCATCAACAAGATGGTCTCCGAAGAGGACCTGATCCGGACGGTCTCCACCGCGTACGGCAACGGCTGGCGCCAGGTGAAGCTGTACTTCATGTGCGGTCTGCCGACGGAGACGGACGAGGACGTCCTGCAGATCGCCGACATGGCGATGAAGGTGATCGCCGAGGGCCGCAAGGTCTCCGGCCAGAACGACATCCGCTGCACGGTGTCGATCGGCGGGTTCGTGCCGAAGCCGCACACCCCGTTCCAGTGGGCGCCGCAGCTCTCCGCCGAGGAGACCGACGCGCGTCTGCAGAAGCTCCGGGACAAGATCCGCGGCGACAAGAAGTACGGCCGTTCCATCGGCTTCCGCTACCACGACGGCAAGCCGGGCATCGTCGAGGGACTCCTCTCGCGCGGCGACCGCCGTATCGGCGCCGTCATCCGGGCCGTCTACGAGGACGGCGGCCGCTTCGACGGCTGGCGCGAGCACTTCTCCTACGACCGCTGGATGGCCTGCGCCGACAAGACGCTGCCCGCCTTCGGCGTGGACGTCGACTGGTACACGACCCGTGAGAAGTCCTACGAGGAGGTCCTGCCCTGGGACCACCTGGACTCGGGCCTGGACAAGGACTGGCTCTGGGAGGACTGGCAGGACGCCCTCGACGAGACGGAGGTCGAGGACTGCCGCTGGACGCCGTGCTTCGACTGCGGGGTGTGCCCGGCGATGGACACCCACATCCAGGTCGGTCCGACCGGCAAGAAGCTGTTGCCGTTGACGGTGAAGCAGCCGGCGGGCAGCGCGGCGCACAGCCACTGAGGATTCGCGGCGGCTCTGCGGGGTATCGCGACACTGCCCGGAGGTCGGTCGGCGGACCTCCGGGCATCGCTTCCGGCGTGGTGCGGGTCCGTCACGAGCCGCCGTTGATGACGTTCGCCAACGGTTGCAGGACCACCTTGGTCCAGGGGTTGGGCAAGCCGGTGACAAGGTCGTTGCAGTTCAGAGTGGCCGGGTTGGTGCCGGTGACCGCGACGCAGGTGGTCTCCCAGACCTGGCCGGTGGTGGTCACGACGTCGAACTTGATGGGGTTCCCGGCGTTGGCGCTGTGCCCGTTGACGGCGGCGCCGCAGACGAAGCCGACGTCACGTCCGTCGGCGTCCACCCCGCCCGCGGGGTAGTTGGTGTGGGTGCTGAGGTCGGTCCACAGGAACGGGCGGGGCGCGATACCGCGGAGGTCGTGGATACCCGCGAAGGTGTGCCCGCCGGTCAGCGCGACCCTCAGCTCGAAGTTGTTGGAGTCCTGCGCGGAGTCGATGTCGGAGCAGGGGCCCGTCGCCCCGGTGGCTCCGGTCGCACCCGTCGGTCCGGTGACGCCGTCGACGCCGTTCGTGCCGGTCGCCCCCGTGGCTCCCGTCGCTCCGTCGACCCCGTTCGTGCCCGTGGCGCCGGTCGCACCGGTGGCTCCGTCCACGCCGTTCGTGCCGGTCGCGCCCGTGGCCCCGGTGGCTCCGTCGACCCCGTTCGTGCCCGTGGCGCCGGTGGCCCCGGTCGCGCCGTCGACGCCGTCCGCTCCGGTGGCTCCGGTCGCGCCGTCGATGCCGTCCGCGCCGGTCGCACCGGTGGCCCCGTCCACGCCGTCCACGCCGTCCGCTCCGGTGGCCCCGGTCGCGCCGTCGATGCCGTCGATGCCGTCCGCGCCGGTGGCACCCGTCGCACCTGTTGCTCCGGTCGCACCGGTCGCGCCGGTGGCTCCCTTGTCACCCTTGGGGCCCTTCGGACCCTTGGGGCCGGTGGGACCCGTCGGGCCCTTGCACTGGTCGTTGCCGCCGGCTTCGACCGCCCTCGACGTGTGCCGATCCGGCTTGTGGTGACCCGGCTTGCACTTGTCGCCGGGCGAGGGCAGTTCCGCCTGCACCCGGCCGGTGACGCTGCGGGCCGCCGCCGCGGCCGGGCTGATCACGCCGGCGGCCAGGATCACCGCGAGCGAGGCCACCATGCCGGCCTGCTTGCATCTGTGTCGGGCCACCGGCCCGAGGAGGGAGTACGGTCCGAACTCAGGTCGCATTTGCGTGCTCCTTGCATTGCTCGGTCCGGGCGCTCCCCGAACCTGAGGGCGAGCTTGACCTGAGCGGACCGGTTCCCGCGAGACACAAGGTCCAAAAGATAATTTTTATAGACGTATCGGACTAATCGATGCGTGCTGATGGGGTACTCCTCGCGTGGAGCGAGCGGCCGGGGAGCGGACCTGTGTCACGTTGACGCCCGTGACCCACCAGACCCTGTGCCTGTGCATGATCGTCAAGGACGAGGCGCGCGTGATCGAACGCTGCCTGGAGTCCGTACGGCCCCTCATCGACCACTGGGTGATCTCCGACACCGGCTCGACGGACGGCACACAGGACCTGATCCGCAAGGTGCTGGACGGCATCCCGGGCGAACTCCACGAGGAGCCCTGGGTCGACTTCGGGCACAACCGGACGCAGAACATCCGGCACGCCCGCGGCAAGGCCGACTACCTGCTCACTCTCGACGCCGACCACGTCATGCGCCAGGACGCCCCGCTGCCCCGGCTGACGGCGGACTCGTACATGCTGCGCTACGACACCCCGGGCACCCAGCACCGCTTCAAGCACCTCATGCGGGGCGGCCGGGTCTGGCGCTACGAGGGAGTCACCCACGAGTACCCGTGCACCGACGGCCCCGACCGGCAGGAGAACCTGGACGCCCTCGTCATCGAGGACCACGCGGACGGCGGCTGCCGCAGCGACAAGTTCGAGCGCGACGCGCGCCTGCTGCGGGGCGAGTTGGAGCGCGACCCCACCAATCCGCGCACCGTTTTCTACCTGGCCAACACCGAGCGCGACCTGGGCCACGCGGCCGAGGCGATCGCGCTGTACGAGCGGCGCGCCGAGCTGGGCGGCTGGGGCGAGGAGGTCTACTGCTCGCTCCTGGAGGCCGGGATCCTGCGGGCGGAGAAGACGGACGACTGGCCCGGGGCCATGAACGCGTTCTCCCGGGCCTGGGACTCCCGCCCGGCCCGCCTCGAAGCCGTCTACGAAATGGCCTCGCGCCTGCGTCGGCAGAGCCGCTACCAGACCGCGTACGCCCTGCTCGGCGCGGTCGTCGGCAGGGGCGAGCCGGACGACCTGCTCTTCACCAGGTCCTGGGTGTACCGGTGGGGTCTGCTCTTCGAGTTCTCCATCTGCGCCTACTGGGTCGGCGACCACCCGGTCGCCGTCCGGGCGTGCGACACACTGCTGGCGATGCCGGACCTGCCCGACGCCGTCCGCCGCCAGACGGAGACCAACCGCGAGTTCTCCGCACCCCACGTCAAGGCCGTCCCCCGGCCGGCCGGCCCGGAACGCCGCCCGAAGGCGTCCCGGGCGGGGAAGGCGGCGCGGCCCCGGAAGAAGTGACCCGCCCCTGACCCTCCCTCAGCAACGCATCCACCGGGGCCGTTGTAGCGTCTACGTCGTTATGGACCTGGAGAAACCGCCCGCCGGACCGCCCGCCGGACCGCCCGCGCAGCTGCCCGTGCGGGAGCCCGCACGGGAGCCCGAGGGGTGTCTCGTCGTGGCGATCCGGCTGCCGGTGCGGATCGTCGTGCTCGTGCTCGTCGTGCCCGTGCGGATGGTGTGGGACGCGCTCGTCGTCGTGGGGCGCCTGCTGCGGGACACGGTGCTGCGGCCGCTGGGGCGGGCCCTGTCGTGGCTCGGGAAGGCGCTGTTCGTCCGGCCGTTGGTCGGGCTGTGGCGGTACGTCGTCGTCCCCTCGGGCAGGGCGCTCGGATGGCTCGTACAGGTGCTGCTCGTGATGCCGGTGGTGTGGTCCTACCGGTACGTCCTGACTCCGGTCGGGCACGGCATCGCGTGGCTGGCGCGGGGGATCGGGGCCGCACTGGCGTGGGTGTACGCGCGGGTGCTGACGCCGGCCGGGCACGCGTGCCGGTGGCTGCTGAAGGGGATCGGCGCCGTGCTCGCCGCGGTCGGTGTCGGCGCGTACACCGCCGTGGCGTGGCTGGTGCGCCACCTCGTCGTCGTTCCGGCCCGCTGGGTCCACCGGTGGCTCCTCGCGCCGGTGGGGCGGGCGATAGCCTGGTGCGCGCGGGGGGTGTGGCGGCTCCTGGCGCTGCTCGTCACCGGGATCGGCCTGGTCCTGTACTGGACCGCCCGGATCCTGGTCGTGCTGCCCGCGCTCGCCCTGTGGCGCTGGGTGCTCGTTCCCGTCGGCCGCGTCCTGGCGGTCGTCGCGCGCGAGGTGGGGGACGCCCTCGGGCACGCCTGGCGGATCGCCGGGCGGATCTCGCGGGCCGTCGGAGGGTTCCTCGGGACCCTCTTCCGGTGGATCTTCGTCGAGCCCGTGCGCTGGGCGTACCGGACCGTCCTCACCCCGGTCGGGCATGTCGTCCGGGACGCCGTGCTGCGTCCCGCCGCGCGGGCCGCGCGCAGCGTGGGCCGGACCACCCGGCAGACCCTGGCCGCCGCCCGGGAGACCGCCCGGCAGGCCCGCGCGGACGTGCGGCGGATGCTTTTCGGGGAGTCGCGGGAGCGGGAGCCGGTCGGCCGGCGGGAACCATCGGAGGGCGAGGCACGTACTCTTGGTAGGAGTACGACCGCTCTCACGAAGGACTGAACGACACTGGGCAAGCGACAGCCCGAAGGCCCGCCGCCCGCACCCGCGGTGCAGCGCATCCGACTGCGCTACACCAAGCGCGGCCGCCTCCGGTTCACCAGCCACCGTGACTTCCAGCGCGCCTTCGAGCGTGCGTTGCGCCGTGCCGAGGTGCCGATGGCGTACTCGGCGGGGTTCACGCCGCATCCGAAGGTGTCGTACGCCAATGCCGCACCCACCGGCACGGGCAGTGAGGCGGAGTACCTGGAGATCGCGCTCACCGCGGCGCGTGACCCGGAGAAGCTGAGAATCCTCCTCGACGAGTCGCTGCCCACCGGGCTCGACGTCGTCGACGCGGTCGAGGTGCGGACCTCGGGTCTCGCCGACCGGCTGACGGCCTCCGTATGGGAGTTGCGGCTGGTCGGGGTGGACCCGGCCGACGCCGATCGCGCGGTCGAGGCCTTCAACAAGGCCGACGCCGTCGAGGTCCAGCGCATGGCCAAGAACGGCGTCCGAACCTTCGACGCCCGCGCCGCTGTCGTACAACTCGAGACGGACAGTGAACCTGCTGATAGGCCGACGGACCAGCCCTGTGCGATACTGCGGCTGGTTGTTCGGCACGTGACGCCTGCTGTACGACCCGACGACGTCCTGTCCGG
Source organism: Streptomyces sp. NPDC002884 (assembly GCF_040295245.1). Taxonomy (NCBI): domain Bacteria; kingdom Bacillati; phylum Actinomycetota; class Actinomycetes; order Kitasatosporales; family Streptomycetaceae; genus Streptomyces; species Streptomyces sp. NPDC002884. The sequence goes on along the minus strand of NZ_JBEOVB010000001.1, from coordinate 806,186 downwards.
TCTTCGCGCCGTGGCCGACCTGGCGCCGCCGGTCCCCGTAGCGGTGACCAGGCTGGCGCAGGGGCTGCTCGATGAAGAGACCGGCACGGTGACCGACCCGCTCGCGCCCGACCGCGAGGCAGCTCAGGCCCCCACAACGGCCGATCCCGCTGCCACCGCGAAGGCGCCCGCGTAGGGAAGGTTCCGCGAAGGAACGAACGTCGTAGCGCCGCCCTCGTACTCGGGAGCCACCTGGGTCGGGCGGCGAACCGACCAGAAGACTTTCGCCAGGCCGTACGCATTCGGCGTACGGAACCGGCGAGACAGGACACAGAGAGCTCCCGTGCGGCGCCCGCGCCCCGGACGGCGGCACCGCGCATCGCGCGAGCCGCGGACGTCAACGGCGATCGATCCCTCGTGATCGACGCCGGACCAGGTGCGGCGCCCGGGAGCCTGACGGGAGAAACGCCCGCATGCTCGAGCCAACCGAATCCGCAGAGTCCGCCACGGACTCCGAAGCGAACACCCCCAGCGACACCCTGCCGCCGCGTCGTCGGCGCCGTGCCGCTTCCCGGCCGGCGGGTCCGCCGGTCGCCGCCGCCGACACCTCGGCCGAGACCACCACGCCGGCCATACCGGCCGTGGAGTCCGCCGAGCAGTTGGCACAGGAGCCTCTCGAAGACGAGGCCGCCCAGGCCGACGGCACGGCCGACACCAAGGCCGAGGAAGCCGCCGAGGCCGCGCCGCGCACCCGGCGCCGGGCCACCCGCCGTGCCTCCGCGCCCGCCGGGGCTCCGGCCGCCGACGAGGCCGCCGAGACCGTTCTGCCCGTGGCCGCCGCCGAGGTGAGCGCGCCCGCCGTGGAGGAAGCCCCCGCCGAGGAGGCCGCCGCCGAGGACGCCGCTCCTCGCCGCAGCCGTCGCCGCGCCACACGTCGCGTGGCCACGCCCTCCGAGGCTCCGGCCGAGGTCGTCGAGCCCGCAGCCGTGGAGCAGCCCGCCGCGGAGTCCGAGCCCGTCGCCCGGCCGGCCGACGAGACGCCCGCCGAGGCCGCGCCCCGCACGCGCCGCCGCGCCACCCGCCGGGCGACCGCGCCCGCCGGTGCGCCGGAGGCCGAGACGCCCGCCGTCGTCACCGAGGCTCCGGCCGCGATCGCCGAGGCCGAGGCTTCGGCCGTGCCCGCCGAGGCGCCCGCCGAGCCCGCTCCCCGGACCCGCCGTCGCGCCACGCGTCGGGTGACCGCGCCCGCCGAGGCCGAGGTTCCCGAGCCGGCCGTCACCGCTGCCGTCGCCCCCGTCGAGGAGGCGAAGGCCCCCGAGGCTCCCGCCGCTCCGGCCGAGGCCACGCCCGCCGCCGAAACCGCTCAGCCCGCTCAGCCCGCGCAGTCCGCCGAGGCCGACGAGGACGCCGGCTCCCGCCGTGGGCGTCGTCGTGTGGTCCGTCGGGCCGCCGGAGGTTTCTCCGCGCCCTCGCAGGAGAGCGCGGAGGGCGACGCGACGCGTCGTCCGGCGCGGCCCGCGGTCGCCGTGTTCCAGGCGCCCGTGTTCGCCGAGCCGCAGTTCCAGACGCCGCAGCGGGCCGCAGCCGAGGCTGCCGCCGCCGGGGTCGAGGTGACGGAGACCGAGGAGCCCGAGGACGTCGAGGTGGCTCAGGAGGCTCCGGAGGAGCCGACCGGGTCGCGTCGTCGCCGTCGTCGCCGGGGATCCGGTTTCGGCGACGAGGCCGAGACCGGCCGGACCGCCGCGGCCGCACCCGCCGCCCCCGCCGTCGCGGACGAGCCGGAGACCGAGCCGGAGGAGGCCGACGAGGCCGAGGACGCCGTCGACGGTGACGACGAGACCGAGGAGACCGGGTCGCGCCGTCGTCGCCGTCGTGGCGGCCGTCGCCGTCGCCGTGGCGATGCCGCCGACGGCGAGGGGGACGCCGAGTCCGACGAGTTCGCCGCCGAACAGGCCGCGCAGGACGCCGAGGACACCGCCGAGCAGGAGGACGAGGACGCGGAGGACGCCGATGAGGACGCCGGTGGCTCCACCGCCGGCAGCCGTCGTCGCCGTCGCCGGCGTCGTCGCGCCGGTGACTCCTCTCCCGACGCCGAGCCGTCCGACGGGGACCCGGAGCGCACGGTCGTCAAGGTCCGTGAGCCGCGCAAGCCCTCCGAGCCGTCCGACGAGGTGCAGTCCATCAAGGGCTCGACCCGTCTGGAGGCCAAGAAGCAGCGCCGCCGGGAAGGCCGTGAGCAGGGCCGCCGGCGGGTGCCGATCATCACCGAGGCCGAGTTCCTGGCCCGCCGCGAGGCCGTCGAGCGGGTGATGGTCGTCCGCCAGAGCGGCGAGCGCACCCAGATCGGCGTCCTGGAAGACAACGTGCTCGTCGAGCACTACGTCAACAAGGAGCAGGCCACCTCCTACGTCGGCAACGTCTACCTGGGCAAGGTCCAGAACGTGCTGCCGTCGATGGAGGCCGCCTTCATCGACATCGGCAAGGGGCGCAACGCCGTCCTGTACGCCGGTGAGGTCAACTTCGAGGCGCTCGGCATGGCCAACGGGCCGCGTCGCATCGAGGCCGCCCTCAAGTCGGGCCAGCCGGTCCTCGTCCAGGTGACGAAGGACCCGATCGGCCACAAGGGCGCCCGGCTGACCAGCCAGGTCTCCCTCCCGGGCCGCTACCTCGTGTACGTGCCCGAGGGCTCGATGACCGGTATCAGCCGCAAGCTGCCCGACACCGAGCGGGCCCGGCTGAAGACGATCCTCAAGAAGATCGTCCCCGAGGACGCGGGCGTCATCGTGCGCACCGCCGCCGAGGGCGCGAGCGAGGACGAGCTGCGCCGTGACGTCGAGCGGCTCCAGGCGCAGTGGGAGGAGATCCAGAAGAAGGCCAAGGGCGGCAACGCCCCGACGCTGCTGTACGGCGAGCCGGACATGACCGTCCGGGTCGTGCGCGACATCTTCAACGAGGACTTCTCCAAGGTCATCGTCAGCGGTGACGAGGCCTGGTCGACCATCCACGGGTACGTCGCGCACGTCGCGCCCGACCTGGCCGACCGCCTGTCCAGGTGGACCTCCGAGGTCGACGTCTTCGCCACGTACCGGATCGACGAGCAGCTCGCCAAGGCGCTGGACCGCAAGGTCTGGCTGCCCAGCGGCGGTTCGCTGGTGATCGACCGGACCGAGGCGATGGTCGTCGTCGACGTCAACACCGGCAAGTTCACCGGTCAGGGCGGCAACCTCGAGGAGACGGTCACCAGGAACAACCTGGAGGCGGCCGAGGAGATCGTTCGCCAGCTGCGGCTGCGCGACCTCGGCGGCATCATCGTGATCGACTTCATCGACATGGTGCTGGAGTCCAACCGGGACCTGGTGCTCAGGCGCCTGCTGGAGTGCCTGGGCCGCGACCGTACGAAGCACCAGGTCGCCGAGGTGACCTCGCTGGGGCTCGTGCAGATGACCCGTAAGCGGGTGGGCCAGGGGCTGCTGGAGTCGTTCTCCGAGACCTGCGTGCACTGCAACGGGCGCGGGGTCATCGTCCACATGGAGCAGCCGACCGCGGTCGGTGGCGGCGGCAAGCGCAAGAAGCGCGGCCGCGGCGGCGACGGACAGGGCCACGACCACGAGCACGAGACGGTGACGGCCGATGTCGTCGAGCCGTTCGTGAGCGCCGGGCAGGAGACGGAGAGCGAGGCCGAGGTCGCCGCCGAGGTGGCCGAGCCGATCGCGCTCGAGGCCCCCGAGTTCGCGCCGGACGAGGAGCTGTACAGCAGCATCGCCGAGGCGGAGGCCGCTGCCACGCGTGGCCGGGGCCGCCGTCGGGCGAGCCGCCGGGCGTCCGCTCCGGCGGGTGCGCCGAGGGGCGCCGCGCCGCGCAGGGCGGGCGGCTCCGAGGCGAGCGCCGCGGAAAAGCCTGTCGAGGCTGCCGCGGAGGCGGTCGTCGAGACGCCCACCGCGCAGGACGTCACCGCCGAGGCGGAGACCGCGCGTCCGGTGCAGCCGGCCGAGGCGGTCACCGCGCAGGCCGAGCCGGTCGCCGTCGAGGACCCGGTCGTCGAGGCGCCGGTCGTCGAGGCCCCGGTCGACGAGGCCGCGCCCAAGGGCCGGGCCCGTCGTCGCGCCACCCGCAAGGTGTCCGCGCCGGCCGGTTCGCCCGCAGGGGCGGAGACCACCGTGCTGACGGTCGCCGAGCCGGTCGCGCCGGCCCCGGCCGCCGAGGCCGCTCCGGTGGAGGAGCCCGAGGCGGAGCACGTCGCCGAGCCCGTCGTCGAGAGTGCGGCTCCGGCCCGCCCGCGGCGCCGTGCCGTGCGCAAGGCCACCGCGCCGACCGCGTCCGAGGAGACGGCCGTCGTGGTCGTGCCGTCGGCCGTGGCGGAGACCGTCGTCGAGGAGAGCGAGGCGCCCGCCGAGGAGGCGGAGGCCGCTCCGGCGAAGAAGGCGGCCGCCCGCAAGACGGCGAAGAAGGCCACGGCGAAGAAGGCCGCCACCAAGAAGACGGCGGCGGCGAAGAAGACGACCGCGAAGAAGACCGTCGCCAAGAAGACGACGGCGAAGAAGGCCGCGAAGGCGGTGTCGAAGACGACGACGTCGGCGGCCCAGCAGAGCCAGCCGACCGTGTCGGTCTCGACGGAGGAGTGACCTCCGCTTCGCTCCGGTTCTGATGCGGCGCGGGCAACCCGGTATCCTCCGGGTGCCCGCGTCGCATTGCGTTCAGCAGCGAGTTACCCTGTGTCGTCCGGTTCTCGCTTGTGACGGAGCGCACGCTCTCTGTGAGTTTCACTGTGGTAACCCTGGGGAAAATCGCTGTCCGCGTGCTGGTAACGTGCACTGTGGTCCCGGTGGCCCATGACATGCACACCGTGACCCCGGCCGATGAGCACATCCGGTCTTCCAACCGGACACGGCCGACTTCCCGCAAGGAGCCCTCAGGGGGCGGGGTCCTGTGTACAACCCGTCCGCCCCGCTCACCGGCATCGGCGGACAACCAGGGATGCGGCCGTGCTGAGCATCGACACGGTCTCTTCCCGACCATGCAAGACGTGGTGCGGCTAAGAGGTCGCCGTAGAGGAGGGGATGTCGATGACCGACGCCCATGAGTTCATACCGGCCGCCAAACCCGTGATCGGCGAGGAGGAGATCGAGGCCGCGGTGCGCGTGCTGCGCAGCGGCATGGTCGTCCAGGGGCCCGAGGTGGCCGCCTTCGAGGAGGAGTTCTCGGAGCTCGTCGACGGGCGTCACTGCGTCGCGGTCAACTCCGGAACCTCCGCGCTGCACCTTTCGCTCCTCGCCCTCGGCCTCGGCCCGGGCGACGAGGTCATCGTGCCGTCGTTCTCCTTCGCCGCCTCCGCCAACGCCGTACGGCTGGTCGGCGCCGACGTGGTCTTCGTCGACATCGACCCGGAGACGTACTGTCTGGACCCGGCCGCGGTCGAGGCCGCCCTGTCGCCGCGCACCGCCGCGATCATGCCGGTGCACCTGTACGGTCACCCGGCCGCCATGGACAAGATCATGGCGATCGCCGGGCAGCACGGGCTCGCCGTGATCGAGGACGCCTGCCAGGCCCACGCGGCCGCGCTGCACGGCACCCCGGTCGGCGCCTTCGGCGCCGCGGGCACCTTCAGCTTCTACCCGACGAAGAACATGCACAGCCTCGAGGGCGGCATGATCTCCACCGGGGACGCGGAGACCGCCCGCACCCTGCGCCTGCTGCGCAACCAGGGCATGGAGAAGCGCTACGCCAACGAGATCGTCGGCGCCAACGTGCGCATGACGGACGTGTCCGCCGCCATCGGCCGCGTCCAGCGCGGCAAGCTGGACGGCTGGACCGAGCAGCGCATCGCCAACGCCGCGTACCTCACCGAGCACATCACCGCGCCCAACGTGGTCACGCCGAAGGTCGCCGAGGGCGCGCGGCACATCTACCACCAGTACACGTTGCGGGTCCTGGGTGACCGCGACGCCGCCATGGCCAAGCTGACCGAGGCCGGCATCGGCAACGCCGTGTACTACCCGACTCCCATCCACCGGCTGAAGCCGTACTGGGAGCCGGACCAGAAGGCCGGCCGTGACTGGGACCTGCCCGAGACGGACCGCGCGGCCGCCCAGGTCGTGTCCCTGCCCGTGCACCCGGCCCTGTCCGCCCAGGATCTTGAGCGCATCGTCATCGCCGTCAATGCTCTGGGGGAGCAACTGTGAGTACCGGGAAGTCGCTGCGAGCGGGACTCGTCGGCCTCGGTTCCATGGGGCGTCACCACGCCCGCGTCCTGTCGGGTCTGGAGGGCGTCGACCTCGTCGGCGTCGTCGACCCGATGGGCGACAAGTTCGGCGCCGCCCAGGGCGCGCCGATCCTGAACACCGTCGAGGAGCTCATCGCCCTCGGCGTGGACTACGCCGTCGTGGCCTGCCCGACCGCCCTGCACGAGCCGGTCGGTCTGGCGCTCGCCGAGGCCGGCGTGTGCGCGCTGGTCGAGAAGCCGGTCGCCGACACCGTCGACGGCGCCCGTCGTCTCGTCGAGGCGTTCGAGTCGCGTGGTCTGGTGGCCGGTGTCGGTCACATCGAGCGCTGCAACCCGGCGCTGATGTCGCTGCGCGCCCGGCTGGAGGCCGGTGAGCTCGGTGACGTCTACCAGGTCGTCACCCGCCGCCAGGGACCCTTCCCGCACCGCATCGCGGACGTCGGCGTCGTCAAGGACCTCGCCACCCACGACATCGACCTCACCGGCTGGGTGACCGGACGCCAGTACGTGTCCATCGCCGCGCACACCGTCTCCAAGAGCGGCCGTGAGCACGAGGACATGGTCTCCGCGGTGGGGCGTCTCGACGACGGCACCATGGTCAACCACCTGGTGAACTGGCTGAGCCCGCTCAAGGAGCGGTTCACCTCGGTCACCGGTGAGCGCGGCTGCTTCATCGCCGACACCCTCACCGCCGACCTCACGTTCCACTCCAACGCCGCCGTGACCACCGAGTGGGAGGCCCTGCGGGCGTTCCGCGGGGTGTCCGAGGGCGACATGATCCGGTACGCCATCCCGAAGCGGGAGCCGCTGCTCGTCGAGCACGAGCTGTTCCGGGACGCGGTGCTCGGCAAGCAGGCCGACATCTGTACCCTGCGCCAGGGCATGCGTACCGTCGAGGTGGCGGCCGCGGTCCTCGAGTCGGCGACCAGCAACCGCACCGTGTCCCTTCAGCCGGAGGATCTGGCCGCAGATGGCAGCTGAGCATCACACATCGGGGGAACGGTGCGTGCTCGGCAGGACTCCTATGTTCTGTGAGACTTTCCCCGCAGGACCCAGCCGGCCGTCGGCTGTCGGAGACCAGGAGCCGGAGAATGTGTGCTGCGCCTGACGTCAGCGTCGTCGTTGCCGTCTACAACACGATGCCGTACCTGACGGAGTGCCTGAACTCCCTCGTCGGGCAGAGCATCGGCCGTGAGCGGCTGGAGATCGTCGCGGTCGACGACGGCTCCACCGACGACAGCGGCACCGAGCTGGACCGTTTCGCCGCGCTGTACCCGGACACCGTCAAGGTGCTCCACCAGCCGAACTCCGGCGGCCCGGCCGCGCCCAGCAACCGGGCGCTGGACGTGGCCACCGGCCGTTACGTGTACTTCATCGGCTCCGACGACTACCTCGGTGAGGAAGCGCTGGAGCGGATGGTGGACTGCGCCGACCAGCACGGCTCCGACGTCGTGGTCGGCAAGATGGTCGGCACCAACGGCCGGTACGTGCACCAGGCGCTGTACAAGGAGAACGACCCGGACGTCAGCCTGTACCACTCCGCGCTGCCCTTCACGCTGGCCAACACCAAGCTGTTCCGCCGGGACCTGGTCGAGAAGTACAAGCTGCGCTTCCCCGAGCACCTGCCCGTGGGCAGCGACCAGCCGTTCACCATCGAGGCGTGCGTCCGCGCGAAGAAGATCTCGGTGGTGGCCGACTACACCTGCTACTACGCGGTCAAGCGCGGTGACGCCAGCAACATCACGTACCGCGCCGACCACCTGGCGCGGCTGCGGGCAGCCGCCGAGATCATGGACTTCACGGCCGGTCTCGTCGACGCGGGCCCCGAGCGGGACGCGTTGCTGCGCCGGCACTTCACCTGGGAGCTCGCCAAGCTCGTCCAGGACGACTTCCCCGGCCTGGACCGCGAGCTCCAGCGGCAGCTCTGCGCGGGCATCGCGCGGCTCGCCGACGCCTACTTCACCGACGGCGTCCGTGACGCGATGGACGTGAAGCGCCGGGTGCGCATAGCACTCGCCCGGGCCGGCGCGATCGACGAGCTCGCCGAGGCGATCAGCTCGGAGAAGGAGCACGGGGCGCCGCCGTTCGTCCTCGAGGGCGAACGCGCCTACGCCCGGTACGCCGGCTTCCGCGACCCGCGCATCGGCCTGGCCGACCGGGTCTACGAGCTGGTCGGGGAGTCCGTGCCCGGCCGTCTCGCCCAGGGCACCGAGCTGCTGGCCTCCGCCTGGGAGCAGCAGGGCGAGGCGCTCACCTACACGCTGTCCGTGCGGGTGCCGGTGCTCGGCGACGTCGACGGCGCGGTGCTGCGGCTCGCCGACAAGGCCATGCCCAAGTCGGCGAACAAGCCCGGCGCGCGCCGGCTGAAGGCGGACCACGTCCTGCCGGCGCCGGTGGGCGAGATCACGCTCGAGCCTTCCGCGGACGGCGCGGCCACCGTGCTGCACGCCCGGGTCCCGCTGGCGTACGTCACCGCGAAGCGGGGGGTGCGGGTATACCTGGACGTGGCCGGTTCGACGTACGAGATTCCCGTACGGGGCAAGGACCTGCCCATGCCGCTGGCCCGCCAGTGGGGCCGGGAGGGGGACCCCTACCGGGCGTCGGCCGTGGTGAACGACAAGGGGCGTGTCGTGATCGACACGGCCCAGATGTACCCGCCGAAGATCACGTTGCTCCGTCGGGGGCTCGGGAGACTCGTGCGGAAACTGAAGTCCGGGGCCGGCCGCCTGAAGCGGGCCGCCGGCGCCAAGAAGTCCAAGCCGACCGGCTCCAAGAAGCCGACCGGTTCCAAAAGGAAGTAGCGACCCTCCATGAACATCTGTGTAGTAGCACTCGGCAAGATCGGCCTGCCGCTGGCCGTGCAGTTCGCCTCCAAGGGCCACCGGGTCATCGGCGCGGACGTCAACGAGAAGGTCGTCGAGCTGGTCAACGCCGGTGTCGAGCCGTTCCCCGGCGAGCACGACCTCGACGTCAAGCTGAAGCAGGCCGTCGACGCCGGGCTGCTGAGCGCGACCACGGACACCGCGTCCGCCGTCGCCGAGTCCGAGGCCGTCGTCGTGGTCGTCCCGCTGTTCGTGGACGCCGAGGGCACCCCGGACTTCGGCTGGATGGACTCCGCGACGAAGGCGATCGCCCAGGGCCTCAAGCCCGGCACGCTCGTCAGCTACGAGACCACGCTGCCCGTCGGCACCACCCGCACCCGCTGGGCGCCGATGCTGGCCGAGGGCTCGGGGCTGACCGCGGGCGAGGACTTCCACCTGGTGTTCTCCCCGGAGCGGGTGCTGACCGGCCGGGTCTTCGCCGACCTGCGCCGCTACCCCAAGCTGGTCGGTGGCATCGACGAGGCGTCGAGCGCCCGTGGTGTGGAGTTCTACGAGCAGGTCCTGGACTTCGACGAGCGCGCCGACCTGCCGCAGGCCAACGGCGTGTGGGACCTGGGCACCGCCGAGGCCTCCGAGCTGGCCAAGCTCGCCGAGACGACCTACCGGGACGTCAACATCGGCCTGGCGAACCAGTTCGCGCGCTTCGCCGACAGCAACGGCATCGACGTCAAGAAGGTCATCGAGGCCTGCAACTCGCAGCCCTACAGCCACATCCACCAGCCGGGCATCGCCGTCGGCGGTCACTGCATCCCGATCTACCCGCGGATGTACCTGTGGAACGACCCGGCCGCGACCGTCGTGCGCTCCGCCCGTGAGGCGAACGCCGCGATGCCCGAGTACGCCGTCGACCTGCTGGCCGCCGCCTACGGCGACCTGACCGGCGTGGGCGTGCTGGTGCTGGGCGCCGCCTACCGCGGTGGCGTGAAGGAGACCGCCTTCTCCGGCGTCTTCCCGACCGTCGAGGCCCTCAAGGCGCGGGGCGCGGTGCCCTTCGTCTCGGACCCGATGTACACCGACGAGGAGCTCGCCGCCCACGGCCTCACCCCGCACGCGGGCGAGAAGGTCACCGCGGCGGTCCTCCAGGCCGATCACGCCGAGTACCGCACGCTGACCCCGGCCGACCTGCCGGACGTCACCGTGCTGGTCGACGGTCGCCGTACGACGGACCCGGAGGCCTGGAAGGGCGTCCGCCGCGTCGTCATCGGCGGCTGACGCTCGTACGCGAACAACCTCGTGGCCCCGTCCCGTATCAGGGGGCGGGGCCCTGGTGCAGGAAGGTTTTCCCATGTCCTGGCTGATCACGGGCGGCGCCGGTTTCATCGGCTCGCATGTCGTGAAGGCGATGACGGACGCCGGTGAGCGGGTCGTCGTCCTCGACGACCTGAGCACGGGCCGGGCCGAGCGGCTCCCCGACGGTGTGGTGCTGGAGGTCGGCACGGTGCTCGACGGCGACACCGTCGAGCGGGTGCTGCGCGAGCACGGCATCACCGGCATCGTGCACATCGCGGGCAAGAAGCAGGTGGGCGAGTCCGTGGACCGGCCGCTGTACTACTACCGCGAGAACGTCGAGGGCATGCGGGTCCTGCTGGACGCCGCCGTCGCCGCGGGAGTCGGCCGGTTCCTGTTCTCCTCGTCCGCCGCCGTGTACGGCATGCCCGACGTCGATCTCGTCACCGAGAAGACGCCGTGCGCGCCGATCAACCCCTACGGCGAGACCAAGCTCGCCGGCGAGTGGCTGGTCGGGGCGGTCGGCGCCCGGCACGGGATGGCGACCGCGTCGCTGCGCTACTTCAACGTGGCGGGCGCGGCCACGCCCGAGCTGGGCGACGACGGCGTCTTCAACCTCGTCCCGATGGTCTTCGAGCGCCTCGAGGCGGGGGAGGCGCCCCGGATCTTCGGTGACGACTATCCGACGCCCGACGGGACCTGCGTCCGCGACTACATCCACGTCGAGGACATCGCCGCCGCGCATGTCGCGGCCGCCCGCCGGCTGGCCGCCGATCCCGAGGCCCGGCTGGTCCTCAACATCGGCCGTGGCGAGGGTGTCTCGGTCGCCGAGATGATCGGCGTCATCCAGGACGTCGCGGGCTGCCCGGAGATCGAGCCCGACGTGTCCGGCCGCCGTCCGGGCGACCCGGCCCGGGTCGTGGCCTCCGGCGACCTCATCCACCAGGAGCTCGGCTGGAGCGCGGAGCGCGGTGTGCGGGAGATGGTGGAGTCGGCGTGGGCGGGATGGCGGCTGCGGCACCCGTGAGCGCCCGAGCGAGCGTATGAGTGAGGGCCCCCGGGATGATCCCGGGGGCCCTCACTCATACGGCGGCTTCACTCGTGCGGCGAAGGGCCGGCTCGTTCTCAGCCGGTCCGGTCCGCTTCGAGGAACAGCTTCTCGAAGTGCTTCTGCACCACGGGCCAGTCCCACACGCTCAGCGCGTGCTCGTTGGCGAGCTTGCCCGCCCCGCGCCAGGACTCCTCCGTGGCCGTGATCTTCAGGATCCGCTCGGCCGCCTCGGCGGGGGAGGCCACGACCCAGCCCTCGGGGTAGAGGGTGCGGGCGCTGTTGGGCTTGCCCGCGTAGAACGGCCAGTCGCGGACGACGGGGACGGCACCGCTGGCCGCGCCCTCCATCACACCGACGTGGCAGCCCTCGCGCACCGAGGAGCTGAGGATCGTACCGATCTCGACGAGCTTCGACGGGACGTCGTCCGTCGCGCCGAGCCGGACCACCGCACCGGACTCCTCCAGCGGGGCCAGCAGCTCCTCGAACTCGGCCAGGTAGTCCTTGGTGGCCTGGCTGGTCTTCGGGTCCATGTCGCCGCCGACCAGGAGCAGCCGGTAGCGCTCGTCGTGCCTGCGGACCCGCTCCAGGACGTCCAGGGCCCACTTGGGGTCCTTGGCGACCTGGCTGATGCCGATCAGACCGAGGTTGAAGCGGGCCTCGGCCGGCTTCGCACGGTTGAAGCCCGACAGGTCCATGGCGTTGTCGATGAGGTGGAACTCCGGGGCCTGCTCGCCGCGCAGCGTCGGCACGAGCGAGGCCGTCAGGTCCTTCACGTGCGGGGCGACGAAGACGAGGTCGTCGATCCGGGAGAAGTCCGTCATGTGCGGCCAGCGCGTGAACGCCTCGTAGCTGTGCAGGCGCACCACGATCCGGGTGTCGCCCGGGTCGATCGAGGTGAGCATGCCGGCCGGACCGGCCGCCCACTCCAGGAACACGGTGTCGGCCCAGTCGAGGTGCGGGCGCATCAGACGCTCCACCTCTTCCTGGTAGTCGCTCGTGTCGCCCACCAGGCGGTCCTTGAGCATGCGCGGAGCCGCCCAGGAGATCCGCTTCAGGTGCTTGTTCGCGGCCAGGTCGAGATAGCGCAGCTCGACGCCGGGGTGGCCGGCGAAGTGCTCCTTGATCAGGTGCAGGAAGTTGTCGTTGGCGCTCGTCGTCACCAGCAGCCGCAGCGGGCGGTCGGTGGGGGCGGGCGCGGCGGGCACCTTGCGGCCGCGCGGGCGGCTCAGTGCCTGGAACGCCTTGGAGCGGTGCAGCGGGGCGACGAAGCCCTCGGCGTCCTTCGCCAGCGGCGACGACAACTGGTCGATGTGCAGCACCCGGTGGAAGTGCAGGAACAGGGTGCGGTTGAGCGCCTCGGCCGCCTCGTCGGTCCTGCCCTCGGCGAAGAGCGCGTCGGCGTTCGCGAGCTGGGCCGCGACCGCCTTGCCCAGGAAGCGGGGGCTGATGCCCTTCTTCAGCTCCTGCATGACGCCCTCGTTGTAGAGGTCCGCCCGCAGCTGGAGGTCCGGGATCTTCGAGGCGGCGTCCGCGAGGGTGAGCGCGGCACCGCTGGTGCGGCCCGCCCACTGCATGCCCTCGGCGACGTACCGCGAGGTCGCGGCGCGCACCTTTATGGGCATGCCGGGCGCGGTCACGGCAGAGCGCCACAGGCGGGCGCCGACGCCGGAACGCATCAGGGGCCGCGGGGTCACGGTGCGCACCAGCTGCGCGGGCAGCCGGTCGACCGAACGCTTCACATCACGCGCGACGGCGCTCAGCGGTGGCAGGACGGTGGAGTGGCGGGCCGTGGTGCCGCCCTGCTCCCGCAGTTCCTCGACGGCCTTCAGCGCGGGCGCGAGCCCGAACCTGGCCGCGGCGGTGCGGTTGTACTCGGCGAGCCGCCACACCGTGTACACGGCGGCCACGTCGAGGGCGACGAGCACGTCCGCCTTGCGGCCGTGGGAGCGCAGCCACGAGTCGCTCCGCACCTGGGTCCAGTTGCGCAGGCCGCGCGGGGCCTTGCCGAGCCGGCGGCGCACGGCCTGGCTGCGGTGCTTGAGCGTGCGCGGCAGCTGGTGCGCACCGGCCAGCTCGACCTGGGCGAGTTCCTCCGGGACGCCCTCGGCCTCCAGGTGGAACATGCCCGCCAGGTGCACGCGCGCGCCCTGGGCGTTGAACTTGCGCACCGTGTCGGCGAGCACGCCGAAATTCGGCCTGACGGACGCCACGAGCAGGACTTCGGTCACTTGGCGAGCTCCTCGACAAGGTTCTTGACGGCGACGGACATCAGCGCCTCACGAGTGAACTGGTCGGCGTGGGCCATCGCGTCGGCGTGCTCCTCGTCGGTGGTCTCGACCGCCATGTGGGCGGCCTTGATGAAGGACTCGGTCAGGCCCGCCTCGTCGATGCCGGGGGCGCCGGTCCACAGCGGGTGGCCCCTCAGCACGTTCGAGGCGTCGTGCTCGACGGCGTGCGCCGACACGATCGGCAGGCCGGTCGCCATGTACTCGTACACCTTGCCGGAGGTCACGAACCGGCCGCCGATGAGGATCAGCACCATGGCGTCCCAGCGGGCGTAGATCGAGGAGACCTCGGCCTTGGCGGCAGGGCCGCCGAAGACGACGCCGTCGGCCTCGGCCTCCTTGAAGACCTCGGCGTGTCGGTTCGCCCCGCGGCTGGCGCCGTTGCCGAGGTGGCCGCGCAGCTCGAAGCGCGCGTTCGCCAGCAGCGGCTCCTTCGCACGGGCCGCACGCCAGGCGTTCAGCACCGTCTCCAGGTGCGGGACGGTGAAGTTGACCGTGCCGAGGTAGCCGAAGACGAGTCCGGAGTCGGGGTCCGGGTTGTGCGCCCGGCCCGGAGAGCTGTCCGCGTCGTAGCCGTTGCGGACGACGTGCACGCGGTCCGCGAACGCGGGGTAGCGCGCCCGGTAGTGGTCGGCGATGGGGTCGTTGACGACCCACAGCGACGCCGCGTGGTCCAGGATCTTCTGCTCCCAGCGGCCCTCGGCGGAGTCGCGGGCGAAGGCCTCGACGCCGTCGATGACGTCGATGGACCAGCCGTCGCGGAAGTCCACCGCGTACGGCACCTTCGCGTCCTCCCACAGCTTCCAGGCCGCGGCGAGGTTCACGTACGGCACGCAGCTGGCGAGCACCAGGTCCGCCGGGTGTTCCCGGTGGATGCGCTGCACGGCCTGCTCGAGGTCGTTACGCCACTCGCCGAAGTTCGGCTCGGGGAAGTTCTCGGTCTGGCGCTTGCGGAGCTTGGCGACCCAGCCGTTGGGGTCGAGGGCACGCGCCTCGTCGAAGAGGCGGATGTCCGTCTCGAGATCCTCGCGCGCCAGCGGCAGCTCGACGATCTTCACCTGGGGGTCGACCTGGTCCAGCAGCGAGAGGTCGATGCCCGAGTCGAGTTCCCAGGACTCCCGGGCGATGTTGACGACCGTGACGTCCCAGCCGACCTTCACGAACTGGTTGGCGGTCTCGCGCATCCGGTAGGTGGAGCTCTTGGCGGCGGGCGGGAAGCCGATGGCGAGATAGATGACGTGCGGTCGCTTGCCTTCCGCAGGCGGCCCGGACGGGGGAGACGATGACATAGCGGTTGACGCTAGCACGCTGACATGCACGGACTGTGGGTCACATGTGGCCGTCCGCAGGCGGACGGCCACGCTCCCCGGTTCCGTTCCTCATGTCAGGCGGGCCGGCTGCCCCCCTTCCATTCCTCCATGAGACGGACGACGTTGTGCGCCGCGCGGCCGTCGCCGTACGGGATGCCGGGGTCGTCGGTCGGCACGGCACGGGTCACGGTCTCGGCCCAGTCCTGGGGCGACAGCGTGTGCGGGTCGGGTACAAGGACGTTCCAGCCGGTGTTGACGGTTTCCACCCACTCCGTCTCCGGGCGGATCGTGGTGCAGATGCGCTCCAGCAGGAACGCCTCCTTCTGGAGGCCGCCGGAGTCCGTCACCACGCCCACGGACGCCAGCACGGCGGCGACCAGGCTCGCGTACGGCAGCGGGCGGCCGACGTGCAGGTTGCCCTGGGACAGGTCGATGCCGTGCTCGTGGGCGCGGGCGACGAGCCTCGGGTGGGCGGCGAGCGCCACCGGCACCGGCAGCTTGGCGAGCGAGTCGACGATCGCGGCGAGTCGCGCGGGGTCGTCGGTGTTGTCCGGGCGGTGCAGGGTCGCCAGCAGGAAGGGCTGCGTCGGGTCGATGCCCTCGGGCAGCTCCGGCGCCGGGAACTCGCCGGCGCGGACCTGGTCGCGGATGCGCAGGCAGATGTCGACCATCACGTCGCCGGCCAGCCGGGCGCGGTCGGCGAGGCCCTCGTTCGCGAGGTGGCGCATGGCCTCCTCGGTCGGCGCGAGGAGCAGGTCGGCGCTGTGGTCGGTGAGGACGCGGTTGTGCTCCTCCGGCATCCGCCGGTTGAAGGAGCGCAGGCCCGCCTCCAGGTGCGCCACGGGCAGGTGCATCTTCACGGCCGACAGCGCGCCGGCGATGGTGGAGTTGGTGTCGCCGTAGACGAGTACCCAGTCGGGCTGCTCACGGTCGAGGACCGGGTCGAGCGCGGAGAGGACGGCGCCGGTCTGCACGCCGTGGCTGCCGGAGCCGACCCCGAGGTGGACGTCGGGATCCGGGATGCCGAGTCCGGAGAAGAAGACGTCCGAGAGGTCGGCGTCGTAGTGCTGCCCGGTGTGCACGATGACGTGCTCGTGCTCGGTTTCCGCGAAGGCGGCCGCGATGGGGGCGAGCTTCACCAACTGGGGACGGGCACCGACGATGCTGATGACTTTCACAGAGCACTCTTCTACTGGGGGCGGGCATGTGGGGTTCGCGAGCAAAGGGAATGGTAGGCAAAGGGTTGGACGCGTCGGATCCGCAGTGGGTTGCCCCGTGGGGGGAGCGCGTCCTGTCGTGTCCTGTCCATGTCCGTCCAAGCCGTGGTCAGAACACGGCTTTCGGGCTTCGACTCGCTCGCATAACGATTTCGTGAACCTTGCGTTTACAGGTACGTAAATCGGGTCAACGCGGACGGGCGCTACGCGGTGCGCTCGACCAGTGTCCCGTCCTTCTCGTCGAAGAGGGCGCCGCTCTGCGGGCACTCCCACACATCGGGCTCACCCTCCCGTTCGACGAGCCGGACGCCGGCCCGTCCTACCCACCCGACGCGGCGGGCCGGGACGCCCACGACCAGCGCGAAGTCCGGCACGTCCTTGGTGACGACGGCGCCCGCGGCGACCATCGCCCAGCGGCCGACGGTGAGGGGCGCGACACACACGGCACGCGCCCCGATGGACGCCCCGTCGGAGATCCGCACGCCGACGGCCTCCCAGTCGCCACCGCGCTTCTGCTTGCCCTCGGGGTCCACGGAACGCGGGTTGTGGTCGTTGGTGAGGACCACGGCGGGGCCGATGAAGACGCCGTCGCCGAGCTCGGCCGGCTCGTAGACCAGCGCGTAGTTCTGGAGCTTGCAGTTGTCGCCCATGCGGACACCGGAACCGACGTACGCCCCGCGGCCGACCACGCAGCCCTCGCCGAGCCGCGCGCCCTCCCGGATCTGTGCGAGGTCCCACACACTGCTCCCGGCGCCGATCTCGGCACCCGCGTCGACCTGGGCGCTGGGCTGGACCCTGTAGTTCACTTCTCCGCCTTCCGGTGTCTGGCTACGCATCGCGAGCATACGGGGAGGGGCCGCCCGTTCGACGGGAGCGGCCCCTGACGCGTACCGGCCCGAACCGTGTCGATCAGTGTCCGTCGGTGGTGACCTGGGTGGCGGGAATCCAGTACCCGGCGAACTCCTCCGAGGTGATCCGCAGCATCGGCCGCCCGTTCACGACCGCCCTGCGGTCGAACTGGAGGGTCTGCGCCGCGGAGTACTTCAGCGTCTTGAGCGTGCCGGCCACGCCGTTGGTGCCGAAGCTGATCGCCTCGACGGAGGCGTTCGCGGCGATCGTGAGCGTGCGCGGCGCCCGGTAGGCGACGGTGATGTGCTCACCGCGCAGGAACGCCTTCGGGTAGGCCTCCCCGATCCAGTAGCCCTTGTACGCTCCGGCGCTGATCCGGTACCAGACGCCCGCGCCCTGGATGCGTCGCCGCATGTCGATCGGGGCCTGGGTGGCCCGGGCGAAGACGACCTTCTTCGAGCTGAGGATCTTGTCCGCCTTGGCCTTGACCCAGCTGCCGTCGGCCTTGGTGTCCAGCTTGTAAAGGGTGTGCGTGCCGGCGGCGATCGCGATCACCGAGCCGGACTTCACGCCCGGCGGGACGTCCTCGATCAGCATGTCCAGCTGGTGGGCGAAGACCGAGCTGTTGGTCTGCCAGTTCAGCTGCTGCCACAGCGTGATGTGGTGGTGGTGATAGGTGTTCGCCGGGATCCGGTGCGTCTGGCAGTAGTACGAGAACCAGCGCGGGTTGCGCAGCAGGGCGAAGTACCGGGCGATCGTCGTGGCGGCGCCGTCGTACAGCTGGGCGGCGAGCTCGTTGCCGGTCAGCTGGTGGTAGTCCCAGACGCCGAACATGGCGAAGATCATGCCGTTGTACGTGTAGTCGCCCGTGCCGGCCGTCTTGAACGGGTACTCCTGGATCCAGAGGTAGCCGGCCTTGTCCTTGTTCACCACCCACGGGTTCGTGTTGTCGGCGCGCAGCAGGGAGGCGAAGGCGCCGTCGGCGGCCGACCGGTACAGGGCCCGCTCGTCCGCGCTGAGCCCGTCCTCCAGGGCGGCGAGCTGGGCGAAGAGGCTGATCGCCTCGCCCTGGGCCATGCCGGAGTACCAGGGCGCCTTGTAGACGACACCGCTGTGCTCGGCGTGGGTGAAGTCGAACGGGTACGGGAAGTACCAGGCGCCGCGGGTCTCGACCCGCTTGGCGATCAGCCGGTCGGCCTGGGCCTTGGCGCGCTTGAGGAACACGGCCTTGCGGGTCGGGTCCGTCTCGACGCGGTAGCTGGTGATGCAGCCGAGGCCGAACTGGATCTGCCCCACGGGGTGGTCGTAGGACTTCCCGTCGGCCGTGTACTTCATGTACACGCCGTCGGAGTTCAGGTGGTAGTCCCCCGACGAGAGGTTGACGTTGGCCCAGGTGGTGGCCCGGTTGCGCCATGGCCGCATGGCCTCCGGCAGATCGGGGTCGATCTGGTAGCCGGCCTTCTGGAACTCGAACGGCAGGGTGGTCGGGACGTCCGTCTCGGTCGGCGTGCCGCCCGTGTAAGGGATGCGCGTGCCGGCGCTCGGCGCGCTGACGCTGCCGCCCTCCAGCGGGTCCGGCAGCGGCGGTACGGGTATGGGCTCCCCGCCCGTGCCGGACGGCAGGCTCAGCGCGATCGACCGCGGCATGTTGGCGAACGGGTCCGGCGGCGTCGGTGACTCGAACACCCCGGTGGCCATCGCGGTGACGGCTCCGCCTCCCACGACCGCCACGCCTGCGGCGCCACCCCCGGCCAGCCGTATGAAACGTCTCCGGCCGATTTCGGCACGCCTCTTTCCAGCCATAACTCTGGTCCCCCCCAAGGGTGTTGATCGGCCACGATCAACGAATGATCTTGAATTGACAGTGAATGTGGATCGTATGTGAATCCTGTGCGTTTCTGTGACGGACAGGAGAAGTTCGATCGGAGGCGATCGAGGGGCAGTCGGGGCATATCGGTGCGTCGCGGGATATCCGGCCAGGGGTGGGCGCGTTCCGTGATGGAACTGTGATCCGGTGGCGGGGTTGATACGGGATACGCGCACGCGGGGCGGGTCGTCGGAGGCGCAGGGGCCGGCTTCCGGCGGAGACCCGACGGGGGCATGTCACCTGCGTGCGAGGCCGGGGAGCGGAAGACGATCGGAGCCGAGCCGGCAGGGTCGGGCCCGGTTTGACCCCTCAAGCCGGGGCCCGTAGCCTTGACCCTCGGCGTGTCGGCTGACACGCCACATCCCCGTAAACCCTCTTCCTTCCGGGTGCCGGTTACCTCGGTGGTCGGGAGAGGCCGTCCGTGTTCGTTCCCGGGCGGCTGGACTTCGGGGATGCGGTCCCAGAGCGAGAGAGTGAGATCAGCGTGTACGCCATCGTGCGCAGCGGTGGTCGCCAGCACAAGGTTGCTGTCGGCGACATCGTTGAGGTTGACAAGATTTCCACTGCCAAGGTTGGCGACACGGTCGAGCTCTCGACCCTGCTCGTTGTCGACGGCGACGCTGTGACCAGCGACCCGTGGGTGCTGGCCGGCATCAAGGTCCAGGCCGAGATCGTGGACCACCACAAGGGCGTCAAGATCGACATCCTTCGCTACAAGAACAAGACCGGCTACCGCCGTCGTCAGGGCCACCGCCAGCAGTACACGGCGATCAAGGTCACTGAGATCCCCGCGGCTGCGAAGTAAGGGACTGAGGAGACATGGCACACAAGAAGGGCGCATCGTCCACCCGGAACGGTCGCGACTCCAATGCCCAGCGGCTCGGCGTGAAGCGCTTCGGCGGTCAGGTCGTCAACGCTGGTGAGATCCTGGTCCGCCAGCGCGGCACGCACTTCCACCCCGGTGCGGGCGTCGGCCGTGGCGGCGACGACACGCTGTTCGCGCTGAACGCCGGCGCGGTGGAGTTCGGTACCCACCGTGGCCGCAAGGTCGTGAACATCGTTCCGGTCGCCTGATCGGAAGCTTTCGCGAGGCGGACCTCACTTCCCGTGTGGGAAGGCGGGTCCGCCTTTCGCGTGTTAGGCA
Source organism: Streptomyces sp. NPDC002884 (assembly GCF_040295245.1). Taxonomy (NCBI): domain Bacteria; kingdom Bacillati; phylum Actinomycetota; class Actinomycetes; order Kitasatosporales; family Streptomycetaceae; genus Streptomyces; species Streptomyces sp. NPDC002884. Next base: position 786,155 of record NZ_JBEOVB010000001.1, on the reverse strand, counting down.
GTAAGAAACCCGTACGTTTTCGCAGTGCTGGAGGCACCCACCATGACCACCTTCGTGGACCGCGTCGAACTCCATGTCGCCGCGGGTAACGGAGGCCACGGCTGTGCCTCCGTCCACCGTGAGAAGTTCAAGCCGCTCGGTGGCCCCGACGGGGGCAACGGCGGCCGTGGCGGCGATGTGATCCTGGTCGTCGACCAGTCGGTCACCACGCTCCTCGACTATCACCACAAGCCCCACCGCAACGCCACCAACGGCAAGCCCGGCGAGGGCGGCAACCGCTCCGGCAAGGACGGCCAGGACCTGATCCTGCCGGTCCCGGACGGCACCGTGATCCAGGACAAGGCCGGCAACGTGCTGGCGGACCTGGTCGGCCATGGCACCTCGTACATCGCCGCCCAGGGCGGCCGCGGCGGCCTCGGCAACGCGGCGCTGTCGTCGGCCCGCCGCAAGGCGCCCGGCTTCGCGCTGCTCGGCGTGCCCGGTGACTTCCAGGACATCGTCCTGGAGCTGAAGACGGTCGCGGACGTGGCCCTCGTCGGCTTCCCGAGCGCGGGCAAGTCCTCGCTGATCTCCGTCCTGTCCGCCGCCAAGCCGAAGATCGCGGACTACCCGTTCACGACCCTCGTCCCGAACCTGGGCGTCGTGACGGCCGGCTCCACGGTCTACACCATCGCCGACGTGCCGGGCCTGATCCCGGGCGCCAGCCAGGGCAAGGGCCTGGGCCTGGAGTTCCTGCGCCACGTCGAGCGGTGCAGCGTCCTCGTGCACGTGCTGGACACGGCGACCCTGGAGTCCGAGCGCGACCCGCTCTCCGACCTCGACATGATCGAGGAGGAGCTCAAGCAGTACGGCGGCCTCGGCAACCGGCCGCGGCTCGTGGTGCTGAACAAGATCGACGTACCGGACGGCAAGGACCTCGCCGAGATGGTCCGCCCGGATCTGGAGGCGCGCGGCTACCGCGTCTTCGAGGTGTCCGCGGTCGCCCACATGGGCTTGAAGGAGCTGTCCTTCGCCATCGCCGAGATGGTGGGCGCCGCGCGCGCGGCCAAGCCGAAGGAGGAGGCGACCCGGATCGTCATCCGTCCGAAGGCGGTCGACGACACCGGCTTCACCGTCACGCTGGAGGAGGACGGCCTGTACCGCGTCCGGGGCGAGAAGCCCGAACGCTGGGTGCGCCAGACCGACTTCAACAACGACGAGGCCGTCGGCTATCTCGCCGACCGGCTCAACCGCCTCGGTGTGGAGGCCGCGTTGATGAAGGCGGGCGCCCGGGGCGGCGACGGCGTCGCCATCGGTCCCGAGGACAACGCGGTCGTCTTCGACTGGGAGCCGTCCGTGACGGCCGGCGCCGAGATGCTCGGCCGCCGAGGCGAGGACCACCGCTTCGAGGAGCCGCGTCCCGCGACCACGCGCCGCCGGGACAAGCAGGCCGAACGGGACGAGGCGGCCGAGGAGTTCGAGGGCTTCGAGCCCTTCTAGCCCTTGCGGTCCCGCTGGCCCTTGCGGCCCTTGTGGCCCGGCCGGCTCCTCCGGCTTCGTCTTCGCGGACCCGTGGCGGTCGGCCGTCCGTCGGCCGGCCGCCACGGGTCTCTCTCCGCCCGGGCGCAGGCACGGACCCCGAGGGAGGAAACGCCGACCGGAGCCCGGGACTCATCTGTGCCCCAGGCTCCTCTCAGCGTCCCCTAAGGAACCTCTCTTACCGTCTTCTGACCATGGAGACGGACTGTACGAACCCCGCGGACTGTACGAGTGACAGCGTCCCGGCCCCCACGGAACCCACCCCGCTGGCCGCCGGCACCCGCCTGCTGCACATAGGGCCGCACAAGACCGGGACCACCTCGATCCAGGGCGCGCTCTTCGCGGCCAAGGAGAAACTGCCGGCGTACGGCGTCGCGTACCCGGCGCAGAGCAGACACCCCATGCAGGCCGTGCTGGCCGCCTGCTCCCGGAGCGGGATGATCGGCGACACCACGCCCACCGAGCGGCACTGGACGCGGCTCGTGGAACAGGTGCACGCCACCGGCCGCCACACCTGCGTGATCAGCAGCGAGTTCTTCGCCGACGCCCCCGACGACGCGACCGCCGGGCGGATCGTCGAGCAGCTCGGCGGTGAGTCGGTGCAGGTGCTGGTCACCCTGCGCCCGCTGGTGAGGATCATGCCCTCGCAGTGGCAGCAGTACGTGCAGAACGGCCTGCGCATGGGCTACGAGGAGTGGCTGGAGCACATGCTCCGCAAGGCCCCCTACGAGAAGCCCAACCCCAGTTTCTGGCGCCGGCACAGGCACGACCGGCTGGTCGAGCGGTGGGTGCGGGTGATCGGGCCGGAGCGGGTCACCGTCGTCGTGGTGGACGACCGGGACCGGGGCGGGCTGATGCGCACCTTCGAGGGGCTGCTCGGACTGCCCGCGAATCTCCTTCAGCCCGTTCCGGACACGGCGAATCGCTCTCTCACCCTCGCCGAGACCGAAATGCTGCGCAACCTCAACAAGGAATTCCGCGGAAATGGCCTCCCGGACGAGCTCTATTCCCTGCTGGTTCGTAACGGCGCCGTCATGCATATGAAGAACACGTGCAGCCCCACCTCACAGGACGTGAGGATCTCCACACCCGACTGGGCCGTCCGGGCGGCCGCCGGGATCGGCGCCGAGATGGCCGACCGGATCGGGGCGACGGGGGTACGGGTGATCGGCGACCCGGCCCTGCTGTCCGCCGCGCCCCTGCCCGCCGGGCAGGGGCCGGGCGGCGAAGCCCGGATCGCCCCCGAGGTGGCCGCTCAGGCCCTGTACGGGGCGCTCGCCGCGGTGGCCGCGGCGCCCGGCGGGACCTCGGCGCGCGCGGTGCACCAGACCTCGTCGAGGGAGCTCGTCCGGGTTCTCGGGCACCGCTGCCTCAAGCGGCTGCGGCGGCACTGACGCCGTGCGGCGCGCCCCTGCCCGTGTCACTCCGTCACTCTCGGCAATGACATACTCCTTGTGGAGTAACTCACAGGATTTCCCGGGACCATCCATGGGAAGCCGCGTCGGAGTCTTAGGAATCGCCGTCGAGGCCAGGTGAATGCCAGGTTGCGTACACATTTGCAGCGAACGGCGCTCACCTTGCATCGCGGTAACCGCAAGTGGGACCATTTCCCCGTTCCCTGTCGCCCCAAGGTAGGTCCACTGTGTCCCAGCACATAGCCAAGCCCCGTACCACCGCAGTGATCCTGGCCGGTGGCACCGGCCAGCGCGTGGGTCTGTCGATCCCCAAGCAGCTGCTGAAGATCGCCGGCAAGGCAGTCATCGAGCACACCCTGACCACCTTCGAGAAGGCCGACTCGATCGACGAGATCATCGTGCTGATGGCACCGGGCTACGTGCCGGACATCGAGAAGATCGTGTCCAAGGCCGGGTTCAAGAAGGTCCGGAAGATCATCGAGGGCGGCTCCACGCGGAACGAGACCACCGAGCGCGCCATCGCGGCCCTGGGCGAGGGGCTGGCCGACGGCGAGGACCTCAACGTCCTCTTCCACGACGCCGTGCGCCCCCTGCTCTCGCGGCGGGTCATCGACGACTGCGTCACGGCGCTGGAGCGCTACCAGGCGGTCGACGTCGCCATCCCGTCCGCGGACACCATCATCGTCACGCGCACGCACGGCGAGGACGGCGAGTTCATCACCGAGATCCCGGACCGCTCCCGGCTGCGCCGCGGCCAGACCCCGCAGGCGTTCAAGCTGTCCACCATCCGCCGGGCCTACGAGGTGGCGGCGGGCGACCCCAACTTCCAGGCCACCGACGACTGCACCGTCGTGCTGCGCTACCTGCCGGACGTGCCGATCCACGTCGTGGCGGGTGACGAGTACAACATGAAGGTGACCCAGCCCGTCGACGTCTTCATCGCCGACAAGCTCTTCCAGCTGGCCTCCTCCGCCACCCCCGAGCAGAACGGCGAGGAGGTCTACCGCGAGCTCCTCACCGGCAAGACCGTGGTCGTCTTCGGCGGTTCGTACGGCATCGGCAAGGACATCGCCGAGCTCGCCGGGTCCTACGGCGCCACGGTCTACGCCCTGGGCCGCTCCACCACCGGCACGCACGTGGAGAACCCGGAGGAGGTCGACGACGCCCTGTCGAAGGCGTACAGCGAGACCGGGCGCATCGACTACGTCGTCAACACCGCGGGCGTGCTGCGCATCGGCAAGCTGGCCGAGACCGACAACGCGACCATCGAGGAAGCGCTGAAAGTCAACTACCTGGCACCGGTGCAGATCGCACGTTCGGCGTACAAGTACCTGGCGGAGACGAAGGGCCAGCTGCTGCTGTACACCTCCAGCAGTTACACCCGGGGACGTGCCGAGTACAGCCTGTACTCCTCGACCAAGGCGGCCATGGTGAACCTCACCCAGGCCCTCTCCGACGAGTGGGCCGGTGACGGCATCCGGGTGAATTGCGTCAACCCGGAGCGCACGGCCACGCCCATGCGTACCAAGGCCTTCGGGCAGGAGCCCTCGGGCAGTCTGCTCTCCTCGGAGGCGGTCGCCCGCACCTCGCTCGACGTGCTGCTCTCCGAGCTCACCGGGCATGTGATCGACGTCCGCCAGCAGGACCCGACGGCGGCCGCCGGCCGGGCGTCGGGCTTCGAGCAGGCCCTGGCCGGAGTGCTCGACCGACAGGATGGCATGGCATAATCCATCGGAAATAGCCATCGATTTTTCAGGCCTCTGTGGCTCCCTGTTTACGGAGAATTCACAGAGGCCTGATCCGTAAAACTCCCGAAACCTTCACAAAGGATTTTCCGGACTTTTAGTACCTATGACCGGCCCCCTCCCAGAGCAGGTTTCTCCGTGATATCCACCGCTATTCGCGTAGCCCGGGTGGGCAGCGCGGCCGAACTGGCCGCGGCGGTCCTCATGACGCTGGGCTACCCCGGCCTCATGGCGGCCGCGCTCGTTCCGAGCGTCCCCGCCTTCGCCGCCGCGGCCGCCGTGACGTACCTGGCGGACCTCTACCTCCACCGCAAAGGCAGCCGCCTCATCGCCCTCCTGGGCAAGGTGCGGGCCGGTCTGTCCACCCGGTTCCTGGTCCGCGAGCTGTTGCTGATCCTGCTGCTGGCGAGACTCGACCTCTCCCAGGAGCCGGTCTTCTACGCGGCGATCGCGTGCTTCACGGTGTTCTTCGGCCTCCAGGCCCCGCACGGCGCGCTGATCACCCTGATCGGCAAGCGCCGTCAGATGCCGGTGGTGACCAGGAACGTCGACCTGGCCTCCAGGCTGCGCATACCGGACGCCCCGCCGCGCCGCCTGCTGAGCCGCGCCACCGTGAAGATGCTCCACCTCGACCTCGCGGCCGTCGTGGGTCTCCTCGTCAGCGCGCTCACCGACTCCGAGGCCGCGGGCTTCGCCGGTATCGGCGTCACCCTGGGCCTGGGCGCGCTGTACGTGCTGGCGCTGGTGCCGTACCTGCGGGCCAAGCGGCTGCCGCCGAAGGCCGACAAGGTCCTCGGCACGGTCAGCGCCTGGCTGCGCGAGTACCGGCCGCAGACGGTGCTGTACTTCTCCGGCTCCGACGACTCCGCGTACCAGGTCAACATGTGGCTGGAGACCATGGAGCAGATGGAGTCCCGGCCCCTGGTCATCCTGCGTGAGCGCACCGTCCTGGAGAAGATGGCGCCCACCTCGGTCCCTGTCGTCTGCGTGCCCGGGGGGGTGCACCTGATGAACATGGACCTGTCCATGGTGCGGGTCGCGTTGTACTGCGCGAACGTCGGCAAGAACATCCACCTGCTGCGGGTGCCGACCATGAAGCACGTCTTCATCGGCCACGGCGACAGCGACAAGCTCGCCAGCGTCAACCCGTTCAGCAAGGTCTACGACGAGGTGTGGACCGCCGGCCGCGCGGGCCGCGACCGCTACGCCATCGCCGACGTCGGCATCCGCGACGAGGACATCGTGGAGGTCGGCCGTCCGCAGCTGGCGCCGATCCGGACCTCCGAGGGCACACCCGAGGGCCGTATCGCGACGGTGCTGTACGCGCCCACCTGGGAGGGCTGGGACGACAACCCGGGCAACACCTCGCTCCTGCTGGCCGGCGAGAACATCGTGAAGAAGCTGGTCGCGGCCGATCCCCCGGTCCGCGTCCTGTACAAGCCGCACCCCTTCACCGGCACCCGCAGCGCCAAGGCCGGCGCCGCGCACCGCCGGATCACCGCCCTGATCAAGAAGGCCTCCGCCCAGCGCGCGGGCGACCCCCGCTTCACCGCTGACCCGGCGGCCGAGGCCAGGGCCAAGGCGGAACTGACCCGCCTCAAGGCCCGGCTGGACGGTCTCTCCCTCGCCTTCGACGAGCGCGCCGACGAGGCCGTGACGAGCCGTGACGGCATCGTCGACGTCCGCAAGCACGAAGAGGCCGCCCGGCTGCGCGCCGAGTGGAACGAGACCTACTGGCGCTCCTTCCCCTCCTTCGAGCACCGGGTGATCACCGGCGCCGGACCCCGCCTGTACGACTGCTTCAACGCCTGCGAGGCGATGGTCTCGGACATCTCCAGCGTGGTCTCCGACTTCATCGCGAGCGGCAAGCCGTATGCGGTCGCGGACTCCGCGGAGCTGGGCGCCGAGGAGTTCAGGCGGCAGAACACCGCCGTGCGCGCGGCCGTGATCCTCGGCAACGACGCCGCCGAGCTGGACCAGCTGCTGGACGCGGTCCGCGACCCGGCCGGCGATCCGCTGGCCAAGGACCGCAAGGAACTCAAGGACTACCTGCTCGGACCCGACGAGCCCACCTCGCTCGAACAGTTCGACACCGCGATCACCGACCTCGCGCTGAAGGCGGAGGCGCGCAACGTCGGCCAGGAGTCGCACGCCGTGTCGGCGGACGACGCGGTCGGTGCCGCGCCGGACGACGCGACGGAACTGCCCAAGGATGCCAAGGGCGTTACGGCCGGCTGACACCCGTATTTCCTGAGGCCGGGCCCCCGGAGAGTTCTCTCCGGGGGCCCGGCCTCAGTTGCGTCCTGTGATGTGGGACACGTACCGAAACCCAGGCAACCCACCCCGTTCATCCATCGTCTACCGGGTATCCAAAGTGTTCATGTGGGGGAACCGGTGCGTGTGGAGAGGGAAAAGTGACCGCTGCGCAGCCTGACGTCACGGTGGTCATCGGGGCGTACGAAGCGATGCCGTATCTGGTCGAGTGCCTGGCGTCGGTCGAGGCACAGACCCTGGACGCGGCGCGCCTGGAGGTCATCGCCGTGGACGACGGTTCCCAGGACGGCACCGGGGAGTACCTGGAGGAGTTCGCCGCCCGCGTGCCCATGGCCGTCACCGTGGTCCGCCAGGAGAACTCGGGCGGCCCCAGCGGCCCGCGCAACGTCGGCCTCGCCAAGGCCACCGGGCGCTACGTCTTCTTCCTGGACGCCGACGACCGGCTCGGCGCCGAGGCCCTGGAGCGCATGGTGGCCATGGCCGACCGCAACGGCACGGACGTGGTCCTCGGCCGGGTCGAGGGCATCAACCGCAAGCCCCCGAAGTCGATGTGGGGCGAGACCCTCGACCGTACGGACGTCTACTCCTCCAACATCAAGTTCACCCTCAGCGCGCAGAAGCTGTTCCGCCGGGAGTTCCTGGAGCGTCACGGCATACGCTTCGACGAGTCGCTGTGGACCGGCGAGGACGCCCTGTTCACGATGGAGGCCTATCTGCGGGCCGACGGCGTCTCCGTGGTCGCCGACTACACCTGCTACTACCTGGTGGGCCGCACCGACGGCAAGCATGTGACGAAGAGCGGGAGTTACACCCTGCGCTTCGACTCCGCCCGCGCCCTGATGGGACTGCTGGAGCGGCTCGTCCCGCCCGGCGCCAAGCGGGACGTGCTCATGGTCCGCCCGTTCCTCGTCACCGTGCTGCCGCAGTTCGGGCCCGTCTTCCTCCGCAACGACGAGGAGATCCGGCGCACCAAGATGGAGCTGGCCAAGCCGCTGATGGACACCTACTGGAACGAGGGCGTCGCGCAGCGGCTCCGGGTCCACGAGCGGCTGCGCCTGGAGCTGGTGGCCCGGCAGCGCCCCGAACTCCTGGTGGACGTCCTTGAGTTCATCAAGGCCAAGAGCGAGCCGGCCCCGGTCCTGAAGAAGCGCAACACCCAGCTCTACCTGGCCTATCCGCACTACGGCTCCCGCACGGCGGGCCTGCCCGACCGGATCTACCTCGCCGAGCCCCGCGAGGCCAAGGACTTCCCGGGCTGGCGCAAGGACCCGACCGAGACCTTCCTCCGCGGCTTCACCCGCAAGGTCCGCCGCAGGCTCCGCCGGCTCCGGCATCCGATGCGACCGGGCGGCCCGGCGGCCGCGTGAGCCCGCGCGGGGTGCCGCCCGGCATGGTGCCGCCCGGTCGTGATGCCGTCCGACGTGCTCGGCCGGTCCTACTTGCTCGGCTTCAGCGCGCGGCGCAGCGGGCCGCCCACCGCGCGCTTCGCGCGACGGTAGATCGACGGGGCGGGGATGACCGCGGCGGCCTTGGCCGCGGCCTTCGCGCCGGGCCGGTTCTTCGCCAGGTCCCGCTTCAGCTGGGCGTTGTGGGAGTCCAGTTCGGTGATGCGCTGCTGGAGCCAGCCGAACCTGCCGGCCAGCGAGGCCAGGTCGGCGTCGTTCCAGGGGCGCACGCCCGCCGGGAAGGACAGCGAGCGCAGCTTCTTCTCGAAGGCCACGCCGCCGTCGCCGTGGGTGAAGGTGTTCGGCAGCCCGTTCTTGTCCAGGAACGCGGTGAACCGGTCGAAGCGCTCCTTGTGGTTGCCGCTGAGCCCGGTGAAGTCGGCCTCCTCGTACAGCTCGGCCGGGTCGAGGTCCGCGGGCACCTCGCTGAGCAGCCGGTGCGGTATCTCGAAGTAGCGGCACAGCTCCAGCGTGCGCGAGTCGAAGGCCAGCACGGTCGCGGGCGTGCCCGCCAGCAGTGCCGCGATGTTGCCGTGGATGCGCGAGCCGAACGAGTAGTCGAAGTCCCGCAGGTCGTCGATCCAGGTGATCGGGTCGATGTAGACCCGGGCCTTGTCCTCCCGGTACATCGGGTGGTCGGGGTGGGTCGGCATCTCGGTGATCCGGCCGGCCGGGGAGTCCACGTCCCGCCAGTGCAGCTGCTTGGCGTCGGTGAGGTTCTGGCCTATGTAGCGCAGGTTCGGGTAGCGCTCGTGGGTGCGGGTGATGACCTTGTGCAGACCGCCGCCGCGCACCGCCGTGTGCGAACCGTTGACGGCGATCCGCGCCTCCGCGGTCAGGGTCCGCGTCTTCTTCTCGACGGGCAGCCGGTCGCCGTGCATGAACATCGACGGGCAGCCGATGACCTCGACGTCCCGGAAGCCCATGTCGGTGAGGTACTGCTCGGTGAACTCGCCCCGCACGCCTATGGAGGCGCTGCGCTCCAGCACCGCCGCGCAGAAGGCGCGCACGCTGGGCTCCATGGGCTTCAGCCGCGCCGGGTCGTAGGTCACACCGGTCTGGGCGCCGACGCCCATCACCACGACCGGGATCTTCAGCTTCGATATGAGCCTGGTCAGCCGTTGCAGCGGCTGCTCGAAGGTCGGCCGGAACGCGTTGGCGAGGGGCACGACGAAGGCGTCGTACTCCTCGTTGATGCGGGCCGCCGCGTTCACGTCGGTCCGCATGCCGTTCGAGAAGACCTCGGAGTCCGGCGTGGTGAGGATCTTGTGCGCGGCATCGCTGAAGATCAGGTTGCCGGAGTTGGTGGCGATCACATCGCGGTGGAGGGCTTCCTCGACCGGGACGACGTCGAAGGGGCTCTTCCCCGATCTAAGGAGTATGCGCTTCACAGAGCGAACTGTAGGTGACACAAACTTCAAAATAAATTTGTGTTCTCTTCAAATCAGATGGGGAACCAGTACAACCTTTTTTGCCGTACGCAAAGCGTGAGCGAACGGTTACGGCCGAGTGCTGTCCGCGAAGTGAAACCCCTGCGCGGCCTCCGCCCCTGTTCGCGTAGATTGCCAGGCGGGCAGCCGTCGACCTACGCGAGGGGCGAAGAACAAGGTGGCAGGGGCAAGGCAGGCCGTGAGCGAGGCCCGCAGGATCGTCGTCAAGGTCGGCTCCTCGTCGCTGACCACCGCCTCCGGCGGACTCGACGCCGACCGGGTCGACGCGCTCGTCGACGTCCTCGCCAAGAGCCGCAGCGGAGGCGAGAAGGAGATCGTGCTCGTCTCCTCGGGCGCCATCGCCGCAGGACTCGCCCCGCTGGGCCTGCGCCGCCGCCCCCGGGACCTCGCCCGCCAGCAGGCGGCCGCGAGCGTCGGCCAGGGCCTGCTCGTGGCCCGCTACACCGCCTCCTTCGCCCGCTACGGCGTCCGCGTCGGCCAGGTACTGCTGACCAGCGACGACATGAGCCGGCGGGCCCACCACCGCAACGCCTCCCGCACCCTCGACGAGCTGCTCGCGATGGGCGCGTTCCCGATCGTCAACGAGAACGACACGGTGGCCACCGACGAGATCCGCTTCGGCGACAACGACCGGCTCGCCGCCCTCGTCGCCCACCTCGTCCACGCCGACCTGCTGGTCCTGCTGTCCGACGTCGACGGCGTGTACGACGGCGACCCCAGCAAGCCGGGCACCTCACGGATCGCCGAGGTGCGGCGCCCCGGGGACCTGGCGCACGTCGAGATCGGCAGCACCGGCAAGGCGGGCGTCGGCACCGGCGGCATGGTCACCAAGGTCGAGGCCGCCAGGATCGCGGCCGCCGCCGGCATTCCCGTGGTCCTCACCAGCGCCGTCCACGCGGCCGACGCCTTCACCGGCGGGGACACCGGCACCTACTTCCACGCCACCGGCAAGCGCTCCGCCGACCGGCTGCTGTGGCTCCAGCACGCCTCCACCCCGCAGGGCTCCCTGACGCTGGACGACGGTGCCGTGCGCGCGGTGGTCGAGCGGCGCACCTCGCTGCTGCCGGCCGGGATCGCCGCCGTCGAGGGCGAGTTCAGCGCGGGCGACCCCGTCGAACTGCGGGACACCCGGGGGCGCGCGGTGGCCCGCGGCCTCGTCAACTTCGACGCCAAGGAGATCCCCCAGCTGATCGGGCGGTCGACCAGGGAACTGGCGCGGGAGCTGGGCGCGGAGTACGAGCGCGAGGTCGTCCACCGGGACGACCTGGTGATCCTGCACCCGTAAACCCGCTCGAACGGTCCGTACCGGTGGGGGACGTTCCGTGAAACCGCCCCGCGGAGCCGTGCGGCCTGCTCAACTTTGTTCCAGGGACAGATTCCGCACGAGCGCTGCGTAAAGGAGGCCGTCGTGAGACGAGTGCGCCCTGGGGTGGCAGCGACCCGTGGGAGTACCGGCGAAACCGGTTCGGCGGCGCCGCGTACGGCCGGTCCGGCTTCGTCCCGCGCCGCGGGTTCCGCGCCGGCGCGCGCGCCGGGCGAGGAGCGCGCCCTGACCAGCGTGGCGGCGGGCGAGCGGTACCTGGCCCAGGAGGGCGCCGAGTCCCAGGGCGGGCAGCCCGTGGACCTTCCCCGGCTGTGGCATGTCACCCTCAGCGTCTCCGGTGAGGAGGCCCCGCTGAAGGAGGTCCGGCGGGCCCTCGAGCAGCTCGCCCACGACCATCCCTTCCTCCTGACCAGCAGATACGCGGGCGACCACGCCGAGATCCGGTACTGGGAGGAGGCCCGCGACCTGCACGACGCGGCCGCCGTCGCCCTGCGGCTGTGGGGGGAGCACCGCCAGACCGCCGGGCTGCCGCCCTGGGAGATCGTCGGCCTGGAGGTCATCGACCGCCAGACCTACCACCAGCGCATCGCGGAGGGTTATGGACCGGCGCCCGCGACCCCGGTCGGCGTCCATCCGTACTGACGCCGTCGTCGGCGGACCTCGGGAGCGTTCGAGCGGCGCGTCCCGCGGCGCGTCCCGTGGCCCGTCCCAAGGCCCGCCCCGGGGCACATCTCGGGGTGTGGAACGAACGGTGGACCGGCCCGCGCGGCGCACTACCCTTCCCCTATGACCACGCTCTCGCCGTACGACTCCATGTCCCCGGTCACCCGTGCCGCCTACCGCGCCAAGGCGGCCGCCGCCGACCTCGCGCCGCTGCCCCGGGCCGCCAAGGACGACGCGCTGCTCGCCATCGCGGACGCGCTGGAGGTCCGTACGAGCGAAATCGTCGAGGCCAACGCGAAGGACATCGCCAAGGCCCGTGAGGCGGGCACCAGCGAGGCGATCGTGGACCGGCTCACCCTCACCCCGGAGCGGGTGCGGGCCATCGCCTCGGACGTCCGGGACGTCGTCGCGCTGCCCGACCCGGTCGGCGAGGTCGTCCGCGGCTCGACCCTCCCCAACGGCATCGACCTGCGCCAGGTCCGCGTCCCGCTCGGCGTCGTCGGCATCATCTACGAGGCCCGCCCGAACGTCACCGTGGACGCCGCCGCCCTCTGCCTGAAGTCCGGCAACGCGGTCCTGCTGCGCGGCTCGTCCTCCGCCTACGAGTCGAACACCGCTCTCGTCCGAGTGATCCGCGACGCCGTCGGCGGGGCCGGGCTGCCCGCCGACGCCGTGCAGCTGGTGCCCGGCGAGGGCCGCGACAGCGTGCGCGAGCTGATGCGGGCCCGCGGCCTGGTCGACGTCCTGATCCCGCGCGGCGGGGCCTCGCTCATCCGGACCGTGGTCACGGAGTCCACCGTCCCGGTCATCGAGACCGGCACCGGCAACTGCCACGTCTACGTCGACGCCCACGCCGACCTCGACATGGCGATCGACATCCTGATCAACTCCAAGGCGCACCGGGTCAGCGTCTGCAACGCAGCCGAGACCCTCCTGGTCCACCAGGACATCGCCCCCCGGTTCCTGCCGCGCGCCCTCGACGCCCTCGCCGAGGCGGGCGTCACCGTGCACGCCGATGAGCGCGTGCTGGCCTACGCCAAGGACTCCAAGGCGACCGTGGTCGAGGCCACGCCCGAGGACTGGGAGACGGAGTACCTCTCCTACGACATCGCCGCCGCCGTCGTCGACTCGCTGGACCGGGCCGTCGAGCACATCCGGCTGTGGACCTCCGGGCACACCGAGGCCATCGTCACCACCTCGCAGCAGGCCGCCCGCCGTTTCACCCAGTTGGTCGACTCGACCACGGTGGCCGTGAACGCCTCCACCCGCTTCACCGACGGCGGCGAGTTCGGCTTCGGCGCGGAGATCGGCATCTCCACCCAGAAGCTGCACGCCCGCGGCCCGATGGGCCTCCCGGAGCTGACCAGCACCAAGTACATCGTCACGGGCGACGGGCACGTACGGCGCTGAAACCTCCTTCGGGGCGTCGTGAGCGGTGTCTCATCCGGCGGATGAATTTCCCTACCGACTGCCCAAATTGACCCCCCAGGTCTACTCTGGATTCGTGCCGGAGGACGTGGGGGGCAGGCCGTTTCCTGACGGCTGGGAGCCCGACGACGACCACGACCACGGGGTGTCGGACGAAGAGTTCGCCTCCGTGGTCTTCGACGAGGCGTTCATCAAGGCGGCCGTGGTCCACGAGCCGACCGCCGTCGAACGTCTCCTGGCCGCCGCGGAGGCGAGAGCCGAGGCCTCCGAGGCCGAGGCCCGCAGAGCCCGCGCCAGAGGCGACCGCTACGACGACGCCTACGGTTCCGACGGACCCGGCGATTTCGGCCATGATCCCGACCTCGACGATCTGGACGACGCCGACCTCCCCGAGGCATGGGAACGCCGCTACGGCGTCCCCGGGGCGTACGGCAGGCAGGTCCGCTGGCATCGCCCCGTCGCCTGGATGCTGGCTCTGGTCATGGGCGTCGGCATGGTCGCGCTGGCCTTCGCCGCGGTCTACCGGGGCGCCTCGTCGAGCAGCCGGGACCAGCTGCCCTCGCCCGCCACGACCGGTCTCGAGCAGGGAAGCGTGCCGCCTCCCTCGGCGTCCGCCGACTACTCCCAGCCACCCGTGTCGGCCGTTCCGCGTACACCCTGAACGTCTGTCAGAAGTTGTCGTACGGCAGGGCGTTTACCTGGGGTCCGCGCGACCTACTCTGAAAGTATGGCCGGGCCTGGAGACCCACCGGAGGGGACACCCGAGGGCAATCCCGGAGGTGGAGAGGACGAGTACCGATCCGTCGTCTTCGACGAATCGTTCGTCCGTGCTGCCCGCATCCAGGAGTACTCCGCGCAGGAGCGCATGGCCGACCACGCGCCGGCCGTCCGCCGCCGACCGCCCCGGCGCCGGGGCCTGTCGCGGCAGGCACTGATCCTGGTCATGCTGATCGCCGTCGCCTTCGGCACCGCCGTCTACATGGGTGTACGCAACCCCTACCAGAGCCCCGTGGCGCGCCGGTCCGTCGAGCCTCTGCGGATGACCGTCATCCCGCTCTCCCCGCAGGGCGTCGTCCCCGGGGCGGCCGATCCCGAGTCGCTGTTCGCGCGCAGCCCCGCCGCGCACTTCCGCATCGGCGCCGAGGGCATCCCGCTGCCCGCCTCCCGGCGCACCGCGCACTTCTCCGACAGCCAGGTCGTCACCGCCCTGACCGCGGCCAAGGAGTACATCGTGCACTCCTCCCTCTACCCCGAGGTGCTCACCCGGCAGCAGGTGCGGCCCGTGCGGGCCCTGGTCGCCGCCGAGCAGCTCGACCAGTTCGACGAGAGCTTCAGCCACCCGGCCGCCGACGGCAGACACGCGCCGACCGGCTGGCTGGTCCGCTTCGACCCCGCCCAGGCCCAGCTGGCCGACAGCAAGATCCGCGTCCAGGGCACGCTCCAGGCCGCCGAGACCGACTCCGCGACCCTCGAGGTCACCGCGGACCACACCTTCGTGTACGCGCTGCGGCCGACCGGCACGGGCGCCGACACCTCGGCCTCCCTGTTCACCGTCCGCCGCGAGCTGCACTTCCGCTTCGACCGCAACGACCTGCGCACCCACCAGGTCCAGCTGATCGTGTCCTACGTCCAGGCCGGCCCGCTGTCCTGCGCCGAGGACTCCACGAACCATCTGCGTCCCCTGCTGGCCGGCGAGACCGCGAAGACGGGCGGGCCGGCCGGCACGGACCCCTACGCGACGGGCGGCGCGACGGCCCTGTGCGGATCGCTGGCGACGAGCGCCCAGCCGAGGGTGTGAACGCCGCTCAGGGCCGCTCAGGGCCGCGCGAAGCAACGCAGGCCGCGCCTCCGCTGCGGCCGCGGATCAGCCGTCGGCGCGCGGAGGCGTGTCCGTAGGCCCGTCCGGGCCGCCGTCCGAGTCGCCGTCCGGGCCGTCCGCCCCGTTCCTCGGCGGCTGGTCCTCCGCCGGAGCCGAGCCCGCGAACCCGCCGAAGCCGCGGCGCACCCGGCCGCCCAGGTCGCCCGCCCCGCCCGCGATGTCGCTGACCAGCTTCATCAACGGGTCCTTGGAGCTCTTGACGCTCGTCGCGTAGTGGCTCGCGGACTCGCGGAAGGAGTCCGTCACCGAGGTGTCCTTGTCCTCGGTGCGCCGCGGGTAGTGGCCGTCCATGATCCGCTGGTGGTCGCGGGACTCGGCCCACTTCTTCAGCTCGGCCGCGCGCACGGTGGTGAAGGGGTGGGTGCGGGGCAGCACGTTCAGGATCTTCAGCACGGAGTCGCGCAGGTCGCCGCCGGCCTCGTACTCCTCGGCCTGCTTCAGGAAGGCGTCCACGTTCATCTCGTGCAGGTGGTTGCCGCCGGCGATCTTCATCAGGCCCCGCATCGAGGCCTTCAGGTCCTGGCCGACGAGGAGACCCGCCCGGTCGGCGGACAGCTCCGACTTGCGGAACCACTCGCGCAGCGCCGTGACGATCGCCATGATCGCGAGGTTGCCCAGCGGGATCCAGGCGACCCGGATCGCCAGGTTCGTCAGGAACAGCAGGATCGTGCGGTACACGGCGTGCCCGGACAGGGCGTGACCCACCTCGTGGCCGACGACCGCGCGCATCTCCTCCTCGTCGAGCAGCTCGACGAGTCCGGTGGTGACCACGATGATCGGCTCGTCCAGACCGATGCACATCGCGTTGGGCTGCGGGTCCTGAGTCACGTACATCGGCGGGACCTTCTCCAGGTCCAGGATGTAACAGGCGTCCCGCAGCATGTCGTTGAGGTGCGCGAACTGCTGGTCGGAGACCCGCACGGAGTCGGACAGGAACAGCAGCCGCAGACTCCGCTCGGGCAGCAGCCCGCTGAGCGCCTTGAACACGGTGTCGAAGCCGCTCAGCTTGCGCAGCGCCACCAGGGCGGAGCGGTCGGCAGGGTGCTCGTACGCACGGGAGGAGATTCCCGGGAAGCGCCTGCGCTGCCTGCTCGGCACGTTCTCGTGGCCGCTGCCGTTCCGCTCGTGGCCGTCGTCGGACATGTCTTCCCCCATGTGCGTCTGTGTGGCCGCTACCTGTTGTGTGGCCCTCTGCCTGACCCTTTACGGACCCTTGTGCGGCCCTTTGCGCCCCCGAAGCCGAGCTCAGCCTAGGCGGAGTTACCGTGGACGGGCACTACACCGAAGGAGTCCCGCCCCATGGAGCACCACCCCGCAGCCGCCTGGCTCACCGAGGCCGCCGGCGCCGCCCAGCAGCAGGGGGCGGGGAATCTGCTCCGCGTCGTACTGGTCGTGATGATCCTGGGCTGTGTGCTCACCGCGTGGTTCCTGCTGCGGGGCTACAAGCGGAAGGACGACTGAGCCGTCGGGAAGGTTCCCAATGGCGGAGTCGGCGTGATCGCCGCCGGGCCGCCCGCTTACGATGGGCCGACATCTCCATCCCGCCCTCCCCCACTCTCGACTCTCTCGAGCGGGGGGACCACCATCGGATAGGTCCTGCCGAAGATGAGCCTTCACAGCACCGCTGCCCAGCTGGTCACCCTCGCCGCCGAGGGCGAGGAACACGGTGGCAACCACGAGAGCTTGAGCCCGCTGGTCACCGGCGGCAGCGCTTTCCTCATCCTGCTGCTCCTGCTGTGGATCACCACCCGCTTCAACCGCGACCGCTGAGACACGACGTGTTCAACGACGGGCAGTCCGGCATAGCGGGGCGCTCCGGGCATCCGCCGGCCGGGGCCCCGGGACCGGGCCGGTAGGGTCTGCACGCATGGGAGAGCAGGACATGCCTACCGGCCCGTCGAACCCGGGCAAGCGCCGCCTCGGCGTCATGGGCGGGACGTTCGATCCGATCCACCACGGACACCTCGTGGCGGCCAGTGAGGTCGCCGCGCAGTTCCACCTGGACGAGGTCGTGTTCGTCCCGACCGGCCAGCCGTGGCAGAAGACCCACCGCAGTGTCTCCCCGGCCGAGGACCGCTACCTGATGACGGTCATCGCGACCGCCGAGAACCCGCAGTTCTCGGTGAGCCGTATCGACATCGACCGCGGTGGCCCCACGTACACCGTGGACACGCTGCGCGATCTCCGGGCGCTCAACCTCGAGACCGACCTCTTCTTCATCACCGGCGCCGACGCCCTGGGCCAGATCCTGACCTGGCGGGACAGCGAGGAGCTGTTCTCCCTCGCGCACTTCATCGGCGTCACCCGGCCGGGACACAACCTCACGGACCCCGGTCTGCCCGAAGGCGGGGTCTCGCTCGTCGAGGTTCCCGCGCTCGCCATCTCCTCCACAGACTGCCGCGCGAGAGTCGCCAAGGGCGACCCCGTCTGGTATCTGGTGCCTGACGGAGTCGTGCGCTACATCACCAAGCGCGAGCTGTACCGCGGCGAGTGAGCCGAGAGGGGTACCGGTGAACGACCGATACGACGCGGGGTACGGGGGCGACCAGTACGAGCTCGTCGGCTACGACGAGTTCGGGCAGCCCGTCTACCGACAGGTCCCGTCGCAGCAGGTGCCGCAGCAGCCCTACGACCCGTACGGGCAGCAGGGGCAGCAGACGCACCAGTCCCAGGGGCAGCAGGGGTACGGCTACGACCCCTACGACACGGGCGGGCGGCAGACGCCTGCCTACGACCCGTACGACACCGGTCAGCAGCCGCCCACGCCCGCCTACGACCCGTACGACACCGGCCGCCAGGAGTCCGTCGGCTACGACCCCTACGGCACCGCGACCCAGGCCCCGTACGACCCCTACGGGCAGACCGCCGGCGGGCAGCGGCCGCGGGTCGAACAGCCCCGCGCCGCCGAGCAGACCGCGTACATCCCGCAGCAGAGCGGTCCGGTCGAGACCGGGGCGGAGACAGCGGCCGACACCGGCGTCGACGTCGACGGGCGGCCCGGTGCCGCGGCGGACGGGCGCGGTGCGTCCGAAGCGCCCGGGCGACCCCGACAGGACTACGAGACGGAGCAGTTCGCGTTCGTGGAGGAGCCCGACGGCGACTCCGAGGACGTCATCGACTGGCTGAACTTCACCGAGAACCGCACCGAGCGCCGTGAGGAGATCAAGCGCCGCGCGCGCAGCCGCCTCGTCGCCCTCGCCGTGGTCCTCGCGCTGGTCGCGGCCGGGGGAGTGGGCTACCTCTGGTACGCCGGGAAGCTGCCCGGCCTGTCGTCGTCCCCGGACTCCGGCACCGGCGCCACGACCGCCACCGCCGCGCAGAAACGTGACGTCGTCGTCGTCCACCTCCACAACACCTCCGGTGGCGGCACGTCCACGGTGCTGCTCGTCGACAACACGACCACCAAGCAGGCCGCCACGGTCCTGCTGCCCAACTCCCTCGTCGTCACCGACGAGGACGGCACCACGACGACCCTCGCCAAGTCCGTCGACGACGACGGCTCGGCCGGTACGCGCGACGCCCTCGACACCGTCCTCGGCACCGACATCGAGGGCACCTGGCGGCTCGACACGCCCTACCTCCAGAACCTCGTCGACCTCGTCGGCAACATCGACGTCGACACCGACACCGCGGTGCCCGACCCGGCCGCCAAGAAGGGCACGGCACCGCTCGTCGGCAAGGGCGAGGGACAGACCCTCAGCGGCAAGATGGCCGTCGCGTACGCCACCTACCGCGCCACGGGCGAGGCCCAGAACGCCCAACTGCAGCGGTTCGGCCAGGTCATGCAGGGAGTGCTGCGCAAGGTGTCGTCGGACGCGCAGGGCGCCACCGTCACCGTCCAGACCCTGGCGCAGATCCTCGACCCCTCGCTGACCGACAAGGACCTCGGCGCCTTCCTGGCCAAGCTCGCGGATCTCGCCAAGGGCGGCGACTACAAGACCGCGCTGCTGCCCGTGCAGAACGACGGCACCCTCAACGCGGAGGCCAGCGCGAGCGTCGTCAAGGACGTCCTCGGCGGCGCCGCGAAGAGCCCCGACAAGGACGCGGCCGTCAGCGTCTCCGTCCAGAACGCGAGCGGCACCAAGGCATACACCGAGGACGCGCGCGTGGTCCTCCTCAACGGCGGCTTCACCTTCCTGGAGGCCGGCACCCCGTCGAGCACGAAGGCCGCCTCCCGGGTGCTCTACGCGGACCCCGCCGGCAAGGAGAACGCCACTGAGGTCGCCAAGACCCTGGGCCTGGACGCCGACGCGGTGAAGAAGGGCACGGTCTCCGCGAACGCGGACGTCGCGGTAGTCCTGGGCGAGGACTACAAGCCCTCCGCGGCCGGGTCGGCCGACTGAGATCACTCGCGGGGGCCGGACGGAAACGGCCCCCGCGCGGGTGATCCCCTCATCACGTGGGGTGCCGTCGGCGGACCGTGAGACCCTTGGGGACAAGTGTCCGCCGACGGAAAGCCACGTAGTGACCGCCACCGACCGCTCCATCGAGCTCATCCAGTCCGCCGCCCAGGCGGCTGCCGACAAGCTCGCGCACGACATCATCGCGTACGACGTCAGCGACGTGCTGTCGATCACGGACGCCTTCCTGCTGGCCTCCGCGCCCAACGACCGCCAGGTCAAGTCGATCGTCGACGAGATCGAGGAGCGCCTCCAGAAGGAGCTCGGCGCCAAGCCCGTACGTCGGGAGGGTGACCGCGACGCCCGCTGGATCCTGCTCGACTACGTCGACATCGTCGTCCACGTCCAGCACAGCGAGGAGCGCGTCTTCTACGCTCTGGAGCGGCTGTGGAAGGACTGCCCCGAGCTCGAGCTGCCCGCCGACGCCAAGGCGACCCGCGGCAAGGCCCAGGAGCACGCCAAGCTGCAGGCCGAGGCCGAGGAGGACGACACCGCCGGTTTCGGGGACCTGCGGTGAGCGCCCCCGAGCCGGCCGCCGACCGGCGGCCGGGCCGTGGCCGCCGCGTCATCCTGTGGCGGCACGGCCAGACCGCCTGGAACGTGGAGCGCCGCTTCCAGGGCACGACGGACGTGGAGCTGACCGAGACCGGCGTGGCCCAGGCCCGCCGCGCGGCCCGGCTGCTCGCCTCGCTCCGGCCCGACGCGATCGTCTCCTCGGATCTGTCGCGGGCCGCGAACACGGCCGCCGAGCTCGTCGCCCTCACCGGCCTCGAGGTGACCCACGACGAGGCCCTGCGCGAGACGTACGCGGGCCTCTGGCAGGGGCTGACGCACGACGAGATCATCGCCGCCCACGGTGCCGAGTACACGGCGTGGAAGCGCGGTGAGCCGGTCCGCCGGGGCGGCGGCGAACTGGAGTCCGAGGTCGCCGACCGCGCGGCTCCCGTGGTGCTGCGGCACGCCGAGAAGCTGCCCGAGGACGGCACGCTCGTCGTCGTCAGTCACGGCGGCACCATCCGCACCACGATCGGCCGTCTCCTCGGCCTGGACGCCCACCACTGGGAGGCTCTCGGCGGTCTCTCCAACTGCTGCTGGTCCGTCCTCGGTGAGGGCGCTCGGGGCTGGCGCCTGCTCGAGCACAACGCCGGCACCCTGCCCGAGCCGGTGCTCGGCGACGACGACTGAGGGCCGTGCGGCCGCCGGGACCCGGATTTCACTTTCCGGCAGGTCGCAGGCTAAAGTTCTTCTTGTTCGCCCGCCGAGCGGGGAGAACACAAGGGGCTATAGCTCAGTTGGTAGAGCGCCTGCATGGCATGCAGGAGGTCAGGAGTTCAATTCTCCTTAGCTCCACGGATCACCTGGTCTGTCGGTCGACACTCTGTTGAGTTGTCAAAGATCGGTAGCGATCGGTCGAGATCTGTTCACGAAGATCCCGTCCCCCTCATCGGGGGGCGGGATTTTTTGTCGCTCCGTTCCGCAGCACGGCCGTGCGGCGCGCCGTCTCCTCGTCGTCCGGGGTGTAGACGACGATCCGGCACTCGGGCATCCCGTTGATCGACAGTGACATCGACGTCATCCGCAGCTCGCCCACCGCCTCGTGCCGGAAGACCTTCACCCGGCGGCCGGGCTCCGCCACGTCACCGGACTCCCACAGCCGCGTGAACAGCGGGCTCGCCCGCGACAGCCGGCGTATGAAGTCCTCCCACCCGGGCTCACCGGCATGCAGCCCGTACGCCGCCCGCAGGGTCGCCACCATCACCGGCAGCTCCTTGTCCCGGAAGAGCAGTGGGCAGTCCTGCTCCCGGACCGTGAACAGCCGCCACAGCGCGTTGTCCGGCCCCGGCGCGCAGGCGTCCACCGGAATGATGAACAGGTCGCGATAGACGGGGTTGGCGGCCAGGATGTCGTAGCGGGAGTTGTAGACCACCGCCGGCCGGGGCGCCAGGGCGTCGATGATGCCCTGGATCTCCGGGCCCACGCTCTGCACCAGGGCTTCCGGCACGGGCGCGTAGGGCACCTCCGCCAGGTGGTACAGATGCTCCCGCTCCGGCGGATCGAGCCGCAGCGTGCGCGCCACGGCGTCCAGGACCTGCGCGGAGGCGTTGATCGGGCGGCCCTGCTCCAGCCAGGTGTACCAGGTCACGCCCACGCCCGAGAGCTGCGCGACCTCCTCGCGCCGCAGTCCCGGTGTGCGGCGCCGCAGCCCGGGTGGCATGCCGACGTCACCCGGTGTCACCCGGGCCCGCCTGCTGCGCAGGAACGAGGCCAGTTCGGGGCGGCGCCGATGCGGCGACCCCGGCGCGGGTCGCGGCGCCGGTCCCGGCTCGTTCCCTGTCGCCGTCCTTGTCTCCGTGCCTGTTCGTGTCACCGTCGTCACGTCCCCCATGGTCGATCCCCCGCCCGTCCCCTGCCAGGTGCCGTCAGTACCAGCATCAGCGGGCTCTCGGCACCCGTACCGGATCCTCGTCACGCTCTACGGCATGACGACGACACCCCGGACGAGCCCGGTCCCCGCGCCCGTTCCACCCGCTTCAAGTCCTGCCGCCAGTAAAGACCCTGGCACTGACAATCGGCCCCGGCGGTTGCTGGCGGTCGTGCTCGCGGCCCAGTTCATGGCACTGCTCGACGTCTTCATCGTGAACGTCGCGGCCCCCACGATCGGTTCCGACCTGAACGCGTCCGGCGCGGACCTCCAACTGGTCGTCGCCGGCTACGCCATCACCTACTCGGTGCTGCTGATCACCGGCGCGCGCCTCGGCGACCGGTTCGGGCACGGCCGCGTCCACCTCGTCGGGCTCGCTCTGTTCACGACCGCCTCGCTGGCCTGCGGGCTGGCTCAGGGCAGTACCGAACTGATCGTGTTCCGACTGGTGCAGGGCGCCGGGTCGGCGGTGATGATCCCGCAGGTGCTCAGCCTGATCCAGCGCACGTTCACCGGCGAGGCCCGGGTGCGGGCGCTGGGCGCCTACTCGGCGGTCCTCGCCGTCGGCGCGGCGGCCGGACAGGTGGTGGGCGGCGTCCTGGTCGCCGCCGACCTGCTGGGCACCGGCTGGCGGCCGGTGTTCCTCGTGAACGTGCCGGTGGGCCTGGTCCTGCTGATCGTCGGCAGGCGGGTCCTGCCCCGTGGTGGGGGAGTGGGACGGGCAGCGGCGGGCGCGAGAGCGCGGGAGGGGGCGCGCGGGATGGACTGGCCCGGTCTCGTGCTTCTGGGCGCCGCCGTCTCGCTGATCACGGTGCCGCTCGTGCTCGGACAGGAGAAGGACTGGCCGCTGTGGTCCTGGCTGTCGCTGGCCGTCGGGGCTCTCGTGCTGGTGCTGTTCCGCGGCTACGAGGCCCGGCTCGCCCGTCGGGGCGGCGCCCCGCTGATCGCGCCCCGTGTCCTGCGTCACCCCGGGATGGGTCTCGCCGTCCTGCGCGTCCTGGCCGTCATGGCGGTCAACGGGGGCTTCCTGTTCGTGCTGACCCTGCACGTCCAGGGCGGCCTCGGCTACAGCGCGCTGCGCGCCGGCCTCACCTTCGCGCCGACCGCGGTGGTCTTCGGAGTGGTCGGACTGACCTGGCGCAGGTGGCCCGCCTCCTGGCAACGCTCCCTGGCCCCGGCGGGGTTCACGCTCACCGCACTGTCCGTGCTGGGAGTGGGGCTGGCCTTCCGGGGCGGCGACCACGGCGGTGCCTGGCTGTACCCGGCGTACGCCGGTGTGGGCGTGGGGCTCGCCCTCGCCTTCAGCCCTACGCTCACCGGGGCGCTGGCGGCGGTGCGGCCCGAGGACGCGGCGGACGCCAGCGGACTGCTCGCCACGGTGACCCAGCTCGGGCAGCTGATCGGCGTCGCGGCCTTCGGCACACTGTTCTTCCACCGGCTTGAGTCACATGGGGGCCCAGAGGCGTATACCTCTTCGGAAGCGCTTCTCACATGCATGTTCGCGCTCGCTACGACAGCTGTCCTGGGTGCCGTGTCCGGACTGGTACTGAGGCGTCGCTGACCGTATTGGCCCGGCCGTGGCAGAATCAAACGGCCGGAAGGGAGCGCGGCCCGACGGGAGGGAGTAGCGATGCCTGCGAGCATCCTCGGAGAGGTCGGTGACCTCTCCGAAGCGGCGGTGACACCGGACAAGGCCACCCGGCTCAGCTGCCCCTCCTGTGGTTCCGGTCATGTGGCCCAGGTTCTCGGTGACAACGGCGGGATTTCCTACGTGTGCACGGCCTGCGGCCACAGCTGGAGCTGATCGATGGGTGCACACAGGCGAAAGTGCGACTGGTGCGGCAGCGGCACTCCGATCGTCCGCGACATGGAGCCGGTCAACCCCGACTACCAGTACTGGTGCGAGGAATGCGCGCGGGCGCTGATCATAAAAGGCGACCCGATCGAGACGTACCGGGAGCTGGAGGGCGAGCCGATCTACGGGCGGCTCCTCGAGGAGCACTGCACGCTCAAGCGGTTCTACTCGTTCGTCACCGCTTGACCCGCACAACGGTCGAAACCGGACAGGGCGGAAACGATTTGGTGGTCCACGCCCCGGGCCGGTAATGTTGGCGTCGCCGCCGGGGAAACCGGGCGGCACGGTCAGGAAGCGGCTTCGCTGCTCGGCCGCGAGGGGCTATAGCTCAGTTGGTAGAGCGCCTGCATGGCATGCAGGAGGTCAGGAGTTCAATTCTCCTTAGCTCCACAGCAGATCTCGCCGGATCGGATTCGATCCGGCGAGATCTTTTTGCGTTCGGATGCGTTCCGGCGTTCCCTCTTCGGACATTCCGTCAGGACCGACGGCTCGGGGCCGCCTGAGAACAGGCGGCCCCGAGCCGTCGGTCCGGCCTGTCGGCCCCGGTCTGCCGGTCTGTCGCCGGTGCGGCGCCCTAGCGGCCGAGGGCGCGGCGGCCGCGGCCCTGGGAGAGGACCGGGAGGTTGCGGGCGGGTGCCTGCGGGCGCGTGTCCTCCTCGACGCGCAGGGCGAGGGCCGGGCAGCGGCGTACCGCTCGCAGCGCCTTCGCCTCCGCGTTCTGCGGCACCTTCGCCTGTGCCACCGTCGGGAAGCCGTCGGCGCCCAGTTGGAAGACCTCGGGGAGGATGTCGGCGCACAGGCCGTGGCCGCGGCACAGCGTCCAGTCGACGAAGATCTTCTGGCGGCTCGAGCCGCTCTCCTCCGGCGGGATGCCGCTCGTGATGGCCGCCGGGGCCATGCCGGCCTCGAAGAGCGGCAGAACGCCCTCCACGGGGCGTCCGCAGCCGTTGCCGAGGACATGGGCGGCCAGGTCGTCGGTGAACGCCTTGATGGTCGACTCCAGGAACATCGCGGAGCCGTCCGGGTGCGAGCACGCACCACGCCGCTTGACGTTCTTGGCGACCTGCTTGAGCGCTTCCAGCGCGGCCGGGCCGCCGCCGTTGATGATGTCCTCCATGCCGCGCGCGGCGGCCGGCAGGCCGAGGTAGCAGGGACCGCACTGTCCCGCGCTCTCGTCGGCCAGCCACTGGGCCACGCGCAGCGACTCGCCCAGCGGGCAGGTCTCCTGGCTGATCGGCAGGATCGCGCCGGCGCCGAGCGCCCCGCCCACCGCGTCGAGGGAGTTGCGGGAGACGATCGCCTCGTTGACGGTCGCCGCGTCGATCCACTTGCCGTGGTAGCCGCCGGTCAGCACGCCCTGGGGCACCGGCGGGGCACCGGCGAGCTGGAGGACGTAGCGCAGCGGCACGCCCGTGGGAACCTCGATCACCATCGGGCGGGCGACCGCGCCGGAGACCGTCAGCATGACGGTGCCCGGCTCGTCGTACAGGCCGGTGTTGCCGTAGCGCTCCGGGCCGATGCGGGCGGCGATGGCGAGCTGGGCGAACGTCTCGGCGTTGGAGAGCAGGGTCGGTGCGCCGCCGACGCCGTTCTGCGAGGCGCTGATCTTGCGGCCGGGCGGGATCGGCGGGCCGCCGTCGATGGAGCGGACCAGTGACGCGGCGGCGCCGGTGACCATGCGGATCGGGTTGCGCTGGACGAACGCCTTCAGCGCCGATCTGCGGCCGTTGCTGAGGCCGCGCTCGGCGAGCGCGGCCTCCATGGAGCGCTGAGTGGATTCGCGGGTGACCCCCACCACGAGCGTGCGGGCACCCAGCGCCTCCGCGACCAGCAGCGCGCCGTCCAGGATGAGGTGCGGGGCACGGTTGATGAGCACCGTGTCCTTGCGGCAGGCCGGTTCGTCCTCGCTGCCGTTGACGACGACGACCGGCCGTACGCCGCGCTTGATCGCCGCCTCGGCGACCGAGCGCAGCTTCTTGTGGAAGGGGAAGCCCGCGCCGCCGCGGCCCTTCAGGTTGATGTTCTCGGAGAGCTTCGCGAGGGCCTCTCCGCCCAGGGGTTCGAGCGGCCCGTGCACCTTGAGGTGCATGGGCAGATCGAGTCTCTCGACAAGGTCGAAGCCCGACGTGAGCTGTGGAAGCCCGACCACGCGGACTTCTGGGACGTCGGGCAGGGCCTCGTTCACCTATAGCCTCCGGAAGGCGTGTTCCAAGGTTCGCCCGAACCCGGTGCGTCGAACGACGAGCCAGGTGATGGTTCATTGGCGGGACCGCTGTTGTACGTGTCGTTCTGGTTGTACGTCCCGTAGGCGGGGTTCGTCTCACCGGTGTCGTACACGTCACGTCCGCCGTACCCGGCGGTGCCCGAATTGTCATAGACGGGGATGTTGAATCCCGTGTCCTGGAGCGGGTCGTAGGCCGACGGGGGAGCCTCGCCGACCGGCGGCGGGGACGGGACCGGCCAGCTGCCCGAGGTGCTGCCGCCGGTGTCGACCCGGGGGATCGCCTCGGTGGCCTGGATGTCGAACGGCACGTTCATCCGCGCCGTCTGGTCGGCCGCGTAGGGCTGCTGCTGGCCGCGCTGCGGTGTGTTGACGGCGCGATAGGCGGCCGCGAAGCCGTTCGCGGGCTCCTGGGCGGCGGGCGCGGGAGTGTCGTACAGCGGCGACGACGGCGGGGACATCCGGGTGGAGCTCATCGTGTCGGTCAGCGGCGAGCGGCCCGAGCGGCCCTCGTAGCCGGGCAGCGCGGACGATCCGGTCTCTCCCACACGCGCGCGTGACGCGTCCAGGCCGTCCATCGCGGAGCGGTCCTGGGTGCCCAGGACCGTGGCGATCCGGTCGGCGACCTTGCGCTTGAACGGGCGCGGGGCGGCGCGCAGCGCGAGGGCGGCCATGACCCCGGCCAGGCACAGCTCGTACGAGACCATGAAGAACGGCTTGGCGGCGCGCCCCGCGAACAGGCCGTGGATCAGGGCCGCGCACAGCGCCGGGTAGGCCAGCATGTGCATCGCGCGCCAGCGGGCGGCCACCTCGGCGGGTGCGGAGAACCGGTTGCGCAGCGCGCCGGTGATGCCGACGAAGATCATGAGCAGGGCGGCCAGGGAGCCGAGGCCGATGAGCCCGGCGCTGCCCTTGATGCCCAGGCTGAACGGGATCAGCGCGGCGATCAGGACGGTGTGCTGCAGTATCAGTTTGACGGAGATGTGCACGACGAGGAACGCGATCGAGCCCACGGCGGTCACCCGGTGGATGCCCTGCGCGATGATCCGCTGACGCGTGTTGAGGATGAGCCGGTCCTGGGCGACGAGACCCCAGATGACCGAGCAGGTGAGGCATACCAGTGACAGCACGCCCGCACCGAAGTTGAGGAACGCCTGGAACTGGTCGCCGCCGACCAGGACGACCACGGGTATGAGGACCAGGACGACAGCCGTCGCCACCCCATAGGCCGACCGACCGGGCTTGGGGAGCGAGCTGTTACTAGGACGAGGGTTCATGGGGGCAACTCCGAGCAGTTTCGGGAAAGCGGTCCCGCTGCCGAACTCTAAGTGGCTCCATACCGATGGGTACGAGGTTTGAGTTATTGCGCTGTTATCAAACGACAATGTGGCTGTTGTGATGTCCCTTAGCTACTGTTACGCGAAGTAACCCTTGATCTTGGTTCAGTTCCGGCCTCGCCATTGTGGTCGCAGCAACGTTGTCGCGACCATGCATACGTACGAGCGTCGCGGCTTGCTCAAGGCCTGCGGTACCCTAACGCCATGCGTGCTGTACGCCTTCTGCTTAGCGAGCCGCGCTGATCAGTCCCGACCGCCGGTGATCGGACGGTTCGGAATCGGCGCGGCGTCCCCTCCTGTGCGAGGGGATTTTTCGTTTCCTGGACGACAACCCGCTGGCAGAGACGATCGATGGAGCTTTGAGGACCATGAGCGAGACGAACCCCGCTGCCGCCGCTGCACCGGCGGAGGCAGCGCCGCACCGCTACACGGCTGCCATGGCCGCCGAGATCGAAGCACGCTGGCAGGACTTCTGGGACGCCGAGGGTACGTACGCCGCACCGAACCCGAAGGGCGACCTGGCCGGTGACCCCGAGCTGGTGGCCCGGCCCAAGAAGTTCATCATGGACATGTTCCCGTACCCCTCCGGTGCGGGCCTGCACGTCGGCCACCCCCTGGGCTACATCGCGACCGACGTCTTCGCGCGCTTCCAGCGCATGACCGGGCACAACGTCCTGCACACCCTGGGCTTCGACGCCTTCGGCCTGCCCGCCGAGCAGCACGCCGTGCAGACGGGCGAGCACCCTCGGATCACCACCGAAGCGGCCATCAACAACATGAAGTCCCAGCTGCGCCGGCTGGGCCTGGGCCACGACAGGCGCCGGTCGTTCGCCACGATCGACCCGGACTACTACAAGTGGACCCAGTGGATCTTCCTGCAGATCTTCAACTCCTGGTACGACGACGAGGCGGACAAGGCCCGTCCGATCACCGAGCTGATCGCCCAGTTCGAGTCCGGTGAGCGCGGTGTACCGGGCGCCACGCGCGCGTGGAACGAGCTGACCGCCGCCGAGCGCGCCGACGTCCTGAGCGAGTACCGCCTGGCCTACGCCTCCGAGGCCCCGGTCAACTGGTGCCCCGGTCTGGGCACCGTGCTGGCCAACGAGGAGGTCACCGCCGACGGCCGTTCCGAGCGCGGCAACTTCCCCGTCTTCAAGGCCAAGCTGCGCCAGTGGAACATGCGCATCACCGCCTACGCGGACCGGCTGCTGGACGACCTGGACGCGCTGGACTGGCCCGAGGCGATCAAGCTCCAGCAGCGCAACTGGATCGGCCGCTCCGAGGGCGCCCGCGTCGACTTCCCCGTCGACGGCGAGCGCATCACGGTCTTCACCACGCGCCCGGACACCCTGTTCGGGGCGACCTACATGGTCCTGGCGCCCGAGCACCCGCTGGTCGACAAGTTCACCCCGGACACCTGGCCCGAGGGCACGCACGACGTCTGGACCGGCGGCCACGCGAGCCCGGCCGAGGCAGTCGCCGCATACCGGGCGCAGGCCGCGTCGAAGTCCGACGTCGAGCGCCAGGCCGAGGCCAAGGACAAGACCGGCGTCTTCACCGGCGTGTACGCGACCAACCCGGCCAACGGCGAGCAGGTCCCCGTCTTCATCGCCGACTACGTGCTGATGGGCTACGGCACCGGCGCGATCATGGCCGTCCCGGCGGGCGACCAGCGCGACTTCGAGTTCGCGCGCGCCTTCGAACTGCCGATCCGCTGCATCGTCGAGCCGACCGACGGCCGCGGCACCGACACGTCGACGTGGGAGAACGCCTTCGGGTCGTACGACGCGAAGATCATCGGCTCCTCCAACGACGACATCTCGCTGGACGGCCTGGGCGTCGTCGAGGCCAAGGCGCGCATCACCGAGTGGCTGGCGCGCAAGAGCATCGGCAAGGGCACCGTCAACTTCCGCCTGCGCGACTGGCTGTTCAGCCGGCAGCGCTACTGGGGCGAGCCCTTCCCGATCGTCTACGACGAGGACGGCGTCGCCCACTCGCTGCCCGAGTCGATGCTGCCGCTGGAGCTGCCGGAGGTCGAGGACTACTCGCCGCGCACCTTCGACCCGGACGACGCGGACACCTCCCCGGAGACGCCGCTGTCGCGCAACGAGGACTGGGTGAACGTCACCCTGGACCTGGGCGACGGCAACGGCCCGCGCAAGTACCGCCGCGAGACCAACACCATGCCGAACTGGGCCGGTTCCTGCTGGTACGAGCTGCGCTACCTGGACCCGCACAACAGCGAGAAGCTGGTCGACCCGGAGATCGAGCAGTACTGGATGGGCCCGCGCGAGGGCCAGCCCCACGGCGGTGTCGACCTGTACGTCGGCGGTGCCGAGCACGCCGTACTGCACCTGCTGTACGCCCGCTTCTGGTCCAAGGTCCTGTTCGACCTGGGGCACGTCTCCTCCGCGGAGCCGTTCCACAAGCTGTTCAACCAGGGCATGATCCAGGCCTACGTCTACCGTGACAGCCGCGGCTTCCCGGTGCCGGCCGCCGAGGTGGAGGAGCGCGACGGCGCGTACTTCCACCAGGGCGAGAAGGTCAGCCGCCTGCTGGGCAAGATGGGCAAGTCCCTGAAGAACGCGGTCACTCCGGACGAGATCTGCGCCGAGTACGGCGCCGACACCCTGCGCCTGTACGAGATGGCGATGGGCCCGCTGGACGTGTCGCGCCCGTGGGACACGCGCGCGGTGGTGGGCCAGTACCGCCTGCTGCAGCGGCTGTGGCGCAACGTCGTCGACGAGACCACCGGCGAGCTGAGCGTCGTCGAGGCCGAGCCCGATGAGGACACCCTGCGGGCCCTGCACAAGGCGATCGACGGAGTGCGCCAGGACCTGGAGGGCCTGCGCTTCAACACCGCCATCGCCAAGATCACCGAGCTGAACAACCACCTGACCAAGGCGGGCGGCGCGGTGTCGCGTTCCGTCGCCGAGCCCCTGGTGCTGCTGGTCGCCCCGCTGGCCCCGCACGTCGCCGAGGAGCTGTGGCGCCGGCTGGGCCACACCGACTCGGTCGTCCACCAGGACCTGCCGGTCGCCGACCCGGCGTACGTCGTGGACGAGAGCGTGACCTGCGTCGTGCAGATCAAGGGCAAGGTCAAGGCGCGCCTGGAGGTGTCCCCGGCGATCTCCGACGAGGAGCTGGAGAAGGTGGCGCTGGCCGACGAGGGGGTCGTCAAGGCGCTGGGCGGGGCCGGGATCCGCAAGGTCATCGTGCGGGCGCCGAAGCTGGTGAACATCGTTCCGGCGTGAGCATGAGCGTGAGCGTGACGGGGCGGTACGCATCAGCGGGTCCTACGGACGATCATGACCGGGTGGTGCGCGCGACCGGGTGCCGCGCGCGGCCGGGTCGGGTGCCGCGGGCCGGTGGGTGCGGCTCCGGGTAGTCCCCTACGGGCAGGTTCGGGGTTCTTCTGGAACTCCGAGCCTGCCCTTCTCGTTTACCGTTTGAAGTACGGCGTGCCCCGCGCGGCGCCGGATGTGTCGTGAAAGGCCGGAGGAGGAGCTCGTGGAAGCAGTGATCGCAGTCGTCGCCCTGCTCTTCGTGCTTTTCCTGGTGCTCGGCGCCTACGCCACGGTGAAGGTGATCGGCGCCGCCAAGCGGGGCGTCGACCGCACCATCGACCAGGCCCGCCGCACGGTCGAGGACCACACACTGCGGGCCAAGTCCTTCGCCCAGTTCGGCCCGGCCGGCGAGATCGCCCAGTTGAGGCTCAAGCTGCGCACGTCGATGCGGGCCACCCAGGACGCGCTGTACGCGGGCGTCGGCGAGGACGAGTCCCTCAAGGAGTCCCTCGCCCTGTTCCAACGGCTCAGCGCGCACGGCCACGAACTGGACGGCGAGCTCAAACGCCTGGAATCCGAACCGGACCGGGCGACGCTCGCCGCGCGGCTGCCTTCGCTGCGGGAGCGTACCGAGCGCATCGTGGGATCGGCGGACTCGCTGCGCTGGGCGGCCCGAGACCGCGCCCGCCGCTTCGCGGACGACGACCTCGACTCCCTCAGCACCCAGATCGACGTCGAGGCCGGTGCTCTGCGGCACTGGACCACGTCGGACTCCTCCGCACAGACACCGCCGCCCCCCTGGCCCGAGGCACCGGCCGCCGACGGCGCGGCGGCAGGACAGACCTGGCCGGAGACACCCGGCGCGCGTACCGCGCAGGAACCGACCCGGCCCGCCATCACCCCGCCGGGACCGCGCCCCGCCTACCCCTGGCAGAAGAAGCCGCGCCCCGAGAGCACCACGTGAGCCCGCTGCCGGATTCCTGCCCTCCGGGACCCCGGTTCGTCATGTGACGCGGTCCTGGATCAGGTGCCGTTGGGCGTGGTACTTGATTCGGTCAAGGGCGGCCCAGCTGCGAGGGGCCGGGCTGCCGCGCGGGGGCTACGCCAGGTAACCTCCAGGTCATGTCCCGCCATGTCGCGATCGTCACGGATTCAACGGCCTACTTGCCGCAGCGGACGATGGAGCGTCACGGCATCACCACGGTGCCCCTGACCGTCGTCCTCGGCGACCAGGCTCTTGAAGAGGGCACCGAGGTCTCGACCCGTTCCCTCGCGCAGGCCCTGCAGAAGCGACGTTCCGTCACCACCTCGCGTCCCAGCCCGCAGCTCTTCGCCGAGACGTATCGCAGGATCGCCGAGTCCGGCGCCACCGGCATCGTCTCCCTCCACCTCTCCGCCGAGCTGTCCGGCACCTACGACGCCGCGGTCGTCGCGGCGCGTGAGGCGCCGGTGCCGGTACGGGTGGTGGACACCGGCATGGTCGCGATGGCGCTCGGCTTCTGCGCGCTCGCGGCGGCCGAGGTCGCCGAGGCGGGCGGCACGGTCGACGAGGCGGTCACCGCGGCGGAGAAACGGGCCGCCGGCACCGCCGCCTACTTCTACGTCGACACCCTGGACTACCTGCGCCGCGGCGGTCGGATCGGCGCCGCCCAGGCCCTGTTGGGCTCCGCGCTCGCGGTGAAGCCGCTGCTCCAGCTGAACGGGGGGCGCATCGACCTCCTGGAGAAGGTACGGACGGCATCGAAGGCGATCGCGCGCCTGGAGGAACTCGGGGCCGACCGGGCGGGCAGCGCGCCCGTCGACATCGCTGTCCACCATCTCGCGGCTCCCGACCGGGCGTCCGCTCTCGCCGACCGTCTGCGGTCCCGCGTGCCCGGACTCGCCGACCTGCATGTGAGCGAGGTCGGCGCGGTGATCGGGGCGCATACCGGGCCAGGGCTGCTGGGGGTCGTGGTCTCGCCGCGCTGAAGGCCCGGCTCACTCGTGTGAGTGGTGGAGTTATCCACAACTGGGCGTTCTTCCACGGAAATTCAGCAAGATCATCGTGATGTGGCGAAGTGTCCGATCCTCGTCGCATGGCACTTCGATCACGTCCACGCAGCCCGAACGCGACCAGCGGCCCCGGTCGGGGCCCCGGCTCCGACGGCCGTTCCCGCCGTCCCCGTCCGCCGGGCGGTGCCCGGACCGGACACCGGCATGCCTCGGCGGAGGAGAACCGCCGTCGGGCGAAGGTGTTGTTCGCCCAACGGCCCCGGGAGCAAGGGGAGATGGGGATGGGGCCGCCGGGCCCCCTGAAGACGCAGGGTGCGCCGCAGGCGGAGGTCAGCGACGGTGAGGGTGAGCAGAACAACGCCGATGCCGGTGCGGATGCCCATGCCCATGTCCATGTGGATGCTGGTGGCGGTGGCGGTGGCGGTGGCGACATCGGCATTGACGGCGACGAGGTGCGCAAGGGGAGTGGTTCTCGTGTCGCCGGGCCCTGGCAGGAGCGGGTGGGGCTTGCCCTGCGAGAGCGGATGCCGGTGTGGCTGCTGGCGCGGTGCGGACTGGAACGCAGGAGCGTGCTCGCGCTCTCGGTGCTGCTCGTCGTCGCCGCCGCCTTCGCCGTGCAGCACTTCTGGGTCGGCCGGGCCCAGCCGGTGCGGGCACCGGAGGTGGTGCGAGCCGCCGCCGCTCCCTACGAGGCGGGGGAGCCGAACCCGGCCGCCGGGCCCGTCCCTTCCGCAGGCTCGCCGGGCGCGGGGAGCACGGCCGGGGCCGAGATCGTGGTGGACGTCAGCGGCAAGGTGAGGAAGCCCGGCATCCACCGCCTCCCGGCCGGTTCACGGGTGGTCGACGCACTGGGCGCGGCCGGTGGTGTGCGACCGGGCACCGACACCGACGGCCTCAACCGCGCGCGTTTCCTCGTGGACGGGGAGCAGGTCGTCGTCGGCGGTCCCGTCCCGCCGGCCGGGGCCGCCGGGACGGGACCGGGCTCGGCGGCGGGTTCCACCGGTACCGGCATGGGAGCCGGGCCCCCGGCCCCCGTCTCCCTCAACACGGCCACCGTGGACCAGTTCGACACGTTGCCCGGCGTGGGACCCGTGCTGGCGCAGCACATCATCGACTACCGGGCGCAGCACGGCGGTTTCCGGTCGGTGGACGAACTGCGTGAGGTCAACGGCATCGGCGAGCGGCGCTTCGCCGACCTGCGGAATCTCGTGCGGCCATGAGGCGCGAGAAGACCGAGGCCGTCGGTGTGCGGGCGGGGCCCGGGTCCCCTGCCCGCCGGCCCGTGCACGCGGCCTCAGGGAAGCGGCTGGGTGACGCCCATCCGCGTCAGGAAGGGCCGGTCGATCTACGGCTCGTGCCACCCGCACTCGCGGCCTGGGCGACGGCGGCGCTGACGTTGGACGCGTCCGCGGGGTGGGTGATCGGCATCGTGGCCGTCTTTCTGCCGGCCGCCGGCGCCCTTCTGATCGTGCGGCGGCGTGCGGCGGGACGTGGTGCGGGGTCCGTCGCGGGCCGGCGCATGTGGCCCCGGGTCACCGTCGCCGCCTCGTTGCTCTGCGTGGGCGCGGCCGCCGCGTCGGCCGGGCTGCACGGGGCCGATCTGCGCCGGGGGCCGGTGCCGGAGTTGGCGCGGGAGTACGCGACCGTCACCGCCGAGGTCGAGATCACCTCCGACCCACGACTCAACCGGCCCCGGGTCAGAGGGGACCATGTGACCTCGGACTCCGTTCTGATCGACGCCGAGGTACGCAGCGTCGAGGGGGCGACCCGGACGGCCGTGACGACGCGGGCCCCGGTGCTGGTGCTGGTGGACGTCGGTTCGCGCTGGGGCGGGGGTGGAGCACGGGCTGATCCCGAAGGCCGTCGGGCGCCCGACCATCAGGCGCCCGGTCGCGAGATGTCCGGCCGCGAGGTGTCCGGCCTTGGCGTACCGGGGCCTCGGCATTTCGGCGGTGCTCCCGAGGAGGCTGCCGGCCGGCCCGTGTCCGGCGGTGCGAAAGGC
The DNA here is from genome assembly GCF_040295245.1 of Streptomyces sp. NPDC002884. Lineage (NCBI taxonomy): Bacteria > Bacillati > Actinomycetota > Actinomycetes > Kitasatosporales > Streptomycetaceae > Streptomyces > Streptomyces sp. NPDC002884. The sequence goes on along the minus strand of NZ_JBEOVB010000001.1, from coordinate 751,497 downwards.
TTCGGGGCGCGGTCCGGAGTGCGGTCCGGGGCTTCGTGGCTGGGGCTGTTGCCGTCCACACGGGTGCGGGTGACCGGGCGGCTGGTGCCCGCGCTGGCCGGCGGGGACCGGTTCGCGGCCGTGCTGAGGGTCCGGGGCCGAGCGGTGCCGTCGGTCGTGCGGGAACCGTCGGGCGCGCAGCGGTGGGCGGGGCGGCTGCGGGCGGGGCTCCGGGAGGCCACCGAGGGACTTCCGGCGGACGCGCGGGCACTGCTGCCGGGGCTGGTCGTCGGGGACACCTCGCGGATCACGCCCGAACTGGACGAGGCGTTCAAAGCGACGGATCTGGCCCACACCCTCGCCGTTTCGGGGAGCAACCTCACCATCATCCTCGTCCTGCTCCTCGGCCCGCCCGGGCTGGCCCAGCACGTCGAGCGCCGGGGTCTGGCACCTCGCCTCGGCATTCCGCTCCGGGCGACCGCGCTGCTCGGTGGAGCGCTCACGCTCGGCTTCGTGGTGGTGTGCCGACCCGACCCGAGTGTGCTGCGCGCCGCGGCCTGCGGAGCGATCGTGCTGCTCGCCCTGGCGACGGGCCGCCGTCGGTCCCTGATCCCGGCGCTGGCGACGGCGGTGCTCCTGTTGGTGCTGTACGACCCGTGGCTGGCCCGGAGTTACGGGTTCCTGCTGTCCGTCCTGGCCACCGGGGCCCTGCTGACGCTGGCGCCACGCTGGAGTGCCGCGCTGCGACGGCGCCGGGTGCCCCCGCGGCTCGCGGAGGCGTTGGCGGCCGCGGGAGCCGCGCAGGCGCTGTGCGCGCCGGTCGTGGCTGTGCTGTCGGCGCGGGTGAGCCTGGTGGCGGTGCCCTGCAACCTCCTGGTGGAGTTCGCGGTCGCGCCGGCGACGGTACTGGGCTTCGCGGTGCTGGCGACCGCTCCCGTGGCGATGCCGGTGGCCGAGACGCTGGCCTGGTGCGCGAGTTGGCCGGCCGGGTGGATCGCGGGTGTCGCGCGGACCGGGGCGGCGCTGCCCGGCGGGGGAGTGGACTGGCCGGGGAGCTGGGGTGGGGCGTTGCTGCTCGCCCTGGTCACGGGCGGGGTGCTGCTGCTCGGGCGGCGGCTGTCGCGGCACCCCTGGCTGTGCGCGGTCTGCGGGGCGCTGCTTCTGCTGGCGGTGGCGCAACCGCCGCCGCTGACCCGGGTGCTCACGGGCTGGCCGCCACCGGGCTGGCGGCTTGCGATGTGCGACGTGGGGCAGGGTGACGCGACCGTCCTGGCGGCGGGTGGGGGCGCCGGCGTGGTGGTGGACGCCGGACCGGATCCGGCACTGGTCGACCGGTGTCTGCGCAAGCTCGGGATCACCCGGGTGCCGCTCGTGGTGCTGACCCACTTCCACGCCGATCACGTGGCCGGGCTGCCGGGGGTGCTGCGGGGCCGGGCGGTGGGGGCGATCGAGACGACGGGGTTCGAGGAGCCCCCGGACCAGGTGGAGTTCGTACGGAGGGAGGCGGAGGCGAGACATGTGCCGGTGGTGCGGGCCGCGGCCGGGGAGCGACGGCGGCTCGGTGCTCTCGACTGGGAGGTGCTGTGGCCGCCGCCGAGTCCGGCGCCGCGACCGGACGGGCCGAACGACGCGAGCGTGACGCTGCTCGTGCGGGTGGCCGGGCTGCGGATGCTGTTGCTCGGCGACCTCGAACCCCCGGCCCAGCAGGCGCTGTTGCGGTCGTCGGCGGCACCGCTGGTGCGTGGGGTGGACGTGCTCAAGGTGGCCCATCACGGCTCGGCCTACCAGGATCCTGACCTGATACGCGCCGTGGCGCCACGGCTGGCGCTGATCTCGTGCGGCGCGGACAACCCGTACGGGCATCCCGCGCCCAGCACGGTCGCGGCGCTCCGCGCGGGTGGGGCGACCGTGCTGCGGACGGACCGGGACGGCGCGCTGGCGGTGGCCGCCGGGACGGACGGGGAGCTGCGGGTGACACGGGACTGAGAGTGAGGGTGAGATCGGAGAGCGGAGAGCCTCTCGGCTGACGGCCGGTGTGACCGGTTGGTGTGCCGGGAGGTGTGACCGGCTGGGAGGACCGGCCGGTGTAGCCCGGCCGGCGTGATCAGAGGGCGTGATCAGCCGGGGTGATAAGCGGGGTGATAAGCGGGGTGACTGGTCGGGGGCCGTCGGGATGGCCGTCCGGACGGCAGGTTGGGGCGTCGGCTCCCGAGCGTGTCGGAAAATGGTGCGGTGAGTGATGTGAGACATGTGCTGGTGCTGCCCGATCGCGATGCCGCGGAGGAGGTGGCGCAGGCGCTCGGGGAGCGGTTCGGGGTTCGCGAGGAGCCGAGGGTCGTCCGGGACGCGTTGGCGGGCGAGGACGACGCGGAGGACGCGCAGTGGCTCGTCCTGCTGGGGGACGAGGAGGAACGGCTCGACGCGGCCGCGCTGGACGAGTTCGCGGGAGAGTGGGAGGGCTGGCGGGAGGAGCCGTGAGCGTGACCCGACAGTGGCTCGGCGGTGGCTCGGCGGTGGCTCGTCAGCGGCTCGGCGGTGACCCGAGGAGACTCGGCGGTGGCTCGGCGGTGACCCGGGGAGACTCGTCAGCGGCTCGTCAGTGACCCGGCGGTGGCTCGTCAGCGGCTCGTCAGTGACCTTGCGGTGGTCCGGTGGTGGGGGTCGGGTTGTCAGTGGCTCGTGGGATGCTTTCCGGGATGGCCAGGAAGACTGCGAATGACGACCCTCTCGCCCCGCTGACGCTTGCCGTGGGCCAGGAGGACCTCCTGCTCGACCGTGCCGTGCAGGAGGTGGTGGCCGCCGCCAGGGCCGCCGACGCCGACACGGACGTGCGCGACCTGACTCCGGAGCAGGTGCAGCCCGGCACGCTGGCCGAGCTGACCAGCCCGTCGCTCTTCGCGGAGCGCAAGGTCGTGGTCGTACGCAACGCGCATGATCTGTCCGCCGACACGGTCAAGGACGTCAAGGCGTACCTGGGCGCGCCCGCCGAGGAGATCACGCTGGTGCTGCTGCACGCCGGCGGGGTCAAGGGCAAGGGGCTGCTGGACGCCGCGCGCAAGGCGGGGGCGCGGGAGGTGGCCTGTCCGAAGATGACCAAGCCGGCGGACCGGCTGGCCTTCGTGCGACAGGAGTTCCGGGCGACCGGGCGGTCGGCCACGCCCGAGGCGTGTCAGACCCTCGTCGACGCCATCGGCAGCGATCTGCGGGAGCTGGCGTCGGCCGTGTCCCAGCTGGTCGCCGATGTCGAGGGGACCATCGACGAGGCCGTCGTCGGGCGGTACTACACAGGGCGGGCCGAGGCCTCGAGCTTCACCGTCGCCGACCGGGCGGTGGAGGGGCGTGCCGCCGAGGCGCTGGAGGCGCTGCGCTGGTCGCTGGCGACCGGGGTCGCGCCGGTGCTGATCACCAGTGCGCTGGCCCAGGGGGTGCGGGCCATCGGCAAGCTGTCCTCGGCGCGCGGCGGCCGGCCGGCCGATCTCGCGCGGGAGCTGGGTATGCCGCCCTGGAAGATCGACCGGGTGCGTCAGCAGATGCGGGGCTGGACGCCGGACGGAGTGGCCGTCGCGCTGCGGGCCGTCGCGGACGCGGACGCGGGAGTGAAGGGCGGCGGTGACGATCCCGAGTACGCCCTCGAGAAGGCCGTCGTGGCCGTCGCGCGGGCGGCGCGGTCCGGGGGACGCGGGTAGCGGTACGGCCCGGGTGCCACCGGGGTGATCCAGTAGCCGTTCCCCTGCCGGGGAGGAGAATCGGGGGTACCAGCCGCACATCGCCGGCGTATGCGAAAGGTGGCGATCGACATGGCTGAACACCCGCACGCGGCACTCGTCCGCAAGGGATACGAGGCCTTCACCCGCGGAGACATGGACACCCTGCGCGGGATGATGACGGGGGACTGTACGCACCACGTGCCCGGTTCCCACATGCTCTCCGGCGACTTCAAGGGCCTCGACGCGGTCATGGAGATGTACGGCAGGCTGTTCTCGGAGACGGGCGGTTCGTTGCGCGTCGATCTGCGCACCGTGCTCGTCGACGACCGTGGACACGCCGTCTCCCTGCACCGGATCACCGCCGACCGCAACGGCAAGCACATCGACGACAACGGGGGCATCGTCTTCCGGATCGTCGGCGACAAGATCAGCGATCTCGACGAGTGCGTCGAGGACATCGACGTGAGCAACGACTTCTGGACCTGACGGCACCCGCCGTGCCGTGCGGAAGGCTTCCCGCGGCTGACCGAACAACCCGCGACCGGCCGAAGACCCCACGGCTGACCGAAGCCCCCGCAGCTGACCGAAGGCCCCGCGACCGGCCGAAGGCCCCGTGGGGACCGAAGACCCCGGGGCAGACCGAAGGCCCCCGTGCCCGCCCTGGGGAAGGGCGAGGCGCGGGGGCCTTCGGTTCAAAGATTCAAGCTGCTGGATCGCGCCCGCGTGGCGAACGCAGGCCGTGCGCGATCCGGGGGTGCCGGTCGGGGGCGGATGAGAGAGGGCCCGCCCTGGTCCTTCCGGCGATCACATCTGAGGGGATCAGCCCTTGAGGGTCTCGACCTTGGAAGCAAGCGCCGACTTCTTGTTGGCGGCCTGGTTCTTGTGGATGACGCCCTTCGAGACGGCCTTGTCGAGCTGACGCGCCGCGGCGCGCTGGTACTCGGTGGCCTTCTCGACGTCACCCGCGGCAGCAGCCTCGCGGGCCTTGCGGATCGCGGTCTTCAGGGAGGACTTGACGGCCTTGTTGCGCAGCCGAGCCTTCTCGTTGGTCTTGATCCGCTTGATCTGGGACTTGATGTTCGCCACGAATGAGCCTTTTCAGGTTCAGGTACGGGCCCGCGAAGGTCCCGTACCGATGATTTTCCGAGATACCCCGAAGTTCCCCGAGAGTGTTGTCCGAGAAGTTCTCCGAGGAGACGTGCCTCGTGCTGAGAGGGCAGGAGACACAGCTGCCCAGAGTACCAGTGGCTCCCCGAGTGGCCCAAACCGGTCCCCGGTCCCCACCCGTGGGACCATGGAGCCTACGTATCGATCCGACCCGAGGCACAAGGCGCCTCAAGAGACAGGACCCTGCGTGCCCGCGACCCCTAACAATGTGCCCGAGCCGAGCCGTACCGCCCCGGCTCTGATCCGCAATTTCTGCATCATCGCGCACATCGACCACGGCAAGTCCACGCTCGCCGACCGCATGCTCCAGCTGACCGGAGTGGTCGATCAGCGGCAGATGCGTGCTCAGTACCTCGACCGCATGGACATCGAGCGCGAGCGCGGCATCACGATCAAGTCCCAGGCGGTCCGACTGCCCTGGGCCCCGACCGGGGACCCGGGCCGGACCCACATCCTCAACATGATCGACACCCCCGGGCACGTGGACTTCACGTACGAGGTGTCCCGGTCGCTGGCCGCCTGTGAGGGGACCGTCCTCCTGGTCGACGCCGCCCAGGGCATCGAGGCCCAGACTCTCGCCAACCTCTACCTGGCGATGGAGAACGACCTCAAGATCATCCCCGTACTGAACAAGATCGACCTTCCGGCCGCCCAGCCCGAGAAGTTCTCCGAGGAGCTCGCCAACCTCATCGGCTGCGACCCCGCGGACGTGCTGAAGGTCTCCGCCAAGACCGGTCTGGGCGTCGAGGCGCTGCTGGACCGGGTCGTCGCCGAGGTCCCCGCCCCGGTCGGCGTCCAGGACGCCCCCGCGCGCGCGATGATCTTCGACTCGGTGTACGACTCCTACCGCGGCGTCGTGACGTACGTGCGTGTCATCGACGGTCAGCTCAACAAGCGTGAGCGGATCCGGATGATGTCCACCGGCGCGACGCACGAGCTGCTGGAGATCGGCGTCTCGGCCCCCGAGATGAAGGCGGCCGACGGCCTCGGCGTCGGCGAGGTGGGCTACCTCATCACCGGTGTGAAGGACGTCCGCCAGTCCAAGGTCGGTGACACGATCACCACCCTGCACAAGGGGGCCACCGAGGCGCTCGGCGGTTACAAGGACCCGAAGCCGATGGTCTTCTCGGGCCTGTATCCGCTGGACGGATCCGACTACCCCGAGCTGCGCGACGCCCTCGACAAGCTCCAGCTCAACGACGCCGCGCTGGTGTACGAGCCGGAGACCTCCGCCGCCCTCGGCTTCGGCTTCCGCGTCGGCTTCCTGGGCCTGCTGCACCTCGACGTGATCCGCGAGCGGCTGGAGCGCGAGTTCGGGCTCGACCTGATCGCCACCGCGCCCAACGTGGTCTACCGCGTGGTCATGGAGGACGGCTCCGAGCACACGGTCACCAACCCGAGCGAGTTCCCCGAGGGGAAGATCGACGACGTGTACGAGCCCGTCGTACGCGCCACGATCCTCGCCCCTTCCGAGTTCATCGGGTCGATCATGGAGCTGTGCCAGACCCGGCGCGGCACCCTGCTCGGCATGGACTACCTCTCGGAGGACCGGGTCGAGATCCGCTACACGCTCCCGCTCGCGGAGATCGTCTTCGACTTCTTCGACCAGCTGAAGTCCAAGACGCGCGGTTACGCCTCCCTGGACTACGAGCCCACCGGAGAGCAGGCCTCCAGCCTGGTCAAGGTCGACATCCTGCTGCACGGCGACAAGGTGGACGCCTTCTCGGCGGTCACGCACAAGGACGCGGCGTACGCGTACGGCGTGCGGCTCGTCGCCAAGCTGCGCGAGCTCATCCCGCGGCAGGCCTTCGAGGTGCCCATCCAGGCGGCCATCGGCTCCCGGGTCATCGCCCGCGAGACCATCCGCGCCATCCGCAAGGACGTCCTCGCCAAGTGCTACGGCGGTGACATCTCCCGTAAGCGGAAGCTGCTGGAGAAGCAGAAGGAGGGCAAGAAGCGGATGAAGATGGTGGGTTCCGTGGAGGTTCCGCAGGAGGCCTTCATCGCCGTCCTGAGCAGTGACGACAACCCGGGATCGGGCAAGGGCAAGAAATAGCCACGATGTACGCAGGTTCTCAGGGCCCGTCGCGCGACAGCGCGGCGGGCCCTGTGGCTGTATTCAGGAGAAAGTGACTGCCCGGAGCCCCTTACGTGCTGGCCAGTCGCCCTCTACTCTGATCCCTGCTCGGTAGTTACTCGTGAGTTAAACAACAGCCGCCGTCAACAACCGCCGCTGTCAGCAACCGCCGCGTCGAACGACGCCGGCAATGAGCCAGCCGCATCGTCGCGGGCCCGGAGGATGTCGTGAGCGACACACAGACACTGATCGAGAACCGTCCGCCGTCCGTCGCGGGCCTCTTCCTGGAGCGCGTGGCGGCCACGCCCGACGCCGAGGCATACCGGTACCCGGTACCGGCCGCGGCCGGTGAGGGCCCCGACGACTGGAAGTCGCTGAGCTGGGCGCAGGCCGCCGAACGGGTCTACGCGATCGCGGCCGGCCTCATCGAGCTGGGCGTACAGGCCGAGCAGCGCGTCGCGCTCGCCGCCTCGACCCGGCTCGAGTGGATCCTCGCCGACCTCGGCATCATGTGCGCCGGGGCCGCCACGACCACCGTCTACCCGCAGACCAACGCCGAGGAGTCCGCGTTCATCCTCGCGGACTCCGAGTCCAAGGTGCTGATCGCCGAGGACGCGGCCCAGCTCGCCAAGGCCGTCGAGAAGCGGGCCGAGCTGCCCGCCCTCACCCATGTGGTCGTGATCGACCCGGCCGGTGTGGAGACCTCCGACTGGATCCTCACCCTCGACGAGCTGGAGAAGCGTGGCGCCGCCCGGCTGGAGAAGGAAGCCGAGCTGATCAAGGAGCGGGTCGGCGCGATCACCAAGGACCAGCTCGCCACCCTCATCTACACCTCCGGCACCACCGGCCGGCCCAAGGGCGTCCGGCTGCCGCACGACAACTGGTCGTACATGGCGAAGGCGATCGCCGCGACCGGCCTGGTCGGCCCCGACGACGTGCAGTACCTGTGGCTGCCGCTCGCCCACGTCTTCGGCAAGGTCCTGACCTCCGGCCAGATCGAGGTCGGGCACGTCACCGCCGTCGACGGCCGCGTCGACAAGATCATCGAGAACCTGCCGGTCGTCCGGCCGACGTACATGGCCGCCGTGCCGCGCATCTTCGAGAAGGTCTACAACGGGGTCGCCGCCAAGGCCCGCGCGGGCGGCGGGGCCAAGCTCAAGATCTTCCAGTGGGCCGCCGGGGTCTCCCGCGAGTACGCCAAGGCCGCCCAGGACAACTTCCGGCGCACCGGCACCGTCGCCGTCCCCTTCGGGCTCGGCGCCAAGCACAAGGTCGCCGACGCGCTCGTCTACGCCAAGATCCGCGAGGCCTTCGGCGGCAACCTGCGCGCGTGTGTCTCCGGGTCGGCGGCGCTCGCACCGGAGATCGGCTACTTCTTCGCCGGCGCCGGCATCCACATCCTCGAGGGCTACGGCCTGACGGAGTCCTCCGCGGCCTCCTTCGTCAACCCCGGTGAGGCCTACCGCACCGGCACGGTCGGCAAGCCGCTGCCCGGCACGGAGGTGCGGATCGCCGACGACGGCGAGATCCTGCTGCGCGGCCCCGGCATCATGGAGGGCTACCACGGGCTCCCCGAGAAGACCGCCGAGGTCCTGGAGGCCGACGGCTGGTTCCACACCGGCGACATCGGCGAGCTGTCGCCCGACGGGTATCTGCGCATCACCGACCGCAAGAAGGACCTCATCAAGACGTCCGGCGGCAAGTACATCGCGCCCGCCGAGGTCGAGGGACAGTTCAAGGCGGTGTGCCCGTACGTCTCCAACATCCTCGTGCACGGCGCCGACCGGAACTTCTGCACGGCGCTCATCGCCCTCGACGAGGTCTCGCTCCTCGACTGGGCGAAGGACAACGGGCTGGCCGGAAAGTCGTACGCGGACGTCGTCGCCGCGCCCGTCACCGTGGAGCTCGTCGAGGGCTACGTCAAGCAGCTCAACGAGGGTCTCCAGCGCTGGCAGACCATCAAGAAGTTCCGGCTGCTGCCCCGGGACCTGGACGTCGAGCACGGCGAGATCACGCCCAGCCTGAAGCTGAAGCGGCCCGTCGTGGAGCGGGAGTACAAGCACCTCATCGACGAGATGTACGCCGGATCGCGCGAGGCGTAGCGCGGGGCGCGACGGCGCGAGGAGCAGCGCGTCGGCGCGCGACCGGGGCGGAGTCCGAATGCTCGGATTCCGCCCCTCAAGCGTGCGTCATCGAGCACGCGCGGACAGTTGCGCAGCACGGTTCTCGCTCAGGACGGCCCACTTCGGTAACCCAGCGCTCATGGCCGGGATCGGTCTGTCACCCTGTGGGCATCCGAACCGCCCGGGGAGCTGCGCATGGGGGCCATTCCGACGCAACGGGACACCGTGTCCCGTGCCCAGGGCGCGCCCGCGCACCCGAGTACGCACTCGGTCGCGCTCCCGCACACCCGCGCGACCCTGAACGGCAGCCCCCTCGCGCCCGGCGCCGCCCGCGAGCTGGTGCGCGCCGCGCTGACGGAGTGGGCCGGTCTCGGCCTGCTCGGCGCCGAGGAGGCCGGGGGACCGGGCGAGCGCCTCGCGCAGGACACCACGCTCGTCGTCAGCGAGCTCGTCACGAACGCCGTCGTGCACGCCGGCACCGACGTCGAGCTGGCGTGCCGGCTGGAGGAGGATCCCGAACACCCCGGGCACCCCGGTGGCTGCCGCGCGGTCGTCGTCGAGGTCTCCGACCACCACCCCTCCCGCGCCCCGCGCGACGGCACCGCCGAACCGTCGTACGGGACACCGGAGTACGGCCGCGGCCTGCGCCTGGTCGCCGCGCTCGCCGACGCCTGGGGAGTGACGTACCGCAGGGGGACGAAGACGGTCTGGGCCCGGCTGCTGCCGACGGTCGCCGAGTCCCGCGACGCCGACCTCCCCGGCCACGGTGACCAGCCGCATCCCGGCCACGAGCACGAGGTCCCCGCCCGCGCGGCGCACCTCGGCTGCTTCAGCCACGCCGGCCTCACCGCCCACCCCGACGGCCCGCTCGACGACACGGCCCCGGGTCTCCTGGAGGCCCTGGCCCCGGTTCCGCAACCGGTCGGGTCGCGCGACCGGGACTGGCTCAACCGCGGCGCCCTCTCCTTTCTCGCCGAGGCGTCCGATCTGCTCGCCGGGCAGCTCGACGAGGATCTGGTGGCCGCGCTGACCGGCCAGCTGCTCGTGCCCCGGCTCGCCGACTGGTGCGCGGTGTGGCTCGAGGACGAGGTGAGCGGACGCGGTGAGTGGGCGGGCGGGCCCGGGCCACGGCTGGCCCGGGTCTGGCACGGCTGCGAGAACCGCGTCGAGGAGCTGCGCCGGGCGCTGGAGAAGGATCCGCCCTGTCCGCCCGACGGCGGTCCCCGCTCCGGGCCCGAGCCGTTCCCCTGGCCCGGTGCGGCGCTCGGCCCGCAGGGCACGGCCCTCGCCTACCGGCTGATCGCCGGCGGCCGGCCGCTCGGCACCCTGGTCATCGGGCAGGCCGGGCTGCCCGCCTTCGCCGACGAGGTCACCGGGCTCGTCGAGGATCTCGGCCGCCGGGTGGCGCTCGCCATCGGCGCGGCCCGTCAGTACGCCCGCCAGGCCACCATCAGCGCCGTTCTGCAGCGCGGGCTGCTGCCCGGCGCGGTCGCCGAGATCCCCGGAGTGCGCAGCGCCCTCGTCTACGAACCGCGTGAGCAGGGCGGCCCGAGCGGCGACTTCTACGACCTGTTCCCGGCGGGCGACGGCCGTTGGTGCTTCGCGGTGGGCGATGTGCAGGGCAAGGGTCCGGAGGCGGCCGTCGTCATCGGCCTGGCCCGGCCCTGGCTGCGGCTGCTGGCCCGTGAGGGCTATGGCGTGGCCGACGTCCTGGACCGGCTCAACCAGCTCCTCCTCGACGACGCGACCGAGGCCGCCGACGCCGCCGCCCGAGCCTTCGTCGGCCCCGCCGGGCCGGGCGACGGCCCGCAGACCCGCTTCCTGTCGCTCCTCTACGGCGAACTGGCCCCCTTCGAGGGAGGGGTCCGCTGCACCCTCGCCTCCGCCGGGCACCCGCTGCCGCTGCTGCTCGCGCCGGACGGCTCGGTCGCCACGGGCGGGCGCCCGCAGACCCTGCTCGGGGTCATCGAGGACGTCACGTACACCAGCGACAGCCTGGAGCTGCGGCCCGGCGACAGCCTGCTGTGCGTCACCGACGGCGTCACGGAACGGCGGTCGGGCCTGAGGCAGTTCGACGACGAGGACGGTCTCGCCGTGGCGCTGGCGGGCTGTGCGGGGCTCGACGCGGAGCTGATCGCGGAGCGGATCCGCCGGCTGGTGCACGAGTTCGGGGAGCGGCCGCCGGAGGACGACCTGGCGCTGCTGGTGCTTCAGGCGGAGTAGCCGCCGCCGGGCCCGTCCGCCGGGCCCGTCCGCCGGGTTTGTGCGGTGGCGAGGGCGCGGTGGTGGGGGTGCGGCCGCGGAGGTCCGGTGGTGAAGGCGCGGCGGCGGAGGTCCGGTGGCGAGCCCGGCGGAGCCGGTCGAACACGCGTGCGGCGGCGGCCAGGGGGAGGCTGGGGGCGCCGGGTGGGGCGGGGGAAACCGGGTGGCCGGATCTGCGCATGTATCGTCCGGTTCGTGCTGAAGGCGACGAATGCCGTAAGTGACACGCCCACCCGCCGACGCGTCCTGATCGCCGGCGCGGGGCTCGGGCTGACCGTGACCGCCTGTACCCGCGACGCCGATCCGCCCCAGGACGCCCGCGGGCCCGGCTTCCACGGCCTGCGCCAGGCCGGGGTGACGACCCCGCGGCAGGCCACCGTGCTGCTCCTGGCGTACGACCTCGACCCCGCCCTGAGCGGCGCGGCGGGCGCGCGTGCGCTGAAGGCGGTGCTCGGTTCGTGGACGCGCGCCCTCGCCGAGACGCTGGAGGCGGACAGCTCGCGCGCCGCCCGCCTCACCGCCACCCTCGGCATCGGCCCCGCCCTCCCCGCCCGCCTCGGCCTGCGGCCCCCGGCAGCCCTGCGCGACCTGCCCGCCTTCACGGGTGACCGTCTCGACCCCGACCGCTGCGGCGGCGACCTCCTGGTGCAGCTCTGCGCCGACACCGCGGACGCCACCGAGGCGATCGCCGCGACCCTGACCCGGCTGGCCGGGGAGACCCTGTACCCGCGCTGGCGGCAGGACGGCTTCCTGCCGCCGTCCCCCGACGGCGGCACCACCCCGCGCAGCCTGCTCGGCTTCAAGGACGGGCCCGCCGATCCCACCCCCGAGGAGAGCGAACGCTGGGTGTGGTCGGGCAACGCCACCTACCTCGTCGTACGGCGGATCCATCTGCGCGTCGAGGACTTCGCGCGGCTCGCCGTGCGCCGCCAGGAGGAGATCATCGGCCGTGACCGCTCGACCGGCGGCCCGCTGGACGGCGGCCGGTCGACCGGAGGCCCCGAGGAGGCCGCCCCGCCGCGCTCCCACGTCCGGGCCGTCAGTCCCCGCCTCGACGCGGGCGCCCGGATGCTGCGCCGCGGCTACTCCTACGCCGACGGCCCCACCGACCAGGGCATGCTGTTCCTCGCCTTCATGCGGGACCCCGCGCTCTTCGCACGGGTACAGCGCCGGATGGCGGCTCAGGACGACCTGAGCGGGTTCACCGAGGCGCGGGGCTCGGCGGTGGCGTACGTCCTGCCGGGCGCACGTGCGGGGCGGCCGCTGGGCGCGGAACTCCTGGACTGATGGCCCCCGCCGGGCAGCCGCCATTCGCCCGACGTCCGCCTGACATCGCGCCTGCCTGACGTCCGGTGTCCGGTGCCCCTGGGTCCCGTGGTGGCGGGGCATCCGGGGTGGGTCGGGCGTACGGGACAATGGACGACATGCCTTCCGCACTTCCCGACGGTGAGCCGGTCCCCGACGACGGCGCGCTCCCCGCGCACGCGCTCGCCGGCGCCGCCGACCGCCCCCTCGGGTTCTATCTGCACGTCCCGTACTGCGCGACCCGCTGCGGCTACTGCGACTTCAACACCTACACCGCCACCGAGCTGCGCGGCACCGGAGGTGTCCTCGCCTCCCGCGAGAACTACGCCGACACCCTGATCGACGAGATCCGCCTGGCCCGCAAGGTCCTCGGCGACGACCGGCGCGAGGTCCGCACGGTCTTCGTCGGGGGCGGTACGCCGACCCTGCTGCCCGCCTCCGACCTGGTACGGATGCTCGGCGCGATCCGTGACGAGTTCGGGCTGGCGGCGGACGCGGAGGTGACGACCGAGGCGAACCCGGAGTCCGTCGACCCCGAGTACCTGGCCACCCTCCGCCAAGGCGGCTTCAACCGGATCTCCTTCGGCATGCAGAGCGCCAGGCAGCACGTGCTGAAGGTGCTCGACCGCACGCACACCCCCGGCCGGCCCGAGCGGTGCGTGGCGGAGGCCCGGGAGGCCGGCTTCGACCACGTCAACCTGGACCTGATCTACGGCACCCCGGGCGAGTCGGACGACGACTGGCGGGCCTCGCTGGAGGCCGCTCTGGGCGCCGGCCCCGACCACGTGTCGGCGTACGCCCTGATCGTCGAGGAGGGCACCCAGCTCGCCCGCCGGATCCGCCGGGGCGAGGTCCCGATGACGGACGACGACGTCCACGCCGACCGCTACCTGATCGCCGAGGAGATCTTCGCCGCGGCGGGCTACGAATGGTACGAGGTGTCCAACTGGGCCACCTCCGACGCGGCCCGCTGCCTGCACAACGAGCTGTACTGGCGCGGCGCCGACTGGTGGGGCGCGGGCCCGGGAGCGCACTCGCACGTGGGCGGCGTCCGCTGGTGGAACGTGAAGCACCCGGGGGCGTACGCGGCGGCGCTCGCGGCCGGACGGTCGCCGGGGGCCGGCCGGGAGCTGCTGCCGGCCGAGGACCGCCGGGTGGAGCGGATCCTGCTGGAGCTGCGGCTGCGGGAGGGCGTACCGCTGGACCTGCTGCGGCCGGACGGACTCGCGGCGTCGCGGCGGGCCCTGGCGGACGGGCTGCTCGACAGCGGCCCCTACGACGAGGGGCGTGCCGTGCTCACCCTGCGCGGGCGGCTGCTGGCGGACGCGGTGGTGCGGGACCTGGTGGACTGAGCACCTGTCCGCAGCCCGCAGCCCGCAGCCCGCAGCCCGCAGCCCGCAGCCCGCAGACTCCAGGCGGTAGGTCGCAGCCGTCAGGGCCCAGGGCTCATGGCTCAGGGCCGAAGACTCAGGGATCAGGGCCGAGGGGTCAGGGCACGGTCACGAAGTCGATCAGTTCTTCGACCCGGCCCAGCAGTTCCGGTTCGAGGTCCTTGTAGGACTCCACCCGCTTCAGGATCGCCTGCCAGACTGCCCCGGTGTTCTCCGGCCAGCCGAGGGCCCGGCACACGCCCGTCTTCCAGTCCTGGCCGTGCGGTACCCGGGGCCAGGCCTCGATGCCGACGGACGACGGTTTCACGGCCTCCCAGATGTCGATGTACGGGTGGCCGACGACCAGGGCGTGTTCGCTCGTGACCGACCGGGCGATGCGCCACTCCTTCGTCCCGGGGACGAGGTGGTCCACCAGGACGCCCAGTTTCGCGTCGGGGCCGGGCGCGAACTCGGCGACGATCGACGGCAGGTCGTCCACGCCTTCCAGGTACTCCACGACCACGCCCTCGACGCGCAGGTCGTCGCCCCACACCCGCTCGACCAGCTCGGCGTCGTGCCGGCCCTCGACGTAGATACGGCCGGCGCGGGCGACACGTGCGCGGGCGCCGGGGACGGCGACCGAACCGGAGGCGGTACGGGTGGGGCGTACGGGCGAGGACGACGCGGGTCTCACGAGGGTCACGACCCTGCCCTCCAGCAGGAAGCCGCGCGGCTCCAGCGGGAACACCCGGTGCTTGCCGAAGCGGTCCTCCAGGGTCACCGTGCCCGCCTCGCAGCGGATCACCGCCCCGCAGAACCCGGTGCCGGGCTCCTCCACCACCAGCCCGGGCTCCGCCGGGACCTCGGGGACCGGCTTCGGCCTCTTCCAGGGCGGGGTGAGGTCGGCGGAGTACTGGCGCATTCGGATGACGATAGGAGAAGCGTGGGGCCGATCAGGGCGACACGCCGAAACGGGTGCTCAGCGCGTCCCGCTGCGCCCGTACGAACGCCGCGTCCACCACCGCCCCGTGACCGGGCACGTACAGCGCGTCCTCGCCGCCGAGTTCGAGGAGGCGGTCGAGGGCGGCGGCCCAGTGGGACGGTACGGCGTCGGGCCCGGCCTGGGGCTCGCCGGACTCCTCGACGAGGTCGCCGCAGAACACCGTCTCGGGGTCGCCGGGGATCAGGACCGCCAGGTCGTGGGCGGTGTGACCGGGTCCGACGTTCGCCAGCAGAACCTGCCGGCCGCCGCCCAGGTCGAGGGTCCGCTCGCCGCAGACGAGGTGCCGGGGCCGCACGAGCGTGTCCGCGGCCTCGGTCGCCGCCGCCTCGTCGAGACCGTTGCGCACCGCGTCCGCCCGCAGTTCCCCGGCCGTCACGGTGTCCGCCCCGACCGCCCCGAAGACCTCCGCGCCCGCGAACGCCGCCGCCCCGAACACATGGTCGAAGTGCGGGTGGGTGAGCGCGAGATGGGTCACACGGGAGCCGCTGAGTTCCTCGGCCCAGGCCCGCAGCCGCACCCCCTCGGCCAGGCTCGACCCCGCGTCGATCATCAGCACCGCGCCCGCCCCGACGACCAGCCCCGCCGTGCAGTCCCAGCCCGGCAGCCGCACCCGGCCCACCCCGGCCGCGACCCGCTCCCATCCGAGCTCTTCCCAAGTCACCGTCATACCGCGACGCTAGCCCTACGACGCTGCACCATGGGCCGACCTTGCCCCGGGTGTACCCCACAGCCGTACACTGGGCCGGGGAACGCTGGCACTCGGATGTGAAGAGTGCCAGACAAGGCGCCCAGGGGACTGGGGACGACTGCTGGAGGTGTGCGCGCGATGCTGAGTGAACGCAGGCTCCAGGTGCTGCGGGCCATCGTCCAGGACTACGTCGGCACCGAGGAACCCGTGGGGTCGAAGGCGCTCACCGAGCGGCACAGCCTCGGCGTGTCCCCGGCGACGGTCCGTAACGACATGGCCGCCCTGGAGGACGAGGGGTACATCGCCCAGCCGCACACCAGTGCCGGGCGGATCCCCACGGACAAGGGCTACCGGCTGTTCGTCGACAAGCTGGCCGGCGTCAAGCCGATGACCGGTCCCGAGCGGCGGGCCATCCAGAACTTCCTCGACGGCGCCGTCGACCTCGACGACGTCGTGGCCCGGACCGTACGGCTGCTCGCGCAGCTCACCCGGCAGGTCGCCGTCGTGCAGTACCCGTCACTGACCCGCTCGACCGTGCGGCACGTGGAGCTTCTCTCGCTCGCGCCCGCACGCCTGATGCTCGTGCTGATCACGGACACCGGGCGGGTCGAGCAGCGGATGGTGGACTGCGCGGCGCCCTTCGGGGAGGCCTCGCTGGCGGATCTGCGCGCCCGGCTCAACAGCCGGGTCGCGGGGCGCCGCTTCGCGGACGTGCCGCAGCTGGTGGAGGATCTGCCGGAGGCCTTCGAGGCCGAGGACCGGGGCACGGTCACGACGGTGCTCTCCACCCTGCTGGAGACACTCGTCGAGGAGAACGAGGAGCGGCTGATGATCGGCGGTACCGCCAATCTCACCCGCTTCGGACATGACTTTCCCCTCACCATCCGGCCCGTCCTGGAGGCACTGGAGGAGCAGGTCGTGCTCCTCAAGCTCCTTGGCGAGGCAGGCGATTCGGGCATGACCGTACGCATCGGTCACGAGAACGCCTATGAGGGACTCAACTCCACTTCGGTGGTGTCGGTCGGCTACGGTTCGGGCGGCGAAGCAGTCGCCAAGCTGGGCGTGGTCGGACCGACCCGCATGGATTACCCGGGAACGATGGGAGCGGTACGAGCGGTGGCACGGTACGTCGGACAGATCCTGGCGGAGTCGTAGGTGGCCACGGACTACTACGCCGTTCTCGGCGTGCGCCGCGATGCGTCGCAGGAAGAGATCAAGAAGGCCTTCCGGCGGCTCGCGCGCGAGCTGCACCCGGACGTCAATCCGGATCCGAAGACCCAGGAGCGGTTCAAGGAGATCAACGCCGCCTACGAGGTGTTGTCGGATCCGCAGAAGAAGCAGGTCTACGACCTCGGCGGCGACCCGCTGTCGCAGTCCGGAGGCGGTGGCGCGGGCGGCTTCGGCGCCGGTGGCTTCGGGAACTTCTCGGACATCATGGACGCGTTCTTCGGGACGGCGTCGCAGCGCGGTCCGCGTTCGCGGACCCGGCGCGGCCAGGACGCGATGATCCGGCTGGAGATCGACCTCGAGGAGGCGGCCTTCGGCACGACCAAGGACCTCCAGGTCGACACGGCGATCGTCTGCTCGACGTGCAGTGGCGAGGGCGCGGCCCCCGGCACCACGGCGCAGACGTGTGACATGTGCCGCGGTCGCGGCGAGGTGTCGCAGGTGACGCGGTCCTTCCTCGGACAGGTCATGACCTCGCGGCCGTGCCCGCAGTGCCAGGGCTTCGGCACGGTCGTGCCGACCCCGTGCCCGGAGTGCGCGGGCGACGGACGGGTGCGCTCGCGCCGCACGCTGACCGTGAAGATCCCGGCCGGTGTCGACAACGGCACCCGGATCCAGCTCGCGGGCGAGGGCGAGGTCGGCCCCGGCGGCGGCCCCGCCGGTGACCTGTACGTCGAGATCCACGAGCTGCCGCACGCGATGTTCCAGCGGCGCGGTGACGACCTGCACTGCACGGTGACGCTGCCGATGACGGCGGCGGCGCTCGGCACCAAGGTGCCGCTGGAGACGCTGGACGGGCTGGAGGAGGTCGACATCCGGCCCGGCACCCAGTCCGGCCAGTCGATCCCGTTGCACGGCCGCGGCATCACGCATCTGCGGGGCGGGGGGCGCGGTGACCTCATCGTGCACGTCGAGGTCCAGACGCCGAGCAAGCTCGATCCCGAGCAGGAGCGGGTGCTGCGGGAGCTGGCCAAGATGCGGGGCGAGGAGCGGCCCATCGGGCAGTTCCAGCCCGGGCAGCAGGGGCTGTTCTCCCGGCTGAAGGACGCGTTCAACGGGCGGTGACGGTGGGTGTGCGGGGGCGGTTCCGCCCCCGCCGCCGCATCCCCTTCCCGTCCCTGAGGGCCGCGCCCCCAGCCCCCCGTGCCGGCCCTGAACGGGCCTCGTCCTCGGTCACCCGACGGGCGGGATCCGCCGACACGTGACAGCAGGTGTCAAGGGGAAGGGTCGATTCGGACTTGTTCGGAGGACGTGACAACATGCCGTCATGTCCTCCGCACTGACCGATCTCTTCCCGTATCCGATCGTGCAGGCCCCCATGGCGGGCGGTGTCTCCCTCCCGCGGCTCGCGGCCGCCGTGTGCGAGGCCGGTGGGCTCGGGTTCCTCGCCGCCGGGTACAAGACGGCCGACGGCATGTACCAGGAGATCAAGCAGCTGCGGAGCCTCACCGCCCGTCCCTTCGGCGTGAACCTGTTCATGCCGCAGCCCGACCACGCGGAGACGGGCGCCATCGAGGTCTACGCCCACCAGCTGGCCGGTGAGGCCGCCTGGTACGAGACCGAGCTGGGCGATCCGGACAGCGGCCGTGACGACGGCTACGACGCCAAGCTCGCGGTGCTGCTGGACAACCCGGTGCCGGTGGTGTCGTTCCACTTCGGCATCCCGGGCGGCGAGGCGCTGGACTCCCTGCGGCGCGCGGGAACGGTCACGCTGGTCACGGTGACCACCGCCGAGGAGGCCCGCGCGGTGGAGCGGGCCGGCGCGGACGCGGTGATCGTGCAGGGTGTGGAGGCCGGCGGCCACCAGGGCACCCACCGGGACAACCCGGAGAACGACCGCTCCGGCATAGGGCTGCTCGCGCTGATCGCCCAGGTCCGCGAGTCCGTGAACCTGCCGATCGTCGCCGCGGGCGGGCTCATGCGCGGCAGCCAGATCGCCGCGGTCCTCGCGGCCGGCGCGGACGCGGCCCAGCTGGGGACCGCGTTCCTCGTCACGCCCGAGTCCGGCGCGCACGCAGTGCACAAGCAGGCGCTGACCAACCCCCTCTTCGTGCGGACCGAGCTGACCCGTGCCTTCTCCGGCCGCCCGGCCCGCGGCCTGGTCAACCGCTTCCTGCGCGAGCACGGCCCGTACGCGCCGGCCGCCTACCCGGAGGTCCACCACCTCACCTCGCCGCTGCGCAAGGCGGCCGCCAAGGCGGGCGACGCGCAGGGCATGGCGCTGTGGGCGGGCCAGGGCCACCGGCTGGCCCGCGAGCTGCCCGCCGGGCAGCTGGTGGAGGTCCTGGTCTCCGAACTCGCCGACGCGCGGACAGCGTTGTCGGAGTTCCCGGCCGGTGAGGGCGGTGCCGGATGACGGCGCCCGTCTTCGTCGTCGACGAACTCCCCGCCTCCCGCTCCGAGTTCGTGCTGGACGGTCCCGAAGGCCGGCACGCTGTCTCGGTGAAGCGGCTGCGGACCGGTGAGGAGGTCGTCCTCACCGACGGCGCCGGACGCTGGGCGCGTGGCGGGGTCGTCGCCGCCGAGGGCAAGGACCGGCTGGTGGTGAGCCTGGGAGAGGTGATCGAGGAGCCCGCCGAGGCGCCCCGGATCACCGTCGTCCAGGCGCTGCCCAAGGGCGACCGGGGCGAGCTGGCCGTCGAGACGATGACCGAGACCGGCGTCGACGCGATCGTGCCGTGGGCCGCCGCGCGCTGCATCACCCAGTGGAAGGGCGAGCGCGGCGCGAAGGCGCTCGCCAAGTGGCGGGCCACCGCCCGCGAGGCCGGCAAGCAGTCCCGTCGGGTCCGCTTCCCCGAGGTCGCCGACGTGTCGACGTCCCGGCAGGTGGCGGAGGTTCTCGCCCGCGCCGACTTCGCCGCCGTCCTGCACGAGGACCGTGACTACGGCAGCGAGCCGCTGGCCACCGCCGCCCTGCCCGCCACGGGCGAGATCGTGCTCGTCGTGGGACCCGAAGGGGGAGTCTCCCCGGACGAGTTGGCGCTCTTCGCGGAGGCGGGCGCCAGGGCGTACCGGCTCGGGCGGAGCGTCCTGCGCACCTCGACCGCCGGCACGGCGGCCGCGTCCCTCATCCTGGGCAGGACCGGCCGCTGGTCCTGACCCGCCCGCTCTCCGGGAGGACATCGTGGAATTCGTCCAGGTAAGGCTGCTGGTCACCGACTTCGCCGCCTGCTATCGCTTCTACGCCGAGGTCCTCGGCCTCAAGCCGCAGTCGGGGGCGGAGCGGGGACCGTACGAGAAGTTCTCGCCCGCCACCGGTTCGACGGGGATAGCCATCCAGGACCGCGCGATGATGGCGGAGGTGCTCGGCGAACTGGGCGGCACGGCGAACGGGCACCGCTCCCTGGTGGCCCTGCGCGTCGACGACCTGGACGCCACGTGCGCGCGGATCACCGCCCACGGCGTCCCCCTGATCCACGGACCCGCCCCGATGGCCGACCGGATGCGGGTGGCCCATCTGAAGGACCCGGAGGGCAATCTGGTGGAGCTTCAGGAGTGGCTGCTGCTGCGCGGCTGAGCGCCACGGCGACGCGTCCGCCGGAGGACCCGCGGCGAACGTGACCGCATACGGGCTACCGCACCGCCCGCCCGAGTGGCACGCTGCCGTCCATGGGGGCATTGAGGCGGATTTGGCTTCTCCCGTTGGTGGCCGTGGCGGCGGTCGGCGTGGTGGCGTGCGAGCCGGGCGGGCTGAGCAGCATGTCCGTGGCGTACACCACCGACGAGGCCGCGACGGCCGAGATCCAGCGGCGGGACGTGAACGTGCGCTGGCTGACCTGCACGGCTCAGTACGAGGACCAGGAGAAGGCGGGGACCGTCGCCTCCGTGGACTGCCGGGGGAAGACCACCGACGGGCGGGACATCACGGTCGAGGGGCAGGTCGCGCGGGCGGTCGACGGGGCCTGTGTGCGGGGGGATCTCACCGCCGTCGTCGGCAAGAAGCAGTTGTTCCGGGTGAGCGGTCTCGGCGACTGCAAGTCCGCGACGCCGTCGCCGGTCGCGCCGTCCGGTTCCGACCGGCCCGGCGGCCGGCCGACGGTCACCGTGACCGTGACCGTCACCGAGACCGTGGGCGGCGGCGGTGGCGGTGGCGGCGGAAAGAAGTGATCGAAACCCCTGACCTGCGGTCCCGCCGTTGCATACAGTGATTCGGTGACACAGCCCGCGACGCCTGCCGCATACCTCCGATACCCCCATCTGCACGGCGAGTCGGTGGCCTTCGCCGCCGAGGACGACGTGTGGCTGGCTCCCCTCGACGGCGGCCGCGCCTGGCGGGTCAGCGCCGACAACGTGCCGGTCACCCTGCCGCGTATCTCGCCCGACGGCACCACCGTGGCCTGGACATCCACCCGCGACGGCGCCCCCGAGGTGCACATCGCCCCCGTCGACGGCGGGCCTTCGACCCGGCTGACGTACTGGGGGAGCTGGCAGACCCGGGTGCGGGGCTGGACCCCGGACGGCCGGGTCCTCGCCGTCAGCACCTACGACCAGGCGACCCTGCGCCGCAGTTGGGCCCGCGCCGTCCCCGTCGACGGCGGACCGGCGGAGACCCTGCCGTACGGGCCGGTCGGCACGGTCGCGCAGGGCCCGCACACCGTGGTGCTGTCCGCGCCGATGGGGCGGGAGGCCGCCCACTGGAAGCGCTACCGGGGCGGTACGGCGGGCAAGTTGTGGATCGACCGGGAGGGCGACGGGGAGTTCGTCCGGCTGCACGAGGAGCTCGACGGGAACATCGAGTACCCCGTGTGGGCGGGGGAGCGGATCGCGTTCCTGTCGGACCACGAGGGCACCGGGGCGCTGTACTCGTCCCTCGCCGACGGGGCCGACCTGCGGCGGCACACGCCTCTCGAGGGTTTCTACGCCCGGCACGCCGCCGGTGACGGCACTCGGGTCGTGTACATGTCCGCGGGTGAGCTGTGGCTCCTCGACGACCTGGACGGCGCCGAACCGCGCCGGCTCGACATCCGCCTCGGCGGGCAGCGCACCGACCGCAGGCCGTACCCGGTGGCCGCCTCCCGGTGGCTGGGCGAGGCCGCGCCCGACCACACCGCGCGCGGCAGTGCCGTGGAGGTGCGCGGCGCCGTCCACTGGGTGACCCACCGCTCCGGGCCCGCCCGCGCGCTCGCCGCCGAACCCGGTGTCCGGGCCCGGCTGCCGCGCACCTTCCGCACGGAGGGCGAGGAGTGGGTCGTGTGGGTGACCGACGCCGAGGGCGAGGACGCGCTGGAGTTCGCCCCGGCCACCGGGGCGGCCCCCGGCGCCACTCCGCGCCGGCTCGCCGCCGGACGGCTCGGGCGGGTCCTGGAGCTCGCCATGGCGCCCGACGGCAGCCGGGCCGCCGTCGCCGCGCACGACGGACGGCTGCTGCTCGTCGAGCGGGAGACCGGTGAGGTCCGCGAGGTCGACAGCAGCTCCGACGGCGAGGTGTCCGACCTGGTCTTCTCGCCCGACTCGGCCTGGCTGGCCTGGTCGCACCCCGGGCCGCGCCCGCTCAGCCAGCTCAAGCTCGCCAACGTCACCGACCTGTCGGTAACCGAGGCGACCCCGCTGCGCTTCCGGGACTACGCGCCCGCCTTCACCCTCGACGGCAAGCACCTCGCGTTCCTCTCCACACGCGCCTTCGACCCGGTGTACGACCAGCACGTCTTCGACCTGTCCTTCGTGGCCGGGGCCCGCCCGCACCTCATCACCCTCGCGGCGACGACCCCGTCCCCGTTCGGCCCGCAGCGGCACGGCAGGCCCTTCGAGACCCCCGACAAGGACGAGACCCCCGACAGCGAGGGCACCCCGACCACCCGTATCGACCTCGAAGGCCTCGCCGACCGGATAGTCCCCTTCCCCGTGGAGGCCGGCCGCTACTCCGGGCTGGCCGCGGCGAAGGACGGCGTGCTGTGGCTGCGCCATCCCGTGCGCGGAGTCCTCGGCGCCTCCCGCGCCACCCCGGACGACCCCGACCCGCACACCGAACTGGAGCGTTACGACCTCGCCCAGCAGCGCATCGAGCACCTCGCCGCCGACGCCGACGGCTTCGAGGTCAGCGGCGACGGCAAGCGGCTGCTGCTGTGGACGGACGGCAAGCTCAAGGTCGTGCCCAGCGACCGGCGCGCCTCCGGCGACGAGGACAGCGACAGCAACATCACCGTCGACCTCGGCCGGATCCGCCGCAGCGTCGACCCGGCCGCCGAGTGGCGGCAGATGTACGACGAGACCGGCCGGATCATGCGGGACAACTTCTGGCGGCCCGACCTGGGCGGCGTCGACTGGGACGGCGTCCTCGACCGCTACCGGCCCGTGCTCGAACGGGTCGCCACCCACGACGACCTCGTCGACCTGCTGTGGGAGGTGCACGGCGAACTCGGCACCTCGCACGCCTACGTCATGCCGCGCGGCGGCCATGGCGGCGGCGCCCGGCAGGGCCTGCTGGGCGCCGACATCTCCCTTCACCCGGACGGCAGTTGGCGCATCGACCGGGTGCTGCCCTCGGAGACCTCCGACCCCGACGCGCGCTCCCCGCTCGCCGCGCCCGGCGTCGCGGTGCGGGCCGGCGACGCGATCGTCGCCGTCGGCGGGCAGCCGGTGGACCCGGTCACCGGGCCCGGACCGCTGCTCGTCGGCACCGCGGGCAAGGTCGTCGAGCTGACGATCTCGCCGTCCGGCGGGGGCGAGCCGAGGCACGCCGTCGTCGTCCCCGTCGCGGACGAGGAGGCGCTGCGCTACCACGCGTGGGTCACCGACCGGCGGGCGTACGTGCACGAGGCGTCCGACGGACGGCTGGGGTATCTGCACGTGCCCGACATGCAGGCGCCCGGGTGGGCCCAGATCCACCGTGACCTGCGGGTGGAGGTCGCGCGGGAGGGGCTGATCGTGGACGTCCGGGAGAACCGGGGCGGGCACACCTCGCAGCTGGTCGTCGAGAAGCTCGCCCGGCGCATCGTCGGCTGGGACCTGCCGCGCGGGATGCGGGCGTCCAGCTATCCGGAGGACGCGCCCCGGGGGCCCGTCGTCGCCGTAGCCAACGAGTTCTCCGGGTCCGACGGGGACATCGTCAACGCGGCGATCAAGGCGCTCGGGATCGGGCCTGTCGTCGGCACGCGTACGTGGGGCGGGACGATCGGGATCGACAGCCGGTACCGGTTGGTGGACGGGACGCTGGTCACGCAGCCCAAGTACGCGTTCTGGCTGGAGGGGTACGAGTGGGGCGTGGAGAACCACGGCGTCGATCCCGACGTCGAGGTGATCTGCGCTCCGCAGGATTACGTCGCGGGGAGGGACGTCCAGCTGGACGAGGCGGTCTCGCTGGCGCTGGCCGCTCTGCGGGAAACCCCCGCGAAGACGCCTCCGCCGCTCCCGGGGTCGTAGCCCGCCCGGCGTCGGTGCGGCCGTCTCCGGGGGCCGGCCCCCGGGGACCCCGCTCCGGCCGGAACGGACTCGTCCTCGAACGCCGGGCAGGCTGGAACAACGCGCCCCCGGCTACCATGCCCCCGTACTGATCAACCGTCTGAGGAGGAACCCGCATGGCAGGGGAACCGCAGGACGACTGTCTGTTCTGCAAGATCGTCGCGGGGAACATCCCGGCGACGATCGTGCGGGAGACCGAGACGACCATCGCCTTCCGGGACATCAACCCGCAGGCGCCCACCCACGTCCTGGTGATCCCGAAGGCGCACTACCGGGACGCCGCCGCACTGGCCGCCGGCGCGCCGGAGCTCGCCGCCGACGTGCTGCGCGAGACGCAGGCGGTCGCGGACGAGGACAAGCTGGAGAGCTACCGCGTCGTCTTCAACACCGGCGCCGGCGCGGGCCAGACCGTCTGGCACGCCCACGCGCACGTCGTGGGCGGCCGCGGTCTGCACTGGCCCCCCGGATAGGCCGCCGTGTCCGTACGTGAACTGGTGGTCCTCGGCACCGCCAGCCAGGTCCCGACCCGGCATCGCAACCACAACGGCTATCTGCTGCGCTGGGACGGCGAGGGCGTCCTCTTCGACCCGGGCGAGGGCACCCAGCGGCAGATGCTGCGTGCCGGGGTCGCGGCGCACGACCTCAACCGGATCTGCGTCACGCACTTCCACGGCGACCACTCCCTCGGGCTCGCCGGTGTCATCCAGCGCATCAACCTGGACAAGGTCCCGCACCCGGTCACCGCGCACTACCCGCGCTCCGGTCAGCGCTTCTTCGAGCGGCTGCGCTACTCCACCGCCTATCGCGAGACCGTCGGCATCACCGAGGCCCCGGTCGACGCGGACGGGGTCCTCGCCACCACCGCGTCCTACCGTCTCGAAGCCGCCAGGCTCTCGCACCCCGTCGAGTCCTACGGCTACCGGCTCGTCGAGCCCGACGGCCGCCGCATGCTGCCCGAGCGGCTCGCCGCGCACGGCATCAAGGGGCCGGACGTCGGCCGGATCCAGCGGGAGGGTTCGATCGACGGGGTGTCGCTGGACGACGTGAGCGAGGTGCGCGGCGGGCAGCGGTTCGCGTTCGTGATGGACACCCGGCTGTGCGAGGGGGTGCACGCGCTCGCCGACGGCGCCGATCTGCTCGTCATCGAGTCGACCTTCCTCGACGACGACGAGCAACTCGCCACGGACCACGGCCATCTGACCGCCGGTCAGGCCGCGCGGGTGGCCCGTGACGCCGGGGTGCGGCATCTGGTCCTGACCCACTTCAGTCAGCGCTACTCCGAGCCGGAGGAGTTCGAGCGGCAGGCGCGGGCGGCCGGGTTCGAGGGCGAGCTGACCGTGGCGCACGACCTGCTGCGAGTGCCGGTTCCGAAACGGCGGTAGCACGCCGGTCCGGGGGACAGCCTCCGGACCCCCGGCGGAAAAGCAGGTCGGCAGGGGTGGTCGGCGCAGACCTCGCAAAGCGGAATCCGAGCGGGAGCAGCCGTACGATGCTTTGATGTCCCTCCCCAAAGCTGAACTGCACCTGCACATCGAAGGAACCCTGGAGCCCGAGCTGGCTTTCGAGCTGGCCGCCCGCAACGGGGTCGCGCTGCCGTACGCCGACACGGACGAGCTCCGCAAGGCGTATCGGTTCGAGGACCTCCAGTCGTTCCTGAACCTGTACTACGAGCTCATGACGGTCCTGCGCACCGAGCGCGACTTCGAGGACCTCGCGAACGCCTACCTCACGCGGGCCGCCGCACAGGGCGTGCGGCACGCGGAGATCTTCTTCGACCCGCAGGCCCACCTCGCCCGCGGGGTCGGCATGGGCACGGTCGTGGACGGACTGTGGCGCGCGCTGGGCCGCAGCGAGGCCGCGCACGGCATCTCGACCCGGCTGATCCTGTGCTTCCTGCGCGACGAGTCCGCCGAGTCGGCGATGGAGACCCTGGAGGCGGCGCGGCCCCACCTCGACCGGATCATCGGTGTCGGCCTGGACTCCGCCGAGGTCGGGCATCCGCCGGTGAAGTTCCGCGAGGTGTACGAGGCGGCGGCCGCGCTCGGGCTGCGGCGTGTCGCGCACGCCGGTGAGGAGGGGCCGCCGGAGTACATCACCGAGGCCCTGGACGTGCTCGGCGTGGAGCGCGTCGACCACGGGCTCCGGTGCATGGAGGACCCGGCGCTCGTGGAGCGGCTGGTGCGCGAGCGGATCCCGCTGACGCTGTGCCCGCTGTCCAACGTGCGGCTGCGGACCGTCGACGTCCTCGCCGACCACCCGCTGTCCGCCATGCTCGACGCCGGGCTGCTGTGCACGGTCAACTCGGACGACCCCGCCTACTTCGGCGGGTACGCCGGCGACAACTTCGACGCCGTGGGCGCCGCGCTGGGCCTGGGCGAGGAGCGGCTGCGCGAGCTGGCCCGCAACTCCTTCGTCGCCTCCTTCCTGGAGGACGACGAGGAGCGGCGGGCGCGGTGTCTCGCGGAGGTCGACGCCTACACGTTCTAGGCCGGACACGGCCCGGGACTGTCCTGGTCAGGCCCGGTGGATGCGGTCGACCAGGATGTCGATGACGAGGGGTGTGCGGGGGCCGAAGCTCAGCAGCACACCGTCCTCCAGGTCGACGATCCTGCGGTTCATGCCCGCCGGGGTCTGGGCGATGCCGGGGATCTGGAGGAGGCCGTCGAGGCCGCCGACCGACTCCAGGCCCTTGGTCATCATCAGGATGACGTCCGGCTGCGCCTGGGCGAGGGCCTCGGTGGTGACGGGGGTGAACGGCTTGTCCAGCCCGGCCGCCGTGCCCGCGTCCCGCGCGCCCGCCGCCGCCAGCAGCGAGTCGGCGCCGGAGCCCTTGCCGCCGATCAGATAGACGGCCGCGCTGCCGCGCATGTAGAGGAAGGCGACCTTGGGCTCGCTGCCCTCGGGCACGCCCGCGCGGGCCGCGGCGAGTTCGGCGCTCATCCGCGCGTCGAGCGCCTTCCCGGCGGCCGGCACACCCAGGGCCTGGGCGATGAGCGTGGTGCGGGTGGTGACGTCGGAGAGCTCGGTCGCCGGGTCGAGCACGACGACGGGGATCCCGGCGTCCCGGATCTGCTCGACCGCCTCCGCGGGGCCGGTGTCCGTGTCGGCCAGGACCACCGTCGGCCGCAGCGACAGCACGCTCTCGGCGCTCACGTCGTGCGCCTTGGTGACCTGGGGGAGCTTCTTCGCCTCCGCGAAGGTGGCCGTGATGTCCCGGCCGACGACGCGGTCGCCCAGCCCGAGCGTGAACACGATCTCCGCCACGCCCCCGTTGAGCGGCAGGATGCGCGAGGCGTCCGTCACGGTGACCCGGCGGCCGTCGGAGGAGTCGACGGTGACCGGCAACTCCGGGGTGGGGGCCGGTCCTTCGAGGGGGACGAGCGAGTTCTTCGCGAGCTGTTCCTGCGCGGCGGCGGCCCGCGCGCTCGCGGACGTGGGTGCCGCGTCCGGGTCTCCCGTGTTCCCGCTTCCCGCGCCGCTTCCCGCGCAGGCCCCCGTCAGTACGGCGAGGGCCAGCCCGAGGGCGGCGAGGCGTCTTCCGGACCGGCGTCTCCCGGCTACGCGCATGGCCTTTCCTTTCCGCTCCGCTGGTGCACAGTTGGAGAATAGTTTAGGTTAGCCTTCCCTTAGTTCCACGTGGTGGGGGTGTTCCATGATCTCGGCAAGTGGCCTGCGCGGCCACGGAGTTGGCTGTCTCCTGGCGGTCGCCTCGGCGTCCGCACTCCTGCTCCCCGCGGCCTCCCCGGCCGCGGCGGCGGGCGGATCGGCGACCGGCCCCGAGGGTCAGAAACTCACGGTGTCCAAGTCGTCCGGCCTCGACCCGGCGGGCGAGACGGTCACCGTGACCGGCTCCGGCTACAACACCGAGAAGGGCATCTACGTCGCCTTCTGCGTCGACAACGGCGCCGGCAAGACCCCCACGCCCTGCGTCGGCGGCGTCGACATGTCCGGCGAGTCGGGCGCGTCCGTGTGGGTCTCCTCCAACCCGCCCTCCTACGGCGAGGGACTGGCCGAGCCGTACGACGGCAGCGCCCACAAGGGCACGTTCGGCGTGCGGCTCAAGGTGCGCGCCAAGGACGCCAACACCGACTGCGCCGCCGCCGGGGTGACCTGCGCGGTCATCACCCGCAACGACCACACCCGGGGCGGCGACCAGACCCAGACGGTCCGGATCCCGGTGACGTTCGGGGCGTCGGGCGCGACGGGCGGCTCCGGTACGCCGGCGACGCCGAGCGCGAGCGCGACGGCCGGGGCGGGCACGACCGGGGGATCGGGCGCCACCGAGGCGGCAGACGGGGCCGCCGACGGGTCGATGGCCAGCACCGGGTCCGACCTCGCACTGCCCGCCGGGCTCACCGCCGCCGGGTTGGTCGGCGCCGGGACCGGCGTCTGGTTCTGGGCCCGCCGACGCCGTACCGGAAGCGCCCCGAACCCGAGCTGACTCCACCGCGGGCACCGAGCTGACTCCACCGCGGGCACCGAGCTGACATCACCTCATATCGCAGAGGGAGAACCGAAGATGGTGAAGAGACCCGGCGCCGCGGCCCTGGCGGCCGGTGCCCTGTTCGCGCTGTGCTGTCCGACCGCGGCGGCCGCGCAGGTCCGGGCCGAGGGGGACGCGCCGGCGCGCGAGGTGTCCGGCGGCTCCGCGAGCTGGGCCACGGCCGGGGCCGGACTGGCCCGCCGGGGTGTGTCGCTCGACGTCACGCGGCCTGCCGTACGGGCGGGCGCGGATCGCGCCTCGTTCCCGGCCCTCGGTGGCGACGCCGACCCCGAAACCGGCTCCGCCGAACTGGAGTTGGGCGGCGCGGCGCGCTTGGAGGGCCCGGCGGCGCAGCCGCTCGTCCTCGCCGGGCTGCGTTTGCGGCTGACCGGTGACGGGGGTGCCCTGTACGCCCGCACGGTCGTCGAAGGGCGGGCGCGCGAGCTGGCCCTGGCCCGGCTGGCGGCGGGCGGCGCCGACCCCGTCGTACGGGCGACCGCGGTGACCTGGACCGGGCTGCGGGCGTCCCTCACCGCGGAGGGGGCGGCGCTGCTGTCCTCCTGGAGCGGGGCGGAGTTCACGGCGGGGGACGGGCTGGGCGTCCTCGACGTGACAGCGGGGACAAGCGGGGCGGACGGGACGGGAGAGGCCGAGGAGGCGGGGGAGGCGGGGCCGTCGGCCCCGGAGGGGACCGGGCCGCCGTCGGCGTCCCCGGGCGCCGAAGCGGAACCGCAGGCGGGCGGACCGGGGAAACCCGTCGTCGCCGTGGCCCGTGCCGCGCTCACCGCGGGCGCCGAACAGACGGTCACCGGTGAGGGGTTCACGCCCGGTGCGGTCGTGCTGGTCGCCATCGACGGCGACACGCGCTACCAGGCGGTGGCCGACGCGCGGGGCGGGATCGAGCGGAGCTTCCCGGTGTACGTCAACGCCTTCGAGGGGGAGCACACGGTGGAGCTGACCGTCGTGGGTGGTGAACAGGGCGCGGCGAGCGCCCGGTTCGGGGTCGAGGCCCCGAGCTGATCGGCGTGTTACGCCGTTTGCAGTCGCAGCGAGGAGCGGGCCGGTCGGTCCGCTCCTCGGCATGCCCGAAAGCCCTTGAACAGCAGGTCGGTTGGGGTTTTTTGCCGTCTGTTGACAAACAACCGAAGATCGTACTTAGGTTTGCCTTACCTAAGTTCTTCCCCGGACGAGAGAGGCCTTCCGTCATGAGAGTTCCCGCCCCCCGCACCATCGCCCGCGCCGGTCTCGCCGTCGCCGCCTCCGCCGCCCTCACCCTGGGCCTGGCCACCTCGGCCTCCGCCGCCACCTCGACCCGCACGATCGTCGACGGCAGCACCACCTACAACCTCTCGCTGACGGCCCCCGCCACGGCCGCCGCGGCCGGCCAGGTCATCACCGTCACCGGCTCCGGCTACAACACCGGCCAGGGCATCTACGTCGGCCTGTGTGTCGTCGACGGCGCCGCGGGCGTGAACAAGCCCACCCCGTGCCTCGGCGGCCAGGACGAGTCGGGCTCCACCGGCGCCTCGCACTGGATCAACAACGTCTTCGGCGGCCTGTTCGCCAACAGCTCCAAGTTCGGCACCGGCGGCACCTTCAGCGTGCAGATCTACGTCCAGGCCACCCTCGAGGACGGCAGCGTCTGCGGCCAGGACGTCGAGTGCGCCGTCGTCACGCGCGCCGACCACTTCGACACCAACGACCGCAAGTACGACGTGCACGTCCCGGTCACCTTCTCGTAGGCGTTCGTAGCCCCGACCGGATTCACGGGCCGGTCACACGGGCCGAAGAACGGGCCGGCCACCCGGCCGGCCCGTTCCGGACCGTCCCGCCTTCCAGTGAGCATCCGTCACCCGAGGAACCCTTCATGACAGACGACAGCACCGGCCGGCAGCGGCACGACGGCACGATCAGAGCCCGGCTCAGGCGTCCCGCGGCGCTCCTGGGAGCCGCCGCCCTGGTGGCCGCCGCAGCCATGGCCGTCACCTCCGGCTCGCCCGCCGCGGCCGCCGACACCCCGAGGACGGCGCTCGGCAAGGACGGCCAGAAGCTCACGGTCTCCGCCTCCGCGGGCCTCGACCCGGACGGCGAGACCCTGCGCGTCACCGGTTCCGGCTACGACGACACGCTCGGCATCTACGTCGCCGTCTGCAAGGACAACGGCGACGACCGCGTGCCCACCCCCTGCCTCGGCGGCGCCGACCAGGACGGCGGCAGCGGCTCCTCGATCTGGATCATCCCCAGGGACGCCTCCGACGAGGGCGCGGGCACGGTCGCCGTCCGGTGGGGCGAAGGCGGCACCTTCGGCGTCGACCTGAACGTCAAGGCCGAGGACGCCGGCCTCGACTGTCTCCAGGTCGCCTGCTCGGTCGTCACCCGGGTCGACCACAACGGCTCCGGCAACCGATCCCAGGACGTCCGTATCCCGCTCACCTTCGAGGGCCAGGACCCGGGCGACGGAGACGACGGCGGCGACGGCGTCGACGTCCCGGCGGGCACCGTCAGCTACGTGGAGGCGAAGGCGACCGAGTTCGCCGGCACCAACGCCGGCCGGCCCCTGGACCTGCTGCTGCACCCCGACTCCGGAAAGCTGTACGTCGGCGCGGACAACATCCCCGACACCTCGACCGTCGCCGAACAGGGCCTGTACGTCCTGGACGCCCGCAACGGCACCGCGCTCGGCCACATCGCGCAGGCCCCCGGTCTGAACGGCGCCATGGCCGCCCGGGTGGTCCGACGGATCATCGCCCCGCTCCCCGGCGACGGCGTCGTCTTCCACTACCCGCTGCGCGGCATCGGCACCGCCAAGGACGGCGACACGGCCGCGCAGGGCATCTGGGCCACCGGCACCTCCTACACCGGCGTCGGCCAGGACGCCGACACGTCCACCGTCCTGATCGCGGCCGGACCCGAGCTGCGCCGCGTCGAGACCGCCACCGCGACCGTCAAGGACACCGTCACCCTGGAGGGCGGCGGCGAGCTCGGCGTGGACGCCGCCCACGGCGCCGCCTGGTCCCTCGGCACCGCCGGGGACAGGACGGTGCTGCGCCGCGTCGACACCGCCTCCTTCGAGGTCACCGCCACGGCCGAACTCACCCCCGACGTCCTCACCTTCGTCGAGCCGGACCCGGCGACCGGCAACGTCTGGGTCGGCAACGGGATGTCCGTGCTCGTCCTCGACAAGGACGCCAGGCTGCTGACCACCCTGACCGGCGCGGACCGGGCCATGGCGGTGGCCTTCGACAAGGTCACCGGGCGGGCCTTCGTACTGCGTGAGGACCTCGCCGACGGCGCCACGGACAACGCGGGTTCGCTGGAGATCCTCGACAGCGCGACCTTCGAGCCGGCCGCCGCCCCGGTCGCCCTGCCGGGCAGCGTCCGGGTGGGCACCTACGCGGGCGTCGCCGTGACCCCCGGCGCCACCTCCGTCTACGTCACCAAGGCGGCCGAGAGCAAGGTCGTCAGGCTCGACGTCCGGATGTCCCCCAAGGTCGTCCAGTCGCCCACCGACCGGTCCGTCGCACCCGGTGACGCGGTCACCTTCGTCGCGGCGGCCGAGGGCACCCCCGAGCCCACCGTGAGCTGGAGCGTCAGCCCCGACGGCGGCCAGACCTGGTCGAGGATCGAGGGGGCGACGAAGAACGCGTACGCCTTCACGGCGAAGGCGGGCCAGGACGGCTACGAGTACCGCGCCGAGTTCACCAACACGGTGGGCACGACCCGCACGTCACCGATCACGCTGACCGTCACGGAGGCGAGCGGCGACGGCGGCGCCACCGGGGGCGGCGGCGAGACCCCCTCCGGTCCCTCCGGGACGAGGACCGGCACCGGCGCCGAGGGCCAGAAGCTCACCGTCACCCCGGTCAACGACCTCGCCACCGAGGGCCAGACGGTGAAGATCACCGGCTCCGGCTACGACGTCGACAAGGGCGTCTACGTCGCCCTGTGCGTCGACAACGGCGACGGCGAACTGCCGACCCCGTGCATCGGCGGCGTCGACATGACCGGCGGCTCGCACAGCTCGGCGTGGATCTCCTCCAACCCGCCGGACTACGGCGAGGAACTGGCGACCCCGTACGGCACCGGCGGCACCTTCTCGGTCGAACTCACCGTGGACGCGAAGGACGAGTTCACCGACTGCTTCAAGGCGAAGTGCGTGCTGGCCACCCGCGCCGACCACACCCTGTCCGGCGACCGCTCCCAGGACGTGAAGGTCCCGGTCGCGTTCGTCGGCCAGGACCCGGTGGACACCGACGACGGCACCACGACCGGCGGCACCACCGGCGGCGCGGACGGCGGTTCGACCTCGGGCACGTCCGGCGGCACGACGTCCGGCTCCGGCACGGGCGGTACCGGCGGCACCGGTGGCACGAGCGGCACGGGCACGTCGGCGACCGGCTCGACCTCCGGCGGCAGCCTCGCCGCCACCGGCGCCACCGTCGGCACGGCGGCCGGCCTGGCGCTGCTGCTCACCGCGGCCGGCTGGTACGTCCACCGGCGGGCAAGGGCGGCGCGAACCGAGTAGCGGACGACGAGGGGCCGGTCGGGCGGCCTCAGTCACCGGACCCCGGCGCGGCGCCCGCCCGCCGGGGTCCGGCCGTGCCGTACGCCTCCCGGACGGGTACCGCCGAGCCCTCCACCGGGATCTCCACCACCACCTGCGGTTCCGGGGCGCCGCCCCGCCGCCGGACCGCGCCCGCGGAGCGCGTGCCGCCGCCCGTGCGCAGGGCGACGGCGGTCATCGGCACCGCGACCACGAGCAGCCCGGCCCCCAGCACCAGCCCCATCACCGGGAACCCGGCCCACGCCGACAGCACGCTCCCGGTCAGCGGCCCCGCCGCCGTCCCCAGCGAGCCCGCCGACCCGACGAGCACCGCCCAGCGGCCGCGCGGGTCGAGCGAGGCGGCCAGCCCGATCAGGTACGACAGCACGATCGGGTAGAGCGTGTTCCAGGCGATCTCGCCGGCCGCGAAACCCACCGGCCCGGTCGCTCGGGCGCTGGCGACGACACAGCCGGCGATCAGGACGGTCCCGGCGCCGATGGGCACCGCCCGCCCGAGCCTCGCCCCGAGTGCCCCCGCGCCCAGCACTCCGGTGAGCCCGGCCCCCAGCGCCACCGCGAAGACGACGCCGACGCCGGCCTCGGTGAGGTGCGCCTGGGTCAGGCCGATGCGCCCGCTCACGCCCCAGAGCGCGTTCTGGACTAGCGACCAGCAGGGCATGGCGGCGGCCAGGACGAGTCCGGCGCGGAGCCGGGGCAGCGGCGGGCGGTCCGCACGGCGGGTGCGGGCGGGTGCCGTCCGGCCGGGCAGACGCCCCGTCAGCGGCCATACCGCGAGCGCGGTGAGGGCGATCGCGGCCAGCGGCTGCCCGTGCCCCGCGCCCAGGTGCGGAACCGTCAGATAGACGGCGCCCGCGAGCGCGGAGACCCCGAGCAGGCCCGCCGTGGAGACGCGGTGCGGGTCGGGATGGGCGGCGATCCGGGTGGCGGCGACCGTCGTGACCGTGCCGGAGCCGAAACCGCCGAGGACCGCGCCCGCGACGACGGCGCTCACCCCGCCGGCGAGGGCGGCACCGCCGTAGCCGAGCACGGCGAGGGCCAGTCCGGTCCGGGCGAGGCTCCGCGCCCCGATCCGCTCCACGCGGGAGGCGAGCAGGAACCCGGCGGCGGCCGAACCGAGCAGCAGCGCACTGCCGACGGCTCCGGCCTCGGTGGCGGACAGCGGCAGCCCGGCGTCCAGTCGGCCGACCACGGTCGGCAGCAGATAGGGGGCGAGGTACCCGGACGCGAACAGGGCGACGACGGGCCAGGGCAGGGTGGTGCGAGGGGCGAACACGGGCGTTCCAGGGCATGCGAAAGGGACGGCTCGGAAAGAGGGGGTGGGGCGCCGACCGTCGACGGACAGGAACGCGCGGGCAATTTGTATCAAGCACGCGGTGCGAGATGAAGAGGGGGATGGGTGATGTGGATCACTTTGCGTTTGGAGCGGGGGAGACCGGGTAGCGGCGAGCGCTAACGCCAGTCGGCCGCGCCGCTCGAACCCGGCGCCGTCGCCTCGATCTTCGCCCTGATCTCCCACATCACCGCGACGATCCGCTCCTCGTGCTCCGGCGTCAGCCGGGCCACCGGCACCGAGCAGCTGACCGCGTCCTGCGCGGGGGTGTCGTAGCGCAGCGCGAACCCGAAACCGACGATGCCGAGGACACCCTCCTCGCGGTCCACGGAGTACCCGCGCGCCCGTACCCCGGCGAGGTCGGCGAGCAGCGCCTGACGGCTGGTGCGGGAGTGCGGGGTGAACGCCTCGTACGGCCCCTCGGGCAGCTCGCCGTCCGGCCGCTGCGCCAGCAGCGCCTTGCCCAGCGCGCCGACGTGCGCCGGGAGCCGCCGCCCGACCCGGCTGATCGTGCGCAGGTACTCGTGCGACTCGCGGGTGGCCAGGTACGCCACTCCGCGGCCGTCCAGCCGGCCCAGGTGGATCGTCTCGCCCAGCGCCTCGGACGCCTCGTCGAGGTAGGGCCGCACCAGCCGCACGCGCGGGTCGGAGTCGAGATAGCTCGTGCCGGTCAGCAGGGCGTGGATGCCGATGCCGTACAGGGAGCCGGTCACGTCCGTGCGCACCCAGCCCCGGCTGATCAGGGTCTGGAGCAGCGCGTACATCGAGCTGCGCGGCACGCTCAGCTCGTCCGCCAGCTCCTGGAGCCGCGCCGGCCGGTCGCCGCGCGCCGCGAGCAGTTCCAGCAGCTCGACCGTGCGCGCCGCGGACTTCACCTCGCGGACGCCGCCTGTCTCCGACATGTGCCGATCGTAAGGGTGTGCGGGGGGAGGGGCGCACGCCCGGCCGGTGCGTCGCGGCGCACGCCCATTGACGGTCGGCGTTCGCGTATCTAATCTCCATCCTCATACGTGGATAGCGTCTACATAGGGAGATGACCGAGGGTGAGCCTCGACAGGGAAACGGTCCGACGCCTGCGGGACGGCATGACACAGGGGGTGCTGTCGTTCCCGCTCACGAGCTTCCACGACGACGGCTCCCTCGACCCCGACGGCTTCCGCACGCACGTCGCGGACCGGATCGCGACCGCACCCGGCGCCGTCTTCCCCGCCTGCGGCACCGGCGAGTTCTTCTCCCTCGACGAGGACGAGTACCGGCAGGTGGTCACGATCGCCGTGGAGGAGGCGGGCGGCCGCCTGCCCGTCGTCGCCGGGGTCGGCTACGGCTGGGCCCAGGCCGCCCGGTTCGCGCGCATCGCGGAAGAGGCCGGCGCCGACGCCCTCCTCGTCCTGCCGCACTACCTCGTCGCCGCCCCGCAGGACGGCCTCGTCGCCCAGCTGGAGCAGCTCGCCGCCCGCACCCGGCTGCCCCTCATCGCCTACCAGCGCGGCCAGGTCGCCTTCACCGCCGCCTCGCTGCGGCGGGTCGCCGCGATCCCGGGCGTCATCGGCCTCAAGGACGGCCACAGCGACCTCGACCGCCTCCAGCGGCTCACCCTCGCCGCCCCCGACGGCTTCCTCTTCTTCAACGGCGCCGCCACCGCCGAGATCCAGGCCCGCGCCTACGCCACCGTGGGCGTGCCCGCCTACTCCTCCGCCGTCCACGCCTTCGCCCCGGAGATCGCGAACGCCTTCTTCGGCGCGCTGCGCGACGGCGACGACAAGGCGGTGGACCGGCTGCTGCGCGACTTCTACGTCCCGCTCGTCGAACTCCGCGACCGGGTGCCGGGGTACGCCGTGTCCCTGGTGAAGGCGGCGGCCCGGCTGCGCGGCCGCCCCGTCGGACCGGTCCGCGCCCCGCTCACCGACCCCTCGCCGACCGACCTCGCCGACCTCAGGACCCTGCTGAGCACCGGCCTCGACCTCGTAGGAGCCGCGCTGTGAACCTCACGATCACCGACGTCCGCCTGACCCCGATCCTGGTCGCCGACCCGCCCCTGCTCAACACGCAGGGCGTGCACCAGCCGTACACGCCCCGGCTGATCGTGGAGGTCGAGACGGCGGACGGGGTCACCGGCGTCGGCGAGACCTACGGCGACACCAAGTACCTCGAACTGGCCCGCCCGTTCGCCGAGAAGCTGCACGGCCGCCCGGTGAGCGACCTGAACGGCCTGTTCACCATCGCCGACGAGGTGGCCGTCGACGGCTCCCGGGTCTCCGGACAGGTGGACGTCGGCGGGCTGCGCGGCGTCCAGACCGCCGACAAGCTGCGGCTGTCCGTCGTCTCCGCCTTCGAGGTCGCCTGCCTCGACGCCCTCGGCAAGGCGCTCGGCCTGCCCGTGCACACGCTGCTCGGCGGCAAGGTGCGCGACGCGGTCGAATACAGCGCCTACCTCTTCTACAAGTGGGCCGACCACCCCGAGGGCGTCCCCGCGGAGAAGGACGGCTGGGGCGCCGCCGTCGACCCGGCCGGGGTCGTCGAGCAGGCCCGGCGCTTCAAGGAGCGCTACGGCTTCACCTCCTTCAAGCTCAAGGGCGGTGTCTTCCCGCCGGACGAGGAGATCGCCGCCGTACGGGCACTGGCCGAGGCGTTCCCCGGCCACCCGCTGCGGCTCGACCCCAACGGCGCCTGGTCCGTGGCGACCTCACTGAGGGTGGCCGACGAGATCGGCGGCCTCCTCGAATACCTGGAGGACCCGGCCCTCGGCACCCCGGCCATGGCCGAGGTGGCCGCGAGGACCGACGTGCCGCTCGCCACCAACATGTGCGTGACGACGTTCGCCGAGATCAAGGAGGCGTTCACCCGCGACGCCGTCCAGGTCGTCCTCTCCGACCACCACTACTGGGGCGGACTGCGCAACACCCGGCAACTCGCCGAGATCTGCCGGACGTTCGGCGTCGGGATCTCCATGCACTCCAACACCCACCTGGGTATCTCGCTGGCCGCCATGACCCAGGTGGCGTCCACCGTCCCGAACCTCCACCACGCCTGCGACTCCCACTACCCCTGGCAGTCGGAGGACGTCCTCACCGAACGCCTCACCTTCGACGACGGCAAGGTCACCGTGTCGGACGCGCCCGGCCTGGGCGTCGAACTCGACCGCGACAAGCTCCGGTTCCTGCACCGGCGCTGGCTCGACGACGACGGCGCCCTGCGCGAGCGCGACGACGCGGCGGCCATGCGCCAGGCCGACCCCGACTGGGTCACCCCGGCCGTCCCCCGCTGGTGACCTCCGGGCCGGGGGCCCTGCCGTCGATCGTGGACGGCATCGGCGGACCGCACGCCCTGCGGGCCGGCGGCGCCGACGTCGGTGCCGTGTCCGCGCGCGATCGACGGCCGATCGGCGTCGCCCGCCCCGCCGGGGGCGCCGGCCTGCCGTCCGCCGAGGCCGGAGCCCGCCCCGCCGATACCGGCCTCGCAGCGCGGGCGGCGGGTCTGCCGGTGGACGGGGTGTGGCCCGAGGGCGCCGCTCGCGGGTACTGAGGGGTAGGTGTCCCCGCGCCGCGTGTGACAGACGGGGTGTTGTCGGTGGCGTGGTGCACACTGGCCGGATCGGCACCACGTCAGGGAGCGCACCGTGACCGCGTCCAACGCGTCCACCGGAGAGGGACGCCACCGCCAGACCGGCAAGGCCGGCCAGATCTGCCCTGCTGCCCGGGTCGACCCCCTGGCCGCCCGGCGCGCCCCCGGCGATCCGCCGTGGGACGTCTACCTCACCGGCACCGTCTTCCTCGACATCATCTTCACCGGACTCGACTCCGCCCCGGTGCGCGGGACCGAGTCCTGGGCGCGCGGAATGGGCTCGAGCCCGGGCGGGGTCGCCAACATGGCCACCGCCCTCGCCCGGCTCGGCCTGCGCACCTCCCTCGCGGCGGCCTTCGGGGACGACCACTACGGCGAGTACTGCTGGGACGCCCTCGAACAGGGCGAGGGCATCGACCTCAGCACCTCGCGCTCCGTCCCCGGCTGGCACTCGCCGGTCACCGTCTCCATGGCCTACGAGGGCGAGCGGACCATGGTCTCCCACGGACACGAACCGCCGCCGGAAGCCATGACGGCCGAGGAGGGCGCCCCGGAGCACCCGCCGCACGCCCGCGCCGCCGTCGCCTCCCTCACCCCGGGCAGGCGCGACCCCTGGATCGAGCGGGCCGCCGGGCGCGGCACCCGCATCTTCGCCGACGTCGGCTGGGACGACACCGGTGCCTGGGACCTGGCCGGCCTCACCGACCTGGCGCACTGCGAGGCCTTCCTGCCGAACGCGGAGGAGGCGATGCGCTACACCGGCGCCGCCTGTCCCCGTGCCGCCGCCCACGCCCTCACCGAGCACGTACCGCTCGCGGTCGTGACGCTCGGCGCGGAGGGCGCCTACGCGGTGGACCGGCGCACCGGCGAGTCCGCGGAGGTCCCGGCCATCGCCGTCGAGGCCCTCGACCCGACCGGCGCCGGGGACGTCTTCGTGGCCGGATTCGTCACCGGCACGCTCGCCGACTGGCCGCTCGCCGACCGCCTCGCCTTCGCCGGCCTCACCGCGGCCCTCTCCGTGCAGGAGTTCGGCGGCTCGCTCTCCGCCCCCGGCTGGTCCGAGATCGCGGCCTGGTGGCGCAGGGTCCAGTCGGTCGAGAGCCAGGACCCCGAGGCGCTGCGGCGCTACGCGTTCCTCGACAGCCTGCTCCCGGCACTGCTCACTGCGGCGGAGGAGGCCACCCCGTGGCCGCTGCGCAGAGCGGTGCCGACGATCGGTTTCGGCCGCTCCGCATAGTCGTCCGGCCCCGTCGCGGGACCCGGAAAAGCCCTACGGCGTTGTCAGTCCCCTGGCGTACCCTTGAACTCGCCAGGCCGCCCTTGTGGCAGGCGCGACGCATCCGGGAGGACGTAGAGGCCTTCGGGCCGGCCTATGACTCAGACACCCACAGCTCACACGCCCGCGCAGGGCAAGGCGAGAGCACAGTTCACCGTTCCCGCCCAGCACCCCATGGTGGCGGTGCTGGGATCCGGAGACTCCCTCCTGCGCGTGATAGAGACGGCCTTCCCGGCGGCTGACATCCACGTCCGGGGCAATGAGATCAGCGCGGTCGGCGACCCACGGGAAGTCGCTCTCGTCCAGCGCCTGTTCGACGAGATGATGCTGGTGCTCCGCACCGGGCAGCCGATGACGGAGGACGCAGTGGAACGCTCGATCGCCATGCTGCGGGCGAGTGAGAACGGGACGAGTGACGGCCAGGAGACCCCGGCCGAGGTTCTGACGCAGAACATCCTGTCCTCGCGCGGTCGCACCATCAGACCCAAGACCCTCAACCAGAAGCGGTACGTCGACGCGATCGACAAGCACACGATCGTCTTCGGCATCGGCCCGGCCGGTACCGGCAAGACCTATCTGGCCATGGCCAAGGCAGTCCAGGCCCTCCAGTCCAAGCAGGTCAACCGCATCATCCTGACCCGCCCGGCGGTCGAGGCGGGGGAGCGGCTCGGCTTCCTCCCGGGCACGCTGTACGAGAAGATCGACCCCTATCTGCGCCCGCTGTACGACGCGCTGCACGACATGCTGGACCCGGACTCGATCCCGAAGCTGATGGCCTCGGGGACGATCGAGGTGGCGCCGCTCGCCTATATGCGGGGTCGGACCCTGAACGACGCCTTCATCATTCTGGACGAGGCTCAGAACACGAGCCCCGAGCAGATGAAGATGTTCCTCACCCGGCTCGGCTTCGAGTCGAAGATCGTGATCACGGGTGACGTGACCCAGGTGGACCTGCCGAACGGCACGAAGTCGGGTCTGCGTCAGGTCCAGGACATCCTGGAGGGGGTCGACGACGTCCACTTCTCCCGCCTGTCCTCCCAGGACGTCGTCCGGCACAGGCTGGTCGGCCGTATCGTCGACGCGTACGAGAAGTACGACAGCGAGAACGGTACGGAGAACGGCACCCACCAGGGCGGCCGTAACAAGCGGAAGTAGACAAGTCAGCACCATGTCGATCGACGTCAACAACGAGTCCGGAACCGAGGTCGACGAGCAGGCGATCCTCGACATCGCCCGCTACGCGCTCGCGCGGATGCGCATCCACCCGCTCTCCGAGCTCTCGGTGATCGTCGTGGACGCCGACGCCATGGAGCAGTTGCACATCCAGTGGATGGACCTGCCGGGGCCGACGGACGTCATGTCCTTCCCGATGGACGAGCTGCGTCCGCCGTCGAAGGACGACGACGAGCCCCCGCAGGGCCTCCTCGGCGACATCGTGCTCTGCCCCGAGGTCGCCGCCCGGCAGGGCACGGAGGCGCCGACGCAGCACTCCATGGACGAGGAGCTCCAACTGCTCGCCGTCCACGGGGTGCTGCACCTGCTGGGCTACGACCACGAGGAGGCCGACGAGAAGGCCGAGATGTTCGGTCTGCAGGCCGCCATCGTCGACGGCTGGCGTGCGGAGAAGGGCCTGACCGGCCCGTCCCCGGCCCCGACCGTCTCATGAGTCCGACCCTCGTCGCCGGCGCGATCGCGCTGGTCGTCGTCGCCTGGCTCGCCGCCTGCGCGGAGGCGGGCCTCGCGCGCGTCTCCAGCTTCCGCGCCGAGGAAGCCGTGCGTTCCGGCCGGCGGGGCAGCGCCAAGCTGGCGCAGATCGCCGCCGACCCCACCCGCTATCTGAACGTGGCGCTGCTGGTCCGCGTCGCCTGCGAGATGGCGGCCGCCGCGCTGGTCACCTACGCCTGCCTCCAGCAGATCGACGGCACGACTCCGGCCCTGTTCGCGGCGATCGGCGTGATGGTCCTCGTGTCGTACGTCGCCGTGGGCGTGTCCCCGCGCACCATCGGCCGCCAGCACCCGCTGAACACCGCGACGGCGGCCGCGTACGTACTGCTTCCGCTGGCGCGGATCATGGGCCCCATCCCGTCGCTCCTGATCCTCATCGGCAACGCGCTGACCCCCGGCAAGGGTTTCCGCCGGGGCCCGTTCGCCTCCGAGGCGGAGCTGCGCGCGCTGGTCGACCTCGCCGAGAAGGAGTCCCTGATCGAGGACGACGAGCGCCGCATGGTGCACTCCGTCTTCGAGCTCGGCGACACCCTCGTACGCGAGGTCATGGTCCCGAGGACCGACCTCGTCGTCATCGAGCGGTACAAGACCATCCGCCAGGCCCTGACCCTCGCCCTGCGCTCCGGTTTCTCCCGCATACCGGTGACCGGCGAGAACGAGGACGACATCGTCGGCATCGTGTATCTGAAGGACCTGGTCCGCAAGACGCACATCAACCGGGACGCCGAGGGCGAGCTGGTGTCGACGGCGATGCGGCCCGCCGCCTTCGTCCCCGACACCAAGAACGCCGGTGACCTGCTGCGGGAGATGCAGCAGGACCGCAACCACGTCGCCGTCGTCATCGACGAGTACGGCGGCACGGCCGGCATCGTCACCATCGAGGACATCCTCGAGGAGATCGTCGGCGAGATCACCGACGAGTACGACCGTGAACTCCCGCCCGTGGAGGAGCTCGGCGACGACCGGCACCGGGTCACCGCCCGCCTCGACATCACCGACCTCGGCGAGCTGTACGGCATCGAGGAGTACGACGACGAGGACGTGGAGACCGTCGGCGGGCTGCTCGCCAAGGCCCTGGGCCGGGTGCCCATCGCCGGGGCGTCGAGCGTGGTCGACCTGCCGGACGGGCGCGCGCTGCGGCTGACGGCGGAGACCGCGGCCGGCCGCCGGAACAAGATCGTCACAGTGCTGGTCGAGCCGGTGAAACCGGCGGACCGGCCGGAGGACGAGACGAAACCCGAATGACGGGGTCCCCGCCGGAGCCACGGTTCCGCGTGACCGCGTGACCGCGTGACCGAGTGACCGAGTGACCGCATGACCGAGTGGCCGAGTGATGGAGTGATGGAGTGACACCTCAGCAACTGCGTGCCTTGTGTCTCTCCTTCAACGCGGTCGTGGAGGACTTCCCCTTCCGGCCGGAGATCTCGGTGTTCAAGGTCGGCGGCAAGCTGTTCGCCCTGACGACCCTGGACGCGCGGCCCCTGACGGTGAACCTCAAGTGCGACCCGGACGACGCGGTGCGCCTGCGCGGTGAGCACGAGGGGCTGATCGTCCCCGGGTGGCACATGAACAAGCGGCACTGGAACACGGTGACGGTCGACGGGGAGCTCCCTGACCGGCTGGTCCGGGAACTCGTCGAGGACTCCTACGATCTGGTGGTCGCCGGTCTGCCGCGGGCCGAACGGCTGCGGCTCGACCGGCCCTGAGCCCTCCGCGGCCGCGCGGCCCGCGCCCTTCCGGCCATCGCAACGGCCGGGGAGTCGTCCCTGCCGGTGGTGGCGGCACCACCCGTCACGCGAACGCGCAGGGCAGACGCGGTGAGCGCATCGGTTCTTCGTATGCTCGGGGCATGACCGACAGCAACGTGCTCGATCCCGAGGACCGCAAGATCGTCACCCTGGCCCGTTCCGCGCGGGCCCGCAACGGTGTGCCCGAGGGGGCCGCCGTACGGGACGAGACCGGACGTACGTATGTCGCGGGGACGGTGGATCTGCCGTCGCTGCGGTTGAGCGCGCTCCAGACGGCGGTGGCCATGGCGGTGGCCTCGGGGGCGGAGTCCCTGGAGGCGGCGGCCGTGGTGACCTCGTCGGAGGCGGCCGCCGAGGCGGATCTGGCCGCCGTACGGGATCTCGGCGGGGCGGGGACGCCGGTGCTGGTGGCCTCCCCGGACGGGACGGTTCGGCTCACCCTCTCCGCGGGCTGACGGGAGCCGGAAGCGGCTCGTCGAGGGGGCCGGCCGGAGGTAGGCCGGATTTCAACCTTGCCGTTCTCGTATCGCTCGCGCATCAATGGAACCGCAAGTTCCGACGGACCGTCAGATTCGACCGTCAGGCCTGATCATCGGACCCGACCGTCAGATCTGAACCCGGGCAGGGTGTCCGCACCCATCCCTCCCGGGCGGTGGTCCGCCGGTATCTCCCGTCCATCCACCCCCCACATGGATTCCCGTACTCGGGAAGGGAGCGGATCC
This sequence comes from Streptomyces sp. NPDC002884, assembly GCF_040295245.1. NCBI lineage: Bacteria > Bacillati > Actinomycetota > Actinomycetes > Kitasatosporales > Streptomycetaceae > Streptomyces > Streptomyces sp. NPDC002884. The sequence goes on along the minus strand of NZ_JBEOVB010000001.1, from coordinate 707,782 downwards.
CATGAGAGGCAAGCGAATCGGATCAGGTGCGGCAATGCTGGTCGGGGCCCTCGCGGTCACCGGACTGGCCCTCGCGCCCTCGGCTGTCGCCGTCACCCCGCTGACGGCGAACGTCACCGCCAGTTGCGGTCTCTTCGGAGGCGGCGCAGCCACCCTCACGGCCACCCAGACGGGCACGGCCGCCACCCTCAAGCTCACGTCCACCGCGATCACCACGCCGATCTCGATCGGCGCGAACAGCATCAGTTCCACGCTCACGATGGCGAACTCGACCGGTTCCGCGAGGGTCTTCTCCGGCACGGTGAACCCCGCCATGCCGGCCGGCTCCACGATCACGGTCGGTCCGCTCAACGGGACCGTGGCCTCGGGTGACAGCCTGAACTTCTACGGCGGCTCCCTGAAGATGGTCGTCTTCGGGATCACCGTCACCTGTACGACGAGCGCGACGCAGACGCCGGGTCCGTTCGTGTTCAGCTGATAGCGGTTGGAAACTGAGCCGACAGGCCGTCGGTTTCCCGGCTGCGCCAGGAAGCTGACGGCCCATCAGTTCACCGCGTGATGTCCATTGACTTCTCGTGCGATCCGCATCTCAATGCCCCCTGTCGGCGCAGAAGAGCCGCTGCGCCCGCACCCTGGAGGAGGGGGCAACATGGGTTCACCCCGAAGTTCCGGAAGCACCCGAGGTTCCCGAAGACGGCGCTGGGCGTCGCTGCTCGGGGCGACCGCGCTCGCGGTCACCGCCGGAGGGGCGCTGGCGGCCCCGGCCGGCGCCGCGTCCAACGTGGACTACCCCACGCACTGCATCCCGCCGGCCATCGCGGGCCTCCCGCCGATCGACGGCACGACCACCGCGAAGATCACGGTGGACAACACCACTCCCGACGTCGGCGACACCGTCGCCGTCACGTACACGGTGGTCACGCCCGCCGCGAGCAACCCCACCGACCTCGCCCTGCCGGCCGACATCATGACGCCGACGGGCAAGGTCACCCTCGGCGGTGCGCAGACCGGCAGCGTCACGGTCACGGGGCCGAAGAAGAACGACCCGGTGCCCGGCAAGGGCGCCTTCCCGTCGTTCTCCATGACCGGCACCTTCACGGTCACCACGCCCGGCGCGATCACCCTCTCGCCCGGTGACTACAACATCCACACCAGCTACATCCTGGAGCTGGACACCCCCTGCACGGTGACCAACCCGCCCGCCCCGGTGTCGGAGACCGTCACGGCCGCCGACAACCCGCCGGCCAACACCCGCGCGATCTCGCTGGGTTCGGCCTCCGGAAGCCCGGGCGCGGCCGTCGCCGTCACCGGCAGCGGCTTCACCGCGGGCGCGAGCGTCACGCTGGCCGGGCGCTCCGCGTCCGCCCAGACCGCGGACACGGCGACCGTGACCGCGGACGCGCAGGGCGGCATCTCGGGCTCGCTCGTCGTCAGCGACCTCACCACGACCGGTGTCGTGGCGTACGAGGGCGGCGCGTGGAGCTCGGACCTCGGTGCCGGACCGGTCGCGTACGTCGTCATCGACGACCAGCCCGTACCGGAGGGCAGCCAGAAGGTGACCACCACGGTCCGGGCGGGCACGCTGTCGATGTCCCAGGCCGGGGACGCCGTCCAGCTGTCCGCGGTCGACTTCGGCCAGGGCGGGGCCTCGACCGGCGCGCTGCAGACCGTGACCGTCAAGGACTTCCGCGGCGGGCCCGCGGGCTGGTCCCTGACCGGCAAGGTCACCGACTTCAGCGGCCCCGGCGCCAAGATCGACGCCGGCAAGCTGAGCTGGACGCCCGCGTGCACGACCAAGGCGGGCAGCCCGAGCACCTGTCAGGCCGGTTCGGCGGGCACGATCGGCGCCGCGGGGGCGACCCTGGCGTCCACGCCCGACGGCACGGCCACCGGTGGTGAGTTCACCACCGACGCCCGACTGTCCCTCGACGTACCGTCGTTCACGCCTCCGGGCAGCTACGCCGGCGTCCTGACCCTCACGCTCACCTGAGCGTACGCACCACGTCCACCGGTGGCCGGGCGCCCGCCCCACAGGTCCGCACCCGCCCGTCCGCCCCACCGTCCAAGCCCGTTCGTCGGGGCCCGCCGACCGGGACCCGCCGGCCGGGACCCGTTCGCCGGGGGTCCGCACCCATGCGCAAGCCGTACGTCCTCCTCCTGCCGCTGCTGTTGTTCCTGACGCTCGCGACCCCCGCCCGCGCCGCCGACAACGGCAGCTGGTCGGTCTATCCCGTCTCCTCGGCCGTCGCCGCGCGGCCCTACTTCTATGTCTCGGCCGATCCCGGCCAGACGATCGAGGACGAGGTCGTCGTCGCCAACAAGACGGACGAGCCCCTCACCTTCCGGCTGTACGCGGCCGACGCCTACAACACCGCGCGCGACGGCGGGTTCGCCGTGAAGTCGCTCGGCGAGAAGATGCGCGGCGTGGGCGCGTGGGCCGAGCTGCCGAAGGACCGGGTCACCGTGCCCGGCCGCGCGACGGTCACCGTGCCGTTCACCGTCCGGGTGCCCGAGGGCGCCGAGCCGGGCGACCATCCGGGGGCGATCGTGGCCCTCGACGAACGGGTCGAACAGGGTGACGGCGGGGTCGCGCTGGGCGTCCAGCGGGCCGTCGGCGCCCGGGTCTACCTCCAGGTCGGCGGGCCCACACTGCCCGCGCTCGCCGTCGAGAACGTCGAGATCAGCCACGGCCAGCCGCTGATCCCCGGCCTCGGCGACAGCACGGCGACGATCTCCTACACCCTGCACAACACCGGCAACGTCACCCTCGCACCGAAGGTGGAGCTGAAGGCCAGCGGCCTGTTCGGCCGTACGCTCCTGACCCGGGATCTGAAGAAGCTCCCCTCCCAGCTCCTCCCGGGCCAGCGCGTCCGCCTCACCGAACGCTGGGGCGACGCCCCCCAGCTCGACTGGACCGACGTCAGGCTGACCGCGACCGCCAAGGGCACCGAGGAGTCGGCGAAAGCGTCCTTCGTGGCGGTGCCCTGGCTGGTGGCGGCCTTGCTGGCGGCCGGGGTCGGAGCAGGCGTCTGGCTGCTGATCAGACGCCGGCGAACGCGCTCTGAAGGGGCGCGGGGCGCTGACATTCTGCGGCTCCGCCGCGGGGCGCGACAAGCCCCCACGGACCCGCAGCCGAAACTCAGCCGGACCGCCGGAGGTTAAAGCGCGTCGGGCCCCCGCTCGCCCGTCCGCACCCGCACGACCGTCTCGACCGGCACGGCCCAGACCTTCCCGTCCCCGATCTTCCCGGTCCGCGCGGCCAGCACCACCGCGTCGATCACGGCATCGGACGCGGCGTCGTCGACGACGACCTCGATCCGCACCTTGGGCACGAGGTCGACCTGGTACTCGGCGCCCCGGTACACCTCGGTGTGGCCGCGCTGCCGGCCGTAGCCGCTGGCCTCGGTCACGGTCAGGCCGTGCACGCCGAGCTCCTGGAGGGCCGTCTTGACCTCGTCGAGGCGGTAGGGCTTGACGATCGCGGTGATGAGCTTCATTCCTGTGGCTTGACCTTCTGGGCGGAGAGGGCGGAGTGCGAGCCGACCGGGGCGCCGTGGCCCAGGACGCCGTGATCGTATGCCGTCTCGGCGTGCACCGTAAGGTCCAGGCCGGTGTGCTCGTGGTCCTCGTGCGCGCGCAGGCCGATCGTCTTGTCGAGAACCCTGCCGATGCCGTACGTGACGGTGAAGGCGTACGCCCCGACGACGATCACGGCGACCAGCTGCCTGCCGAGCTGGGCGAGCCCGCCGCCGTAGAGCAGGCCCTCGGCGCCGCCGGTCATGGCGTCCACCGCGAAGACGCCGATGAGGAGCGTGCCGATGACCCCGCCGACCAGGTGGACCCCGACCACGTCGAGGGAGTCGTCGTAGTCGAACCGGAACTTCCAGGCCACGGCGTAGGAGCAGACGACACCGGCCGTGAGGCCGACGGCCAGCGCGCCGAGCAGGGAGACCGAGCCGCAGGACGGTGTGATGGCCACCAGGCCCGCGACCGCGCCGGACGCCGCGCCCAGCGTCGTCGGGTGGCCGTCGCGCTTCTGCTCGACGAACAGCCAGCCGAGCAGGCCGGTGCAGCCGGCGGCCATGGTGTTGAGGAAGGCGGCGGCCGCCAGCCCGTTCGCGCCCAGGGCGGAGCCCGCGTTGAAGCCGAACCAGCCGAACCAGAGCAGACCCGCGCCCAGCATCACCATGGGAAGGTTGTGCGGACGCATCGCGTCCTTCTTGAAGCCCAGCCGCGGGCCCAGGACCAGGCACAACGCCAGTCCCGAGGCACCCGAGGTGATCTCGACGGGGAGACCGCCGGCGAAGTCGAGGGCGCCGAGCCGGTCGAGGATCCAGCCGCCGGGGCCCCACACCCAGTGCGCGACGGGAACGTATACGAGGAGTGCCCAGACCGGTACGAAGACCAGCCACGCGCCGAACTTCGCCCGGTCCGCGATGGCGCCGCTGATCAGGGCGGCCGTGATGATCGCGAAGGTGAGCTGGAAGGTGGCGAACAGGAGGGTGGGGACCGTGCCCTGCACGCTGTCCGGGCCGAGGTCCGCCATCCCGGCGTGCTCCAGCCCGCCGATCAGCCCGCCCCCGACGTCGTCGCCGAACGCGAGCGAGTAGCCGGCCGTCAGCCACACCACCGTGACCAGCGCGATCGACACGAAGCTCATCATGAGCATGTTGAGGACGCTCTTCGTGCGGACCATGCCGCCGTAGAAGAGGGCCAGGCCCGGGGTCATCAGCAGGACGAGGGCGGTGGCGGCGAGCAGCCAGGCGGTGTCGCCGGTGTTCGCATGGGCGGCGGCCAGAGTCACGGGGGTCTCCAACGATGCGGGGGCTCGTCAGAGGTTCACGGGTTCCGGTTTCGGGTCGCGTACAGGTGTGTTTCCATGACGTTTCGTTGCGTGGAGGTTTCCGGGAGCTCACGAGGGAGGGCACTGCCGCTCGTGTGTGCGGCGGGGCTCCGTGGATCAGGGAGAATGGGGCCCATGAGCGTCCGTAACCAGTCATCCGAGCAGTCGGCCGAGGCCCCCCACCGCGCCGGCTTCGCCTGCTTCGTGGGCCGTCCCAACGCGGGCAAGTCCACCCTCACGAACGCTCTGGTCGGGAAGAAGGTGGCGATCACCTCGAACCGTCCACAGACCACCCGGCACACGGTACGGGGCATCGTGCACCGCCCTGACGCCCAGTTGATCCTGGTCGACACCCCGGGCCTGCACAAGCCGCGCACCCTGCTCGGCGAGCGGCTCAACGACGTCGTGCGCGCCACCTGGGCCGAGGTCGACGTCATCGGCTTCTGCCTGCCGGCCAACGAGAAGCTGGGCCCCGGCGACCGCTTCATCGCCAAGGAGCTGGCCGGGATCAAGCGGACCCCGAAGGTCGCGGTCGTGACGAAGACCGACCTCGTGGACTCCAAGACGCTCGCCGAGCAGCTCATCGCGATCGACCAGCTCGGCAAGGAGCTGGGGTTCGAGTGGGCGGAGATCGTGCCGGTCTCGGCGGTCGGCGACCAGCAGGTCGGGCTGCTGGCGGACCTGCTCGCCCCGATGCTCCCGGAGAGCCCGCCGCTCTACCCCGAGGGCGACCTGACGGACGAGCCCGAGCAGGTGATGGTCGCCGAGCTGATCCGCGAGGCGGCGCTGGAAGGCGTACGCGACGAGCTCCCGCACTCCATCGCGGTGGTCGTCGAGGAGATGCTCCCGCGCGAGGACCGTCCGGCCGACAAGCCGCTCCTCGACATCCACGCGAACATCTACATCGAGCGCACCAGCCAGAAGGGCATCATCATCGGCCCCAAGGGCAAGCGCCTGAAGGACGTGGGCATCAAGTCCCGCAAGCAGATCGAAGCGCTGCTGGGCACGCCGGTCTTCCTCGACCTGCACGTGAAGGTGGCGAAGGACTGGCAGCGCGACCCGAAGCAGCTGCGCAAGCTGGGGTTCTAGCTCGTCCTCCAGCTCATCCGTCGAGGGGCGTCGGCTGCGGGGACATGTCCTGGAGCCCCACCACCCGGAGCAGTCGGAGCCGCTCGTAGGAGTCCGTGCCCGGGCGGGCCGTGTGGATGATCAGCAGCTGGCGGTGCTCGTGGCTGAGCAGGACCTCGCAGTCCAGGTCCAGCAGGCCGACCAGCGGGTGCAGGAAGCGTTTCGTCGCCTTGTGCCGCAGGGACACCTGGTGCTCGTCCCAGAGGCGGGCGAACTCCTCGCTGCCGGCGCGCAGTTCGGCGACCAGCGCGGCCGGTTCCGGGTCGTCGGGACGGGCGGCGGCCACCGCGCGCAGATTGGCCACATGGGCGCGGGCGTGGCCCGCCCGGTCCTCCTCCGGGAACATTTCGCGCGCGTCCGGGTCCAGGAAGTACACGCGGGCCAGGTTCCGCGCCCGCCGGGGGCGGGACATGACATCGCGGGTCAGCGCACGGGCCATCGCGTTCTGGGCCAGCACCTCCCCGCAGTCGGTCACCACCTGCGCCGAGGTGTCGTCCAGGCGGTCCAGGATCAGCATCAGCCCGGGCGCGACGTGGGTCGACGCCGTCTCCCGGCGCGGCGGCTCCTCGCCGGTCAGATGGAACAGATGGTCGCGCTCGTCGGCGGTCAGCCGCAGCGCGCGGGCCAGCGCCGTCAGCATCTGGCGGGACGGGCGCGGCCCCCGGGCCTGCTCCAGCCGCGTGTAGTAGTCCACCGACATCCCCACCAGCTGGGCCACCTCCTCGCGGCGCAGCCCGGACGTGCGACGGCGGGCGCCCGCCGTCAGCCCCACGTCGGAGGGGGTCAGACGGGCCCGTTCGCGGCGCAGGAAGTCGGCGAGTTCGGCTCGGTTCACCCCTCCAGGCTGCGGCATTCCGCCGCTCGTATCCAGGGACTGCCGATCCCCTGATCGACGGGTCTCTCCCGGCCGCCGCGGCTCCGCCCGAGGGTGGAGGGACCAGACCGAATGGAGCGGACGACGATGTTGACACTGGTGACGGGTACGACAGGGCAGGTCGGACGGCGTTTCGTGCCGAGGCTGCTGGCGCAGGCGGGACCGGGGAAGGTGCGGGTGCTGGTGCGTGACGCCGCCCGCGCGGAGCGGTTCGCGGAGCTGGGCGCCGAGGTGCTGACCGGGGATCTGCGGGACGCGGAGGCGCTCGGCAAGGCGGTGGCCGGGGTGGACGCGGTCGTGAATGTCGCGGCGTCCTTCCGCGGGGTGCCGGACGAGGAGGCGTGGGCCGTCAACCGGGACGCGGCGGTGGCACTCGGCAGCGCCGCGCTGGCCGCAGGCGTCAAGCGGTTCGTGCAGGTCAGCACGGGGATCGTGTACGGCGTGGGGCGGGGCCGCCCACTGACCGAGGAGGACGAGATCCGGCCCGGCGGCGAGATGTGGGGCGCCTACGCCGAGTCGAAGGCGGCGGCCGAGCGGGAGCTCCTCGCGTCGGAGGGCATGGAGGTGCGCGTCGGCCGGCTGCCGTTCGTCTACGGCGAGGGCGATCCGCATCTCGCCCAGTCGTTGCGCTGGGCCGCGCACTGGGCGGGAACCCAGCGGCTCCAGATGGCCCACCACGCGGACGTCGCCCAGGGCCTGCTGCGTCTGCTGTACGCGCCGGGCGTCACGAGCCCGGTCTACAACATCGCCGACGACGCCCCGGTGACCGCGGTCGAGCTGCACCAGCTCAACGGCGTCGAGGTGCCCGACGAGCTGCGCACCCGGACCGATCCCGACCCGTGGTTCGGGATCATGTCCACCCAGCGCATCCGCCGTGACCTCGGCTTCCGGCCCCTCTATCCGAGCGTCTGGGCGGCCCGGGACGCCGGAGTCCTCTGACGGTCAGTCCACCCCCCGGATCCGGCCCACCAGCACCGCCCCCGCCAGCCCGACCACCGCCGCCACCAGGTACAGCACCCGGTAGCCGCCCAGGTAGGTCACGATCGGCGCGGCGAGGACGGGGGCCGCGACCTGGGGCAGGGCGTTGGCCACGTTGATGACGCCCAGGTCCTTGCCCCGGTCGCCGGCCTTCGGCAGCACGTCCGTCATCAGCGCGAAGTCGACCGACGTGAACACGCCGAAGCCGATGCCCAGCACCGCCGCCGCGACGATCGCCCCCGGCCAGGTCTGCCAGAGCGCCAGTCCCGCCGTCGCCACCGCCATCAGCACGCCCGACCAGATGACGAACGGCTTGCGCCTGCCGACCCGGTCCGACCACGCGCCCCCGACGACCACCGTGGCGAGCAGCGTCAGCCCGTTCACCGCCGTCAGGATCAGCACGCCCTGTTCGGGGTCGGAGTGGTGCAGGCGGTCGCGCAGGTAGTAGAGGAGGTAGAGCAGCACCAGCGCGTTGCTCAGGTTCATCAGGAAGCGGGTGAGCCATGCCCAGCCCAGGTCGGGGTAGGTGCGCGGGCTCAGCCAGAACCCGGCCGCGAAGCCCCGCCAGGACCAGGCCGGCCGGTCCGCCGCCGCCAGCCGCAGATCCTCGTACCGCAGCACGTAGGGCAGCACGCCGAGCGTCGTGAACACCGCGCACGCCACGTATCCCGCGCCGACGCCCCCGGCGGCCGTCGCGAGTCCGGTGCCGCCGACCACGCCCAGGATCTGGGCCGCGCCCAACCAGCCGCCCACCGAGCCCCGTTGGAGCCGGGGGACCCGGTCGGGGACGGCGGCCGTCACCGCCGCGAAGGCCGCGTTCAGCGTGAGCTGGACCAGGCACCAGCCCGCCGCCATGGTCCAGACCCCGTGCGCTCCCGCGAGCAGCAGCAGGGAGAGGGCGCCGCCCGCCGTTCCCGCCACGATCCACGGCGTACGGCGGCCCCGGCGGGAGGTCGTGCGGTCCGACAGCGCGCCGAAGAGGGGGTTCGCGGCCAGGGACGCCACCGCGCCCACGCCCGTCACCCAGGCCAGCATCGTCTCCTTCGACATGCCCGAGCCGGGTGCGAAGTCCTCGGCCTGGGAGGCCAGCAGGATCTGGAGGGGGCCGTACCAGCCCACCCAGATCGCCCCGTTGGCGAGGGACAGGGCCGACGTCCAGCCCCGGCCCACCCGCTCGACGGGCTCGGCCAGGGCGGCGGCCGCCGGAGCCCTGTCCGCCGTCGTCATCTCTGGGCCCGCAGGACGTCCCGCAGCCAGGCGTACGACGCCTTCGGGGTCCGCTCCTGGGTCTCGAAGTCCACGTGGACCAGGCCGAAGCGGCGCTCGTACCCCTCCGCCCACTCGAAGTTGTCGAGCAGCGACCACACGAAGTAGCCGCGCACGTCGACGCCCGCCTCGACCGCCCGGTGCAGGGCCCGGAGATGGCCGTCCAGGTAGGCGATGCGCTCCTGGTCGTCCACGCCCTCGTAACTGCATCCGTTCTCGGTGATGACGACCGGGGGGAGCCGGTCGCCGTAGCGGTCGCGGAAGGTGGTGAGGAGTTCCGTCAGGCCCTCGGGGACGACCGGCCAGCCGAAGTCCGTCACCGGGACGTCCTCTATCTGCTGGACGGAGAAGGGCAGTTCGGCCGGCATGCGGATGCCGCCGAACTCGATCTCCGTGCCCTGGGGGGCGCCCACCTTCGTCGGGGCGTAGTAGTTGATCCCGTACCAGTCGAGCGGCTCCGAGATCACCTTGAGGTCGGCCTGCACGTCTCCCGGCATCAACTCGCCGAGGCCTTCCGGGTATTCGCCCAGCAGGATCGGCTCCGCGAACAGCCGGTTCAGCAGGACGTCGTAGAAGGCCGCCGCCTCGATGTCGGCCGGTTCCCGGGAGGCCGGCCAGGTCGGGCCGTGGGAGTTGGCGATGCCGATGTCCGTGGCCCCGGCCGCGCGCAGCGCCTGGACGGCGAGGCCGTGCCCCAGCAACTGGTGGTGGGCGGCCGGGAGCGCGTCGAACAGCAGCTGCCTGCCGGGCGCGTGGGTGCCGAGGGCGTGCCCCAGCAGGGTGTGCTCGGCGGGCTCGTTGATGGTGATCCACTTCCGCACGCGGTCGCCGAGACGCCCGGCGACCACCGACACGTACTCGGCGAACCGGGCCGCCGTGTCCCGCTCCAGCCAGTCGAGCCGGGCCGGCAGGTCCCAGTGGAAGAGGGTGGGGACCGGGCGTACGCCGGCCGCGCACAGCTCGTCGACGAGCCGGTCGTAGAAGTCGAGACCGCCGGGCGAGTCCACCCTCGGCCATGAGACCGAGAAGCGGTAGGCGTCCACGCCCAGGCCCGACAGGAGCGCCACGTCCTCGGGGTAGCGGTGGTAGTGGTCGCAGGCCACCGCCGCCGTGGAGCCGTCCTTCACCCGTCCCGGCACGGCGGTGAAGGTGTCCCAGACCGAAGGTTCGCGGAGCTCCGCCGCGCCCTCGATCTGATGCGCGGAGGTGGACACGCCCCACAGGAAGTCTGCCGGGAACCGGGGCATCGGGTTCGCCGCGTCGCGCGGATCGTTCGCCATGGGCGGGATCATGCTTACCGCTGGGTAAGGAAGTCAACGTCCCGGCGTGAACTGCCAGTTATGACCCTCCCGCGAGCTCTTCGCAAGCCCCCGCGCGCCCCCTCAGGCGCCTTCCTTCAGGACCCGCGAGATCAGCTCGCGCTGCTCCTCCGTGAGCCGGGGATCGGCCGCGTGCACCGTCCTGCCGTCCACGGTGATCTCGTAGCTGAAGCCGTCCGGTACGCCGACCGGAGGCGCGCCCCGGCCGGCGGCGACCGCCCGCTCGGCCAGGGCGTGCCACTCGGGGGCGTCGGGCCGTCCCGAGGTGTCGACCTCGGCACGGCGCTCGATGCCCGCGAACCCGCCCGTGCGACTCACCTGAATACGCATGGGTCCCTGTCTATTACGGACTCAGAGAATCCGCACCCCCACCTGCTCCCACGCCTTCTCCACGGCCTGGAGTTCCTCCCCGCCGCTGCCGAAGCGCTCGCGCGCGGCCTTCACCGTCAGCTTGGCGAAGTCGCTGAAGAAGGCCCGCTCGGAGAGCTCGCCGCCGGTCAGGACGTCGTACCAGAGCTGGCCTGCCTTCTCCCAGGCGTAGCCGCCGAGGGCGGTGGCGGCCAGGTAGAACGCGTGGTTGGGGATGCCGGAGTTGATGTGGACGCCGCCGTTGTCGCGGCCGGTGCGGACGTACTCGTCCATCGTCGCGGGCTGCGGGTCCTTGCCGAGGACGTCGTCGTCGTACGCGGTGCCCGGCGCCTTCATGGAGCGCAGGGCGGTGCCGGTGACGTCCGGGGCGAGCAGGCCCGCGCCGATCAGCCAGTCGGCCTCGGCGGCGGTCTGGCCGAGCGAGTACTGCTTGATGAGCGAGCCGAAGACGTCGGACATCGACTCGTTGAGGGCGCCCGGCTGGCCGTTGTAGGTCAGGTTCGCCGTGTACTGCGTGACGCCGTGGGTGAGCTCGTGCCCGATCACGTCGATGGAGTTGGTGAAGTCGACGAAGATCTCGCCGTCGCCGTCGCCGAACACCATCTGCTCGCCGTTCCAGAAGGCGTTGTTGTAGCCCTCGTCGTAGTGGACGGTGGCGTCGAGGGGCAGGCCGTCGCCGTCGATCGAGTGGCGCTGGTAGGCCTTCAGATAGAGGTCGAAGGTGGCGCCGAGCCCGGAGTAGGCGCGGTTGACGGTGGCGTCCTGTCCGGGGTCCTGGCCCTCGGCGCGGACCTTGGTGCCGGGCAGGGAGGTGCCGTGCTCGGCGTCGTAGAGGGTGCGCAGCGGCTGGTCCGACGGCGCTTTCACCGTCGGGGCGGCCAGCAGGCCGTACTCGGTGTTCACCTGGCGCAGGGCGCGCAGCTCGCTGTCGCGCAGGATGGTGCGCCGGGCGGGACCGGAGAGAGCGGGGTTGTCGTTCCGCGCCAGCCGGTCGAGGACGTGCGGCGGTACGACGGTGCAGAAGACGGGCTCGAAGCCCCCGTGAGTCGTCATGTCCGGCACCTTTGCACTGCGTCATACCGCTGTCACCACCGGCAACCATGATTGGTGAAATACGGTGACAAAGGGGCTCGACCCGCGACGCCGGATGCTATGGCGGAGGGGGGTCGAGTGGCGTGGCGCACGTTCTGTACCTTTTCCTGTGGTTCCTCCCGTCGGTCCCGCATACTGGAACGGTCCCGCGTGACGGAAGCGGCTCGGCTAGGCTGCGGAGCACTATGCATTTCGGGCTGCTTCTCCTTAGCTGCCGCGGCGAGGGCCTGTAGTCGAGGCCGACCCCCTCCCCGCGGTGCTTGGTGTTGCGCGTCGGCCGTCCTTCCGTCCGGACAATCTCCGGTCACCCCGAGGAGCCACCGCATCATGGCGAACCGCCAGCAGCCCAGTCACATGCCGATCCACAAGTACGGACAGTACGACCAGGTCGACATCCCCGACCGCACCTGGCCCGACAAGCGGATCACCGTCGCCCCTCGCTGGCTCTCCACCGACCTGCGTGACGGCAACCAGGCCCTGATCGACCCCATGTCGCCCGAGCGCAAGCGCCGGATGTTCGACCAGCTGGTCGCGATGGGCTACAAGGAGATCGAGGTCGGCTTCCCGGCCTCCGGCCAGACCGACTTCGACTTCGTGCGCTCGATCGTCGAGGAAGAGGGCGCGATCCCGGACGACGTGACGATCTCCGTACTGACCCAGGCCCGCGAGGACCTGATCGAGCGGACCGTGGAGTCCCTGAAGGGCGCCAAGCGGGCGACCGTCCACCTGTACAACGCCACGGCACCCGTGTTCCGCCGGGTCGTCTTCCGCGGCTCCAAGGACGACATCAAGCAGATCGCCGTCGACGGCACCCGTCTGGTCGTCGAGTACGCGGAGAAGCTGCTGGGCCCCGAGACGGAGTTCGGCTACCAGTACAGCCCCGAGATCTTCACCGACACCGAGCTGGACTTCGCCCTGGAGGTCTGCGAGGCCGTCATGGACGTCTGGCAGCCCGGCCCGGGCCGCGAGATCATCCTGAACCTGCCGGCCACCGTCGAGCGCTCCACGCCCTCCACCCACGCCGACCGCTTCGAGTGGATGAGCCGGAACATCTCCCGCCGCGAGCACGTCGTCATCTCCGTCCACCCGCACAACGACCGCGGTACGGCCGTCGCCGCCGCCGAGCTGGCGCTGATGGCCGGCGCCGACCGCGTCGAGGGCTGTCTGTTCGGGCAGGGCGAGCGCACCGGCAACGTCGACCTGGTCACCCTGGGCATGAACCTGTTCTCCCAGGGCGTCGACCCGCAGATCGACTTCTCCGACATCGACGAGATCCGTCGCACGTGGGAGTACTGCAACCAGATGGAGGTCCACCCGCGCCACCCGTACGTGGGCGACCTGGTCTACACGTCCTTCTCCGGCTCCCACCAGGACGCCATCAAGAAGGGCTTCGACGCGATGGAGGCCGACGCGGCCGCCAAGGGCGTCACCGTCGACGACATCGAGTGGGCGGTCCCGTACCTGCCGATCGACCCGAAGGACGTCGGCCGCTCCTACGAGGCCGTCATCCGCGTCAACTCGCAGTCCGGCAAGGGCGGTATCGCGTACGTCCTGAAGAACGACCACAAGCTGGACCTGCCCCGCCGGATGCAGATCGAGTTCTCCAAGCTCATCCAGGCGAAGACGGACGCCGAGGGCGGCGAGGTCACCGGCGGCGCCATCTGGGGGGTCTTCCAGGACGAGTACCTGCCGAACCCGGAGAACCCCTGGGGCCGTATCCAGGTCCGCACGGGCCAGTCCACGACCGACACCGACGGCGTCGACACCCTGACCGTCGAGGCCACGGTCGACGGCGAGGACACCGTCCTGACCGGCTCCGGCAACGGCCCGATCTCGGCCTTCTTCAACGCCCTGGAGTCCGTCGGCATCGACGTGCGCCTGCTCGACTACCAGGAGCACACGATGAGCGAGGGCGCCTCCGCGCAGGCCGCCTCCTACATCGAATGCGCGATCGACGACAAGATCCTGTGGGGGATCGGCATCGACGCGAACACGACGCGTGCGTCGCTGAAGGCGGTCGTCTCCGCCGTCAACCGCGCGACCCGCTGACCGGCCTGACCGGGACTTTCGGGGCCCCGACCGCTGTATACGGCGGCCGGGGCCCCGTCGTATATCGGCCACGCCCCGGTGGAGGTAACGGGAAGGTCTCGTCCTGGGTGCTGACTACACCTCATGGATGTGGCTAACATCACGGAGGCGTGCGGCGATGTTGCCGCGGGGTTACGGAGGTGCGACGTGCTGCCAGAACGGGGACGTGACGGCCGTGTCACCGGGCTTGCCCGCATCCTGGGTACCCGTACCGCGTGGACACCCGCGGGCGACGGCGAGTTCTTCTGCCCGGGCTGCGGCGGCGACCGCAACTACCAGCGGCTGACCGGCCAGCGCCGCTTCACCCTCCTCGGCATGCCGGTCGTGCCACGCGGCGAGACCGGCCCGGTCGTCGAGTGCGCGGCCTGCCGCCGTCACTTCGGCACCGACGTCCTCGACCACCCCACCACCATCCGCTTCTCGGCGATGCTCCGCGACGCCGTCCACACCGTCGCCCTCGCGGTCCTGTCCGCGGGCGGCGCCTGCGCCCGTACGTCCCTGGAGACGGCGGCGGGCGCGGTGCGGGCGGCCGGCTTCGCCGACTGCACGGAGGAACAGCTCGCCGCGCTCGTCGCCGCCCTCGCCTCCGACACCGGCCAGAACCACGGCGAACCGTACGGCCCGGGACTGGCCATAGAGCTCCACGAGGCACTCGACCCGCTCGCCCCGCACCTCGCCGCGGTGGGCCGCGAATCGATCCTGCTCCAGGGCGCCCGCATCGCCCTCGCGGACGGCCCGTACACCCCGGCCGAACGAGAGGTCCTCACGACGGTGGGCGCGGCCCTGACGATCCGCGCGGAGGACGTGACCCGGTTGCTGGTGGCGGCCCGGACACCGTCCTGATACTCCCCGGGGAGTAGTCCCCCCGTCCGGTCACCCCCGGCAGTACTCCCGAACTCGCCCTCACGCGCGACGATCCGCCCGCCGCGGGCCGGAAGTCTGGAGAGCGCAACCAGACAGCCGTGCCGAAGGGAGGCCCGTTTCATGGGGGCCGGAGATTTCATGGGGACCGGGAAGACGAAGGGCCGGCGCAGCGCCATCCCCTGGGTGGTGCTCGCACTGTGGGTGGGCATACTCGCGTTCGCCTCGCCGTTCGCCGCCAAGCTCGCCGACGTACAGCACGACCGGGTCACCGACTACCTGCCGGCGAGCGCCGACTCGACCAGGGTCGCCAGGCTCCAGGAGCAGTTGCCCGGCGGTGAGAGCACCGAGCTGGTGCTGGTCTACCACCGCGACGGCGGGCTGACCGCCGCCGACCGGACCACGGCCCGGGAGCAGGTCGCCGAGATCGCCGGGGACCACGCGCTGACCGGGGCCCCGCGAGGCGTCCCGTCCGCCGACGGCACCACGCTCATGTACCCGGTCGCCACCAACGAGCCCGGCACCGACGAGGAGAAGCGGGACGCCTTCGTCGAGAACGTACGGGAAGTCGCCCACAGCGAGGGCGGGTTGACCGTCGAGGTGGGCGGGACGGGGGCGCTGGCCACCGACGCGAGCAAGGTCTACGACTCGCTCGGCGGGCCGCTGCTCTACACCACCGTCGGTGTCGTCGCCGTCCTGCTGATCCTCATCTACCGCAGCCCGGTGCTGTGGCTGGTGCCGCTCGCCGCGGCCGGGATCGCCGACTACCTGTCCATGGGCGTCGCCTACGGCCTCAACCAGGGCTTCGGCACCTCGGTGTCGGGGCAGAGCTCGGGCATCATGACCATCCTCGTCTTCGGTGCGGGGACGGACTACGCGCTGTTGCTCGTCTCCCGCTACCGGGAGGAACTGCGGCGCGTGGAGCGGCCGTACGACGCCATGCGGGCGGCGCTGCGCGGCTGCGGTCCCGCCGTGCTCGCCTCCTCCGGGACCGTCGCCGCCGGACTGCTGTGCCTGCTCGCCGCCGACCTCAACTCCAACCGGGGCATGGGCCCGCTGGGCACGGTGGGGGTGCTGTGCGCGCTCGTCACGATGCTCACGCTGCTGCCCGCGCTCCTCGTCCTGCTGGGCCGCCGGGTGTTCTGGCCGCTGGTGCCCGCCTACGGCAGCACACCCAAGGTCCGCCGGTCGCTGTTCGCCGCGATGGGCACCTCGGCCGGACGGCGTCCGCGGACCGTCCTGGCGGCCGGCGCCGTGCTGCTCGGCGCCCTCGCGCTGGGCGTGCTGAACCTGCCCGGCGCGGTCAAGCAGCAGGACTCCTTCGTCGACCGGCCCGAGTCGGTCGTCGCCATGCAGACGCTGGCCGAGGCCTTCCCCGAGCAGTCCGCCCAGCCCATCGACGTGCTGACCCCGGCCGGCCGGGCCGACGCCACCCTCGCCGCGATCCGGGACACGGACGGCGTCGCCGAGGCACGCAAGGGCCGGACCGCAGAAGGCTGGACGGAGATCGCGGTGACCGCCGCCGCGCCGCCGCAGTCCACCGCCGAGACGGCGACCATCGAGGCACTGCGGGACCGGCTGGCCGGCTCCTACGTCGGCGGGCCGAGCGCCCAGCAGATCGACCTCGTGGACACCAACGCCCGCGACCGGCTCATCGTCGTGCCGATCGTCCTCGTCTCCGTCCTGCTCGTCCTGATCGTGCTGCTGCGCTCGCTCGTCGCGCCGCTGATGCTCGTCGCCGCCGTGGTCGCGGTGTGGGGTGCGGCGCTCGGCCTGGGCGGGCTGGTGTTCGGGCCGGTGTTCGGCTTCGAGGGCACGGATCCGGGGCTGGGGCTGCTGTCCTTCGTGTTCCTGGTAGCCCTCGGGGTCGACTACGGCATCTTCCTCATGCACCGGATGCGGGAGGAGTCCATGCGCGGCACCGATCCCGTCGCCGCGGCGCTGACCGCGCTGCGGACGACCGGCGGGGTCATCGCGTCCGCCGGCCTCGTCCTCGCCGCGACCTTCGCCGTGCTGACGAACATGGGGCTCGTCCAACTCGTCGAGCTGGGCTTCGTGATCGCGGTGGGGGTGCTGCTGGACACGTTCCTCGTCCGCACCTATCTCGTGACCAGCGCGAGCGTGGCGCTGGGACGCAAGGTGTGGTGGCCGGGGCGGCTGTCGCGGGAGCCCGGGACGGAGCCCGAGCGGCCCGAGCAGCCGGACCGGCCCGAGCGGCAGACGGAACCGGTGTGAGCCGCTCGCGGACCGGCGGGGCGCCCCTCCTCTCCCGGAGGGGCGCCCCCGTGCCGCAGGATGAACCCGTGCAGGAGACCACGACCACGGTGTCACCCCGCCGGGGCGAGCGGATCATGGCGGCGATCAACCGCGACCCCCGCACCGCCCCGCACGGCACCCGCAACGACGTACTGCTGGCCGTCGCGACGACCCTGCTCGGAACGGTCCTCGCCCTGTTCGTGGACGACGGGCCCCGGCCCGACGCGCTCGGCTGGACGCTGCTGCTGACCGCGAACGTGCCCCTCGCGTGGCGACGCCGTCGGCCGATACTTGTCCTGCTCGCGGTGGTGGCCTGCGTCGCCCCGTACCACGCCCTCGACAACAACCACGCCGGGCCCGTCGCCACGACCATGGTGGCGCTGTACACGGTCGCGGCGACCGGCACGGTGCGCCGGACCCTGATCACCGGGGGTGCCGTCCTCGGCCCTGCCCTGATCGTCGACATCCTCACCGACCCGGCCGAAGCGCTGGAGCTCCTGCGGATCTCCGGCTGGATCATCGCCTGTCTGTTCTGCGGCATCGACGTCCGCTACTACCGCCGGTACGTCGCCGCCATCGTCGAGCGCGCCGAACGCGCCGAACGCACCCGGGAGGAGGAGGCCCGCCGGCGCGTCGCCGAGGAACGTCTGCGCATCGCCCGCGACCTGCACGACCTCCTCGCGCACACCATCACCCTGATCGGTGTGCAGACCTCCGTCGCCGCGCACGTCCTGGCCGCCGACCCCGACCGCCTCGACCGCGCGGCCGTCGCCAAGGCCCTCGACGACATCGCCGGGACCTGCCGCAGCGCCCGCGGCGAACTCCGTACGACGCTGGAGGTGTTGCGCGACCTCGGCGCACCGGACGCCCGGGGCTCGCTCCCGGGTCTGCACGGTCTGCCCGACCTCGCGGAGACGGCCCGCGCGGCCGGTGCGCGGGTCGAACTGACGGTACGGTCCGGGGAGGTACCGCCCGCGGTCGGCGCGGCCGCCTACCGGATCGTGCAGGAGGCGCTGACGAACGCGGTGCGGCACGGCGGCCGGGACGGCGGACCCGACGACCTGGCGGCGGGGGTCGGAGTGCGGGTCCGGGTGTACGAGGAGCAGGACGCCCTGCGGCTCAGGGTCACCGACGACGGCGCGGGCGCGGACACGGGGGGAGACGGCGGCATGGGGGCGGACGGCGGCGCGGGCGGAGGCGGCCGGGCGGCGGAAGGCGGTCGTGCGCCCGGTTTCGGGATCGTCGGGATGCGGGAGCGGGCGCGCAGCGTCGGCGGCTCGCTGGAGGCCGGACCGCGCGACGACGGGAAGGGCTTCGAAGTGAGCGCCGTGCTGCCGCACGGGAGGGACCGGTGAAGCCGCTCAGAGTGCTGCTCGCCGACGACCAGACCCTCGTACGGGAGGCGTTCGCGATGCTCGTCGAGTCGGCGCCGGACATGCGGGTGGTCGGACAGGCCGGAACCGGCCGGGAGGCCGTGGCGCTGGCCCGCGGCCGACGCCCCGACCTGGTGGTGATGGACATCCGGATGCCCGACCTCGACGGCATCGAGGCGACCCGGCTGATCGCCGCCGACGAGGAGCTGGCCGGGGTACGCGTCCTCGTCCTGACCACGTACGACACCGACGAGAACATCGTCGAGGCGCTGCGCGCGGGGGCGGCCGGCTTCCTGGTGAAGGACACCCGGCCCGCCGACCTCCTCGACGCCATCCGCACGGTCGCCGCGGGCGAGGCGCTGCTGTCGCCGGGGCCCACCGCCCGGCTGATCGCCCAGTTCCTGCGCAGCCCCTCCGGGCCGCCCGCGGCGGGCGGCCCGGAGTGCCTCTCCGACCGGGAGTGCGAGGTGCTGGCCCTGGTCGCGAGGGGCCTCACCAACACCGAGATCGCCGAGGAGCTGGGCCTCAGCCCGCTCACCGCGAAGACGCACGTCAGCCGGATCATGGGCAAGCTGGGCGCACGGGACCGGGCCCAACTGGTCATCGTGGCCTACGAGTCGGGGCTGGTGACCCCGGGGCCGAGCGCTCCCTGAACGGCAGGCCCGAGGCGGTGCCGGTCAGGGAGCGGTGCCGCCCTGACAGGTGCCGCCTTCTGACGGGTGCCGGGTTCTGACACGTGCCGCCTCCTGGCGGGTGCCGGGTTCTGACGGGTGCCGCTAGGGCAGCTTCCGGTCGTAGGTCTCGTCCTCGTCGGAGTCGTAGACCAGCTTGCCGGAACCGTCGTAGCCCTTGATGTGCGGGGCCAGCGTGACCTGCTGGTCCAGCAGGCCGGCGGCGACGAACCAGCCGTGGTCCAGGGTCGCTGCCACGGGGCCGCCGTCGCCGTAGGAGACGGTCACCTTGGCCACCGACGCCTCGACGGTACCGATGACCCCCCACCGGAACGGCAGTTTCCACCTGCCCTTGTCGATGAACGACTGCTGGTACAGCTTGCCGCCGTTGATGTCTGCCACGACCGGGCCCGCACCCGGCGCGTCGGCGTCGCTGGAGCTGGTGCTGATGCCCGAGGCCACACCGTCCTTGAGGGAGCAGACCACCCGGAATCCCGCCGGCCGCTCCTTCACCGCGACGACGTAGATGCCGTCCCCGGCGTCGTTGGAGTCGCCGGTGCTCTTGATCGCCAGGATGATCCGGTAGTCGTCGGCCTCGCCGAGATCGCCGGCGCCGCCGGCCGGCCCGCCCTCGGCGTCCAGACACTCCTCCAGCCCGTCCGCCGCCTGCGCGAAGGTGATCCCGTCGAGCAGCTGTCCGTCCGTGGCGGGCCGCGCGGGTCCGCCCTCTGTGCCCGCCGAGGTCGCGGACGGGCTTGAGCCGGTGCTTCCACCCGTGCTTCCCGCCGTGCTCCCGGCCGTGCTGTGCGGGGCGCTGACCGACGGCTTCGACGCCGCCGTGTCGGCGTCCCGCCCCCCGGTCCCCCCGGCCACGGCGTACGCCCCCACCGGCACCGCGGCCAGCGTCATCAGCGCCGCCGAGGTCATCGCCACGCGCCGTCGCCGCTCGGCCAGTCCACGCCGCCGGATCGCCGGATACGGCGCCGACGAGGGCTGGATGGTGTACGCGTCCTCGGCGAGCAGCTCACGCATCCGCTCCTCGAACCCGGAGTCCCCCTGGTCCACCTGCTTTCCCGCCCCGTTCACCTGCTGCCTCCCTGAACCCGACCCTGGATCCGAACCTGGCTGTGCCCCTGCCCCTGCCCCTGCTCCGGCCGCTGTTCCGGCCGCTGTTCCCGCTCCGGCCCGTGACCCCGGCCACCGGACATCGTGCGGTCGGCGGTCAGCCCGGGATACGCGCGCAACTTCGCGAGCCCCTTGGACGCCTGGCTCTTGACCGTGCCGGGCGAGCAGCCGAGCACGTCGGCCACCTCCGCCTCGGACAGGTCCTCCCAGTACCTCAGGACCACCACCGCCCGTTGTTTCGGCGGCAGTTGGGCGAGGCCGGCCAGCAGTGAGCCACGCTCCTCCACCCGCCCCGCGCCCTCGTCGCGCCCCGCCCGCTCCGGCGGTGCCGCGGTCAGCGCCTCGGTGACCCGCCGCTTGCGGAACCGGTCACTGTTGCAACTGACCAGCATCCGCCGCACATACGCCTCGGGGTTGTCGCTGCGCGAGATCCGCCGCCACGACCGGTACGCCTTGGCCAGCGCGGTCTGCGTCAGGTCCTCCGCGTGGTGGACGTCCCCCGTGAGCAGATAGGCGGTCCGTACGAGCCGGGACCACCGGGCTCTGACGAACTCCTGGAACCGGTCCTCTTGTTCGGCCTGCATCAAGCACCCTCCTCGCCCCCCAGACCACCGATTGCGCCGAATCGGTTGCCCGTCCCGCGTGACCACGTTCGAATGGGGTGATGAGAAGCGACGCGTGGGTCTGGCGTGAGGGCGAGCCCGGGGTGCTCCTGCTGCCGTCCGGCCGGCTGGTTCGGGGCCGCGGCCTGCGCCGGCCCCTCGACCCTACGGCCCCCACGCCCGCGTACGGCGTCTACCTCCTCGGCGCGCGGCCCCCGCGCCCGCCCTGGGAGTCCCGCTGGCTCCGCTGGCCCGACTTCCGTCTGCCCGGCGACCGCGCGCAGGCCCGGGAGACCCTCATCGAGGCGTGGCGCCGCGCGGCCGGCGAACGCGTGGAGATAGCCTGCGCCGGCGGCCGCGGCCGCACCGGCACGGCCCTGGCGTGCCTGGCGGTCCTGGACGGCGTACCGCCGGGCGAGGCGGTGGAGTTCGTCCGCCGCCACTACGACCGACGCGCGGTGGAGACGCCCTGGCAGCGCGGGTATGTGCGGGGGTTCGGGGGACTCACAGAGTGAGCGTCATGAGGAGACGGTCCTCGTCGGGGCCGAAGTAGTCCACGCGGGGTCCGCCGGGGTCGGGGACGAAGCCGAGGGAGCGGTACAGGGCGATGGCCGAGTCGTTGCGCGGCTCCACGGAGAGCCGGACGGAATGGGCGCCCTTCGCGCGCAGCTGACCGAGCAGTTTCGTCAGCAGTTGCCGGCCGAAACCCTTTCCGCGCAGTCCGGGGGTGATGGCGAGGCTGAGAACCCAGCTCTGCGCGTCGTTCGGCGAGGTCCCGAGCACGTATCCGTAGAGGTCCGCGCCGTCGTCCACGACATACACGAGGTCGGCGCAGGCGGCGAGGAGTTGGCGCAGGACGAAGTAGGGGTAGGGACCGTGGGGGAAGGCAGCGGCATCGAGGCGCACGATATGGGGTAGATCCGCCTCGGTGACCGCTCTGATCCGTAAGGGTCTTTCTCCGGACATCTGGCTCATTGTCGAACCGGTGCCCGACGGAAAACGATCTCCGGGAAGAGGAGTCATGCGGTCCCCTTGTGAATGTCGACAAATCGAATTGCAGCCAGTGCGATTTGCGTACCTGATCTCCATCATTGCTCTGTGCACCCACTCCTTCAAGACCCATGCGTCCTGCTACGCTGAATCATGACCTCGGTACCTCCCGCCGCTGACCAAAAGCTGAATGGTGATGTGCTCTGGGACGACTTCGATCCCGGTGTGTACATCAGCCACAATTACCTCGAGATGCAGGCCGTGGACGAGGAGATCCTCTCCCATGTGCGCGATCACTTCAGTGATCACTTCCGAGGTCGCGGGCGGGTGGCTTCCGGTATCGACGTCGGTGCGGGGCCCAATCTCTATCCGGCCCTGGCCATGCTTCCCTGGTGCGACCGGATCACGCTTCTGGAGCGGTCCGCCCGGAATCTGGACTACCTCCGGGGGCAGTGCCCCGACTATGCCCCCCACTGGGATCAGTTCTGGAACGTCCTGTGCAAGGACGAGGCATATGCCACGCTCAACATGACACCCAGGGTCCGGTTCAAAGAGGCCGTCCAGCAGCCCGAGGCGGGCAGTCTCTTCGATCTCTGCGCCGACAAGCGCCGCTGGGATCTCGGCACGATGTTCTTCGTCGCCGAATCCATCACCACCTCCCTCGCCGAATTCCGACGAGGAGTGGGGTGCTTCATGAACGCCCTGAATTCCGGCGCGCCTTTCGCCGCCGCCTTCATGGAGCATTCCGAAGGATACCGCGTCGGTTCCCATGAATTCCCCGCCCGCGATATCGACGAAGCCGAAGTGCGGGCGGTTCTGGGCGGTTACGCGGACCATGTCGAGATTCACCGCACGGCCAATCCGAAGCAACTTGTACGGGACGGCTACACGGGTATGATCCTGGCCTGCGGGCAACGTAAAGAGCGACGCGACGAATGAGCAGTCGGAGTTCTTCTACATGGTGACGGGCCTGTGCGAGGGGAATGGGCATGCAGATCAAGCCGAGACAGAACCTGCTCGAGGTGTGGCAGGCCATCGCCCGCCATTCCTTCGACAACGGAGAATGGCAATGGGGTGAATGGGGCGGTCGCAGCAGCGTCGCCGACGCGGAGCGTCTGCTCTGCCTTCTCTACCCCGCCACCGAAATCGAACCGTTCCGCCTGGACGACCCCGACACCACTCAGCTGGACGTGGAGAGGGCCCTCAGGAACGCGGGTGACTCCAGCGAGATCCCCATGAACCTCCTGGAGATCCTCGGCGACTTCATGGAGAACCACCGCGGGGAGGAGAGCCCCACCTTCGCCGGCGGCTACTACTTCGCCCCGGAGGACCCGGAGCAGGAGCTCTCCAAGGAGCAGGGGGAAGTGGGAGTCGTCGACTCCTACTCCATGTCGATCACCCTCTGCCTGGCCACCCTCGGCTTCCTCAAGGTGTACCGGGGCAAGACCCAGCGGGCGAGCACCCTCGCCCGCATCGACAAGCTGAAAGAGGCGACCAGCGCCCGCCTGACCGCGGCCATGGTGAGCCTGCTGCGCTCCTTCACCGTCAACGTCGTCGACATCGCCTCCGACCAGGGGCAGGCGCTCGCCCGGCTGCTCGGCCGGGGCCGGCTGTCCGACCGCCAGGTCCTGCAACGCTTCCAGGACCGGTTCAAGTCGCTGCGCGCCCTCATCAGCGAGAGCGTCACCCTCGGCCTGGACACCGACGTCGCCGATCAACTCCGCAACGAGAACCGGCTGTTCGAGTGCGGCTGGGCCTGGAGCCTGGTGAAGGGCGCCCCCGAGGTCGAGGTCGAGGCGCAGACCGCGCAGGACATCGGCAAGCAGCCCCAGGGCGTGGCCCACGCCGTGCCGTACCTGTACTTCACCGTCGTCGCCCTCGACGGCATCCCCGACCTGTCCTCCGAGCGCACCCTCGTCCTCGGCCTGCTCACCGCCGAACAGCAGAAGCTGGCCGACGCGCTGCGGCTGCGCTGGGAGATCACCCAGCAGTACTGGTCGGGCATCGCCCGCTTCGACGGCGCCACCTGGCCGCTGGAGGAGATCCCGTGGCGCACCACGCTCCAGCAGTTGGAGTCCGAGTACTTCTCCCTGTCCGTGGCCTCGATCCTCGTCCACGACCTGGTGCGCCGCCGTGCCACCGACGACGACCTCACCCGCACCGTCGCCGTCATGGAACGGCTCGCCGAACGCGGCCGCATCACCAGCCGCACGGCCCGCGAGGACCCGGCGATCGGCCTGCACAACCCCGGAGTCACCCTCCCGCTGCTGGGCAGTGAGGAGATCGGCCCGGCCATGAAGTGGACGATGGGCGACTTCTCCGCACAGCTGCTCAAGCGGACCGTCCAACTCTGCGCGCTGTCCCGGAACATCGGCTCGCAGGACCGTCTGCTCACGCTGGCCGAGAACATCCTCGACCACCTGTGGGCGCGTCGCGTCAGCGACGGCGAGGGCGTCGGCCTGTGGGACAACGTGCACGCCGTGTACCCCGAATCACCGGTCCGCGCGGGACCGTTGTCCTGGAGCATCACCGAGCGCGTCACGGAGTGCATGGTCGCCGCGCACGCCCTCTACTCGCAGGACCCGATCCGCAGCTCCGAGATGACCGCGCTCGCCCAGGCGGCGCTCAGCGAGGCCGCCCACCTGTTCGGCAAGGAGCAGCTGGAGCAGCCCGCCCCCGCCCCCAAGAGCCCCCAGGGAGAAGAGATCAAGGGCATCGAGGCCGACCTGCGTCGCGCCCGTCAGCTCGTCGACAAACAGCCCGGCACCGCCCACTCGCTCGCCCTCGGCGTCCTCGCCCGGCTCTACGCCCTGGCCCGCGCCCGGGGCGCCGACGCCCGGGGGGTGTGAAGGTGATCGTCTTCGCCGCCTCCGACAAGGGAGGCACCGGCCGTTCCGTCACCAGCGCCAACCTCGCGTACCACCGCGCGCTGGACGGGGACGACGTCTGCTACCTGGACTTCGACTTCGGCTCGCCCACCGCCGCGGCCGTGTTCGACCTGCCCGACGTCCTCTCCGAGGCCGAGGGGCGGGGCCTGCACTCCTATCTGAAGGGCAAGACGGGAGAGCCGCTGCGGGTCGACGTCTGGGCGCGCACCGAACACCCGGTGCTGCGCGGCAGGCCCGGCGGCTCCGGGCGGCTGGTGCTGCTGCCCGGCGACCGCACGGCCGGTGAATTCGTCACCGACGAGGAGAACCTGCACCGCTGTGTGGACCTCGTCCTTCGGCTGAAACGCGAATTCGACGTCATCATCATCGACCTGAGCGCCGGCCGCAGTTATGCGATGGACCTGGCACTCGCCGCCACTTCGCCCCGGGGCGGGCTCGGCCGCCTCAAGAACCGCTGGCTCGTCTATCACCGCTGGACCCGCCAGCACGTCATGGCGGCAGCCGAACTCGTATTCGGGAAACAGGGCATTGTGCAAGCCGGTACGGCCATCGGCCACGACCCGGACGTGCTGGGCGGCGCCATCAGGTTCGTACGCGCCGCGGTGCCCGATCTGGAGTCGCCGTTGTGGTCCCAGGTCTCGCCCGCGCAGTACGCGTGGATGCGGCAGTGCGACAAGGAACTCGAGGAACTCGCGGCGGGCCGGGGCATCGGCAGAACCAGGGTGCTGGCGTCCATTCCCCTGGAACCCGTCCTCCAGTGGCAGGAACGCCTCATCACCGACGAGGACGTGCACGACCGCCGGATCGCCAACAACGAGACCTGGCAGGCCATGGGAGATCTCGCGCAACGGCTGACCGACGACAAGTTCTGGGGGCAGTTGTGACGGGGCCGGGCACCGCTTTCCGGGAGAGCAGCGCCGACCCGCGCACCGAATCCCTGCCTTTCTCCCATCTCTCCCTGGAATTAGGCCACTTGTACATGGAGGACTTCGCCGAGGGGGCCACGCGGCTGCGTCGGCACTTCGCCGGCGTACGTCCTTGGGTGGACGCGGCCCGGGCCGGTCTCGGCCCGCTCCCGCCGGGCCGCCGGCCCCGGATCAGCACCTGCTTCCTGATCGACGACTACTTCTCCCGGCTGTCCACGCCCGCCGAGCTGATCCCGCCCCTGCTGGAGGCGGCGGCCGAGGCCGGACTGACCATCGACTACCTGGCCCGCGAGTCGGGATGCGCGGGCCCCGCCCTCGCCGCCGGCGGCTCCGCCCACCGCGACAAGGCCGCACTCGCCGAGTCCGTGCTGCACCGGCTGGTGGAGTCGCCGCCGCCCGGCAGCAACGGCTTCCGCCCGCCCGTCGGCCGGACCGGCTGGCTCACCAACGGACGCCGCGCCCCCTCCCAGCGGACCTCGGCCGCCCTGGACTCCGGCGGCGTCTGGCAGCCGCCGAGCGAGACCGAGGCACGCGGCCACTCCGTGTTCCTGGACGTCGAACTGTGGAACGGGTCCGAGGACGCGCGCACCTGGTCCTGCGCCTTCCTGGCCTCCGTCTGGCAACTGGTCCGGCTCGGGCTGCTGCGGGACAACGGCGCGGCCGTGCTGACCCCCACCCGCTGGCAGGGCGAGGAGTTCCCGGCCGAGTGGGACGCGCTGCCGCCCGTCCTCCAGCTCAACCCCTCCGCGACGCCCTTCACCGCCTACGGCACGTGCAGCGTCCTGCCGAGCCGGTTCCTGCCCGTCGAGCACGCCGTACGCGTCATCCTCGACCAGGTCCACGTCGAGGCCGAGGCGCTGGAGCAGGTCGCCGAGCGGTCCGCCGGCGAGGGCTTCACGGTGCCCTCGGGAGTCGTGGACCGCACGTCCTACGTGTTCCCGCCGGGGCTGTGACATGAGCGGCCTGGGCACGACCTCCGGTCCCGTCCTCGTCTGCGGCGAGGTGCGGACCTGTCTGCTGCCCACCCGCAAGGCGGTGGACGAGCGGACGGCCGTGCGGCTGCTGCGGCTGCGCGCCGACGAACCCGTCCGGACCTCCCGGCGCCCCAACCGGCACGCGCTCTCCCCGGACGTCCTCACCGGCGTCGACTGCCGGCTGCCCACCGCCACCGGGGCCAAGATCCGCGCCGTCGGCACCGTCGCGGCGCACGCGGGGCTCGTCGAGGGCCGCGTCCTCCAGTCGACCGCGTACTTCTCCGCCCCGGCCACCGGGCCCGACCGGCGCCGCCCCTGGGGGTACTACCTGGTCCGGCCCGGGTCCCTGGTCCCGGTCGGCAGGCTGCCCGAGAAGTCGGTCACCGAGGGCTTCCTGACCGGGCATCAGCAGGACCGGCTGGACGTCGGCTCGATCGCCGAGAGTCTGCTGGCGAGGATCTCCCGCCGGCACGACCTCCTGGACCACGACGCCCCGCTCACCACGACCGACACCAGCCTGCGCTGGACCGCGTCACCGGCCGACGACGGCGAGCCGGCGTCGGCGCTCTTCACCGAACTCGGCTCGGGCCTGCGGATCGTCGAACTGCGGCTGCCGCGAGGGACCACGCCCGTGGCGGCGGCCACGCTGTGCGAGGACCTGGCCCTGCACGACTGGCTGCTGACGACGGTCGGGGACAAGCTCGACGGCCTGCCGCCCGGCTCCGAGAACCAGAAGGCCGCGATGAAGGTGCTGCGGCCGCTCGTCGAGCATCTGCTGCACCTGTGGATGCCCCAGGCGCGCCTGGACCGTGCCCTGAGCCCGCCCTGGGAGGAACTGGAGCGGCACCCGGGGTTCAGCAGACAGTGGAACACCATGGCACAGCGCATCCGGGACCAGCTGGCACTGCAGAACCTCGTGCGGGGCGAGGTGCCGGCCCTGTCCTGACGCACCACGACAGCTGCTCGCGCAGCATCCCGACGGGGGGAGAAAGAGAGATGCCTGCACCGACGAATCCGAACTTCCGGGGCGACCGCATCAGGGACGGGGAGGGCGCCCGGCATGTGACGCAGAAGATCCTGATCACCATGGTGACGGGTGGCGGCGTCTATCTGCTCACCAATGTCGTCGGACCGTCCGAGGAGGACGGGCCGTGGCAGCTCGTGCTGTCCGTGCTGTGCGGCGGCATCGTGCTGATCGTGCAGTTCCTGGCGTCCTTCGTGAGCCAGCTGGGCGATCTCCGGGAGTCGGTGGACAAGCGGTTCGCCGACATAGGCGAGGCGACGAAACTCTTCACCGAGGTGGAGAAGCTGCGCGGCGACGGGGTGCCCCGGCTCGCCGAGCACGCCACCAAGGTCGTGTCCATGGGGCCCGACATCCTGCACGAGTTCGCGCATACGGAGATCGACCGTCTCGCCGCGCAGATGGAGGACTTCACCAACCTCAGCGCCGAGTGCGCGGGCGAGAACCACGACTGGCTCCTGACCCTCACCAAGTGCGCGAGGACCAGCATCGACGCCATCAGCACCACCGTCGTCGACGACGGGTTCTGGAACACCGAGCCGGCGGGACGCTATCTGACCGCCCAGCGCGAGGCGATCCTCGAGCGGCGCATCGCGGTCCGGCGCCTGTTCATCGTGAAGCGGCCCGAAGAGCTGGCCGCCCTGGAACCGATCTGCGAGGAGCAGCGGGAGATGGGCATCCAGGTCCAGGTGGTGGCCCTGGAAGAGCTCCCGCTCTATCTGCGCCGCGGCAAGATGATCGACTGCATCGTCTTCGACGGGGTGCTGTCGTACGAGATCCACGCGGACCAGCTGAGTGTGAACACCTCGACGACGGTGAACGCCCGGGCCGACGAGGTCCAGCCGCTGATCCGCCGGTTCGACCAGCTGTGGGAGGCCGCCGCCCCGGGCACGTCCCCGAACGGCACCCCCGACAGCGTCCGGCTGAGGCCGAGCGGGTCCTAGCCCAGCACCTCCGCCAG
The DNA here is from genome assembly GCF_040295245.1 of Streptomyces sp. NPDC002884. Lineage (NCBI taxonomy): Bacteria > Bacillati > Actinomycetota > Actinomycetes > Kitasatosporales > Streptomycetaceae > Streptomyces > Streptomyces sp. NPDC002884. The sequence continues at coordinate 679,177 of NZ_JBEOVB010000001.1, read as the reverse complement.
CAGCCCCGCCGTCTCCACGATCAGCGCGTGGTCGTAGGCGGCCTCCCGGTCCGGCTTGGTGAGCTGGACCACCAGGACGATCGGGGTGCCGTCCGGGGTCCAGGCGACCCCGGCGTCGTTGTTGGCGCCGTACCAGCCGCCGCCGGTCTTGTCGGCGACCGTCCAGGTCGGCGGGAGCCCGGCGCGGAAGCGGTTGGCGCTGGTGACGGTGCCGAGCATCCAGTCGGTCAGACGGCCGCGGTCGGCCGGGGCCAGCGCCCGGCCGAGGACGAGACGGGCGTAGGTGCGGCCGATCGCGGCCGGGCTGGTGGTGTCCGTGATCCGGTCCGGCTCGGCCGAGTTGAGCTCCGGCTCCCAGCGGTCGAGGCGGGTGACGCGGTCGCCGACGGAGCGGGCGAAGCGGGTGAGCGCGGCGGGGCCGCCCAGCTCGCGCAGGAGCAGGTTGCCGGCCGTGTTGTCGCTGCGCTGGATGGCGGCGGCGGACAGCTCGGCGATCGTCAGGCCGTCGGCCACGTGCTCCTGGGTGACGGGGGAGTTCTCCACCACGTCCGCCGCCGTCCAGTGGACGCGGCGGTCCAGAGTCCCCTCGGGCAGGTCCCGCAGGACGGCCGCCACCGCCAGCGTCTTGAACAGGGAGCAGACCGGGAAACGTTCGTCGGCGCGGTAGCGGACCGATCGCCCCGTGCGGACGTTGTGCGCGAACACGCCGAGGCGGGCGCCGTGCCCGGCCTCGAGCTCCCGCAGGCGGGCGGTGACGGGGCCGGTGGCGGCCGCGGCGGGGCCCGCGGCGAGCAGGACGGCCGTGGTGGCCGCGCCCGCCGTCAGCAGGGTGCGGCGGGAGGGCGTGGGGGAAAGGTGCGAGCTTGAGATCGTTCTCTCCGTCCGTCGAGGATCATGGTCTCCTCTGTCACGGACGTCTCCGCGCTCCCCTTGGTTGCGCCGTCCCTGGTCAGCGACCGAAGCCGCGCACCGGCGCCCGCCGTGCCCCCCGGGGCATCGTGGCGGGCGGGCACACAGCCCCTCCGGCGTAGGCGAGAATGGCCGCATGAGCCTGTTCCGCGACGACGGCGACGCGCCCCGCACCCGGCAGCCGGGCGCGACGGACCGCGGCCTGGCGCGCCCCCGGCAGGCCGCCCCCGGCGGTGCCCGATGAGTCTCTTCCGGGACGACGGCGTCGTCCTGCGGACCCAGAAGCTCGGCGAGGCCGACCGCATCATCACGCTGCTGACGCGCGGGCACGGGCGGGTGCGGGCCGTGGCGCGGGGGGTGCGCCGGACGAAGTCCAAGTTCGGCGCCCGCCTCGAACCCTTCTCCCACGTAGACGTGCAGTTCTTCGCGCGGGGCAGCAGCGAGCTGGTCGGACGCGGGCTGCCGCTGTGCACGCAGAGCGAGATCATCGCTCCCTACGGTGGCGGGATCGTGACCGACTACGCCCGCTACACCGCCGGGACCGCCATGCTCGAGACCGCCGAGCGGTTCACCGACCACGAGGGCGAACCGGCCGTCCAGCAGTACCTGCTGCTCGTCGGGGCGCTGCGTACCCTGGCCCGCGGGGAGCACGCCCCGCACCTCGTCCTCGACGCCTTCCTGCTGCGGTCGCTGGCCGTCAACGGATACGCGCCCAGCTTCGGCGACTGCGCCAAGTGCGGAATGCCCGGACCCAACCGGTTCTTCTCCGTCGCGGCCGGCGGCTCCGTCTGCGTCGACTGCCGGGTGGCCGGCAGCGTCGTACCCTCACCGCAGACCCTGGTCCTGTTGGGCGCGCTGCTCACGGGAGACTGGGAGACGGCGGACGCGTGCGAGGCGCGCCACGTCCGGGAGGGCAGCGGGCTGGTGTCCGCCTATCTGCACTGGCACCTGGAGCGCGGCCTGCGCTCACTCAGGTACGTAGAGAAATAGCGAAAGTCAGAGGAGACGAGAGGCACATGGTCGTACGCGGGTTCCTGGGTCGGCAGCGTCGGGAGTACAGGACGCCGGAGCCGCACCCGTCCGGCGCGCGCCCGCCGAAGCTCCCCGGCGAGCTGGTCCCCGAGCATGTGGCGATCGTCATGGACGGCAACGGCCGCTGGGCCAAGGAGCGCGGGCTGCCGCGCACCGAGGGGCACAAGGTCGGCGCCGAGCAGGTCCTCGACGTGCTCCAGGGCGCGGTCGAGATGGGTGTGCGCAACATCTCGCTGTACGCCTTCTCCACCGAGAACTGGAAGCGCTCGCCCGACGAGGTCCGGTTCCTGATGAACTTCAACCGCGACTTCATCCGCAAGACCCGCGACCAGCTCGACGAGCTCGGTATCCGGGTGCGCTGGGTGGGCCGGATGCCCAAGCTCTGGAAGTCGGTCGCCAAGGAGCTCCAGGTCGCCCAGGAGCAGACCAAGGACAACGACCGTCTCACCCTGTACTTCTGCATGAACTACGGCGGCCGGGCGGAGATCGCGGACGCGGCGCAGGCACTGGCCGAGGACGTGAAGGCGGGCCGTCTCGACCCGTCGAAGGTCAACGAGAAGACCCTCGCCAAGTACCTGTACTACCCGGACATGCCGGACGTCGACCTGTTCCTGCGGCCGAGCGGTGAGCAGCGCACCTCCAACTACCTGCTCTGGCAGAGCGCGTACGCGGAGCTGGTCTTCCAGGACGTCCTGTGGCCCGACTTCGACCGCCGTGACCTGTGGCGGGCGTGCGTCGAGTTCGCGTCCAGGGACCGCCGTTTCGGCGGCGCGATCACGAATGAGGAACTCTTGGCCATGGAAGGGAAGACTCCGGACCAGGAGGTCACCTCGTAGCCTCCGGGCGTTCACCCGGCCCGTCGACGCTGCGGGAGATCAGTCCTTCCTCGGTCTCCCGCTCGTGAAACGGCCCGCACATGAACCGCGTCACTCCCGTCCTCGCCACCGCCCTCGGTGCGCTGGTGCTCACCGCGCTGCCCGCCCACGCCGCCGGCACCGGCGGCTCCGGTACGCACCTCGCGCACCGCGACAGCTACGGCACGAAAGCCACCTACGCGCCCGGGCAGAGCGCCCGCTCCTACCAGCGGCCGCCGGCCGGCTTCACCCCCGTCTTCACGGAGAACGTCTCCCGGCACGGCTCCCGCTCCGCCACCGACGGCGAGGACGCCGACCTGATCCTCGCCCTGTGGGACAAGGCCGAGGCCGCGGGCCGGCTCACCGGCAGGGGCGAGGAGCTCGGCCCGAAGGTGCGCGCCCTCCAGGCCGCCATGGCGAAGATCGGCTACGGCAACCTGAGCGGCCTCGGCAAGGAGGAGATCCAGGACACGGCCGCGCGCACGGCCGCCCGGCTGCCGTCGCTCTTCGCCGGGATCGCGCGCGACGGCGAGAAGATCGACGTCGTCAGCTCCGGCCAGGCCCGGGCCACCGACAGCGCCAACCTGTACGCGGGCGCCCTCGCCGACGCCGACCCGGCCCTGAAGCCGCTGATCGGCGCGACCCGCACCGACAAGGACCTGCTCTACTTCCACAAGGCCGACGGCGGCGCGGCCTACCGCGACTACCTGGCCAACGACCAGCGCCTCGCGGACACCCTGGCGAAGATCACCGACCAGCCGAAGACCCACCGGGCTGCGACCGGTGTCCTGCGCCGCCTCTTCAAGGCCGACTTCGTGGCCGGGATCAGCGGCGCCGACCAGGTCGCCGCGGCCCGGGCCGTCTACAACCTGTACGCCATCGCCCCCGCGATGAGCGAGGAGAGCCCGGGCGGGAAGGGCTGGGGGATGCAGCGGTACATCTCCGCCTCCGACGCCGCCTGGTTCGGATACCTGAGCGACGCCGAGGACTTCTACGAGAAGGGTCCCGGCTTCGCCGACAGCGACATCACGTACAGGATGGCGGACGTCCTGCTCGACGACTTCTTCGAGCAGGCGGAGGCCAAGCGGTCCGGCACCAGCACCCTGGGCGCCGAACTCCGCTTCACCCACGCCGAGGAGATCATCCCGCTGGCCGCCCTGATGGGCCTGCCCGGCAGCACGAAGCCGGTCACCGCCGCCAAGCCCTACACCTACGCCTCGAACCCGTGGCGCGGCGCCGACGTGGCCCCCCTCGCCTCGAACATCCAGTGGGACGTCTACGAGAAGAACGGCCGGTTCCTGGTCCGCATGCTCTACAACGAGCAGGAGACGTCCTTCAAGGCCGCCTGCACCCCGATATCCAAGGGCAGCAAGTTCTACGACCTGGACGAGCTGGAACGCTGCTTCGGCCGGCCGTGAGGCGATGAGTTCTCAGCCCCGGCCGGCTGCTTCCAGCCCGTCCGGCGCTTGAGGACGAGGCCGTTCAGGCCGAAGCGGGGGTCTGGGGGCGCAGCCCCCAGGGTCCGGTCACCCGACCCGCACCCACAACCGCTCAGCCGCCGGAGGCACCCGCGCAGTCGGAACAGGTGCCGAAGATCTCCACCGTGTGGGCCACGTTGACGTAGCCGTGCTCCGCGGCGATGGCCTCGGCCCACGTCTCCACCGCCGGGCCCTCCACCTCCACGGCCTTGCCGCAGACGCGGCAGACGAGGTGGTGGTGGTGCTCGCCGGTGGAGCACCGGCGGTACACCGACTCGCCGTCGGAGGTGCGCAGGACGTCGACCTCGCCCGCGTCGGCGAGGGACTGGAGGGTGCGGTAGACCGTGGTCAGGCCCACCGAGTCGCCCTTGTGCTTGAGCATGTCGTGCAGATCCTGGGCGCTGCGGAACTCGTCGACCTCGTCGAGCGCCGCCGCCACGGCGGCACGCTGCCGGGTGGAACGGCCCTTCACGGGCGGTCCAGCGGTTGTCACCGTTGCCTCCTCACGTCTGCGGCTTGCCGGGCCATTGTGCCAGCCCCGGCTGTGCGCGGTCAGACGCCGACCTCGTCCCCCGCCGCCCGGGTGGCCGGAATCGCGCACTCCGCCGGATCGCCGGCGGGATGCGCCGACGCCAGTGCGCGGGCGCGGCGGCGGGCCAGCGGAGCGGCCAGCACGCTCAGCGCGATGAACGCGGCGATGGTCAGCAGCACGATCGTCGCACCGGGCGGGACGTCCTGGTAGTACGAGGTGACCGTGCCGCCGATGGTCACCGTCACGCCGATCGCCGTCGCGATGGCGAAGGTCGCGGCGAAGCTGCGGCTGAGCTGCTGGGCCGCGGCCACCGGGACCACCATCAGGGCCGACACCAGCAGCAGGCCCACCACCCGCATCGCCACCGTCACGGTGACCGCCGCCGTGATCGCCGTCAGCAGGTTCAGCGCGCGGACCGGCAGGCCGGTCACCCGGGCGAACTCCTCGTCCTGGCTGACCGCGAAGAGCTGGCGGCGCAGGCCGATGGTGACGACGACCACGAAGGCCGCGAGCAGGCAGATCGCCGTGACGTCCGACTCGGAGACGGTCGACAGCGATCCGAACAGGTACGACGTCAGGTTGGCGTTCGAGCCGCCGGGCGCGAGGTTGATGAACATCACGCCGCCGGCCATACCGCCGTAGAAGAGCATGGCGAGGGCGATGTCGCCGCGGGTCTTGCCGTACCAGCGGATCAGTTCCATGGTCACCGCGCCCAGGACCGAGACGGCGGTGGCCATCCACACCGGGGACCAGGACAGCAGGAAGCCCAGGCCGACGCCGGTCATCGCGACATGGCCGATGCCGTCGCCCATGAGGGCCTGGCGGCGCTGGACGAGGTAGATGCCGACGGCGGGGGCCGTGATGCCGACCAGGACGGCGGCCAGCAGCGCCCGCTGCATGAAGGCGTAGTTCAGGAAGTCCATCAGCTCAGCAGTCCCGTGCGGATCGGTTCGGCGCCCGCGGGTGCGTGCGGGTGTACGTGGTCGTGGCCGGGCAGCGCGTGCTGGCCGACGGCCGGTGTGGGCGGGCCGTCGTGCAGGACGCAGCCGTCGCGCAGGACGACCGCCCGGTCGATCAGGGGCTCCAGGGGGCCCAGTTCGTGCAGGACGAGCAGGACCGTCGTACCGGCCGCGACCTGGTCCTTCAGGGTCCGTGCCAGGACCTCCTGGCTGGCCAGGTCGACGCCCGCCATCGGCTCGTCCATGATCAGCAGGTCGGGTTGGGAGGCCAGTGCGCGGGCGATGAGCACGCGCTGGTGCTGGCCGCCGGAGAGGGCGTCGACGTTGTCCCTGGCCCGGTCGGCCATGCCCACGAGGTCCAGGGCGTGCCGGACGGCCTCCCGGTCGGCCTTGCGGAAGACGCCGAAGCGGGTGCGGGAGAGCCGGCCCGAGGAGACGACCTCCGTCACCGTGGCGGGGACCCCGCCGGCGGCCGTCGTGCGCTGCGGCACGTATCCGATCCGTGCCCAGTCCCGGAACCGGCGCTGCGGGGTGCCGAACAGCTCGACCTCCCCGGCGGCGGCCGGGACCTGGCCGATCACGGTGCGTACGGCGGTGGACTTGCCCGAGCCGTTCGCGCCGAGCAGGGCGACGACCTCACCGCGCCGCACGGTGAGGTCGATGCCCCGCAGGACCGGGCGCGAGCCCAGCTCCGCGCGGACCCCGCGCAGCGAGATGACGGAATCCGACGGGACGGAATCCGACAGGACGGACTCCGACGGGACGGACTCCGATGAGACGGACTCCGATGAGACGGACTCGGCCTTCACGCCGGTGACGCTCGCGTCCATGACGCCCTCCGTAGAGATCACTTCGTTCCCAGGGCTGTCTTCAGCGCCTTGAGGTTCGCCTCCTGGACCGAGAAGTAGTCCGTGCCCCGGGACTTCTTCGTGATGCCCTCGATCGGGTCGAGGACGTCGGTCTTCAGGTTCGCGTCGGAGGCGATGGTCTTCGCGGTCTTGTCGCTGACGAGCGTCTCGTAGAACACGGTCGTGACGCCGTCGGCCTTCGCCATCTTCTCAAGCTCCTTGACGCGGGCGGCGCTGGGCTCCGACTCGGGGTCGAGGCCGTTGATGGCCTCCTCGGTCAGGCCGTAGCGCTCGGCGAGGTAGCCGAAGGCGGCGTGGGTGGTGACGAACACCTTGGTCTTCGTGTTCGCCAGCCCGTCCTCGAACCGGGTGTTCAGGGCGTCGAGCTTCTTCACGAGGGCCGCGGTGTTGGCCTTGTAGTCGGCCGCGTGGTCCGGGTCGGCCTTCTCGAAGGCCTTGCCGACGCCCGCGGCGACCTGGGAGTAGCGCACCGGGTCGAGCCAGATGTGCGGGTCGAGGCCGGACAGCTCCTCGTTCTCGTGGTCGTCGTGCTCGGCCGCGTGGCCGCCGACCTCGTTGCCGTGCTTCTCCAGCGTGGTGAGGGAGGCCGCGTCGATCTTGGTCTTGACCTCGGACTGGGCCACCGCGTCGTCCACGGAGGGCTGGAGGTTCTTGAGGTAGAGCACCGCGTCGGACTCCTGGAGCGCGGCGGTCTGCCGGGCGCTGATCTCCAGGTCGTGCGGCTCCTGGCCGGGCTCGGTGAGGCTGCTGACGTTCACATGGTCCCCGCCTATCTGCTCGGCGAGGAAGGCCATCGGGTAGAACGACGCGACGACGTCGAACTTGTCCGTGTTGGCCGCGGCCGCGCTGTCGGAGGAGCAGGCCGAGAGGGTGCCGAGGCCGAGGGCGGTGGCCGCCGCGACCGCGGTGCCGGATATGAGTCGTCGTCGTACGTTCATGACAGTCATTTTCAACAAATATGGAAACCGTTGTCAACAAGGCCTGGTAACGGCTGGGTAAGGGTCTGGGTAGGGATCCGATTTGGTCGAGGGGGAGTCCCCGCCGGTACCCTGAAGTCTTCTCTGGAAGCGCATCTCGCTTCGTCGCCCGTCGTCGTTATGAAGAGAGCACCGTGGCCGCCGACAAGATCGACACCATCGTCAGCCTGAGCAAGCGCCGTGGCTTCGTATTCCCGTGCAGTGAGATCTACGGCGGCCAGAAGGCCGCCTGGGACTACGGACCGCTGGGTGTCGAGCTCAAGGAGAACCTGAAGCGCCAGTGGTGGCGCTACATGGTGACGTCGCGCGAGGACGTGGTCGGCATCGACTCGTCCGTCATCCTGGCCCCCGAGGTCTGGGTGGCCTCCGGCCACGTCGCCACTTTCTCCGACCCGCTGACCGAGTGCACCTCCTGCCACAAGCGGTTCCGCGCGGACCACCTGGAAGAGGCGTACGAGGCCAAGCACAACCGCCTGCCGGAGAACGGCCTGGCGGACGTGAACTGCCCCAACTGTGGCAACAAGGGCCAGTTCACCGAGCCCAAGCAGTTCTCGGGCCTGCTCTCCACCCACCTCGGTCCCACGCAGGACACCGGCTCCATCGCCTACCTGCGCCCCGAGACCGCCCAGGGCATCTTCACCAACTTCGCCCAGGTGCAGACCACTTCGCGCCGCAAGCCGCCGTTCGGCATCGCGCAGATGGGCAAGTCCTTCCGCAACGAGATCACGCCCGGCAACTTCATCTTCCGCACCCGCGAGTTCGAGCAGATGGAGATGGAGTTCTTCGTCAAGCCGGGCGAGGACGAGACGTGGCAGGAGTACTGGATGGAGCAGCGCTGGAACTGGTACACCGGCCTGGGCCTGCGCGAGGAGAACATGCGGTGGTACGACCACCCGAAGGAGAAGCTCTCCCACTACTCCAAGCGCACCGCTGACATCGAGTACCGCTTCCAGTTCGGCGGCAACGAGTGGGGCGAGCTGGAGGGCGTGGCCAACCGCACCGACTACGACCTCTCCGCCCACGCCAAGGCCTCCGGCCAGGACCTCTCCTACTTCGACCAGGAGGCCCAGGAGCGCTGGACCCCCTACGTCATCGAGCCCGCGGCCGGTGTCGGCCGCGCGATGCTGGCCTTCCTCCTCGACGCGTACATCGAGGACGAGGCGCCCAACGCCAAGGGCAAGCTGGAGAAGCGGACCGTTCTGCGCCTCGACCACCGCCTCGCCCCGGTGAAGGTCGCCGTGCTGCCGCTGTCCCGCAACCCGGAGCTGTCGCCCAAGGCCAAGGGTCTCGCCGCCGCGCTGCGCCAGAACTGGAACATCGAGTTCGACGACGCCGGCGCCATCGGCCGCCGCTACCGCCGTCAGGACGAGATCGGCACGCCGTACTGCGTGACCGTCGACTTCGACACCCTCGACGACAACGCGGTGACCGTCCGTGAGCGTGACTCGATGAAGCAGGAGCGGGTGTCCCTCGACCAGATCGAGAGCTACCTCGCCGGCCGCCTGATCGGCGCGTAGCCGCCCGCGGCACCCGGCAGACCGAGGCCGGCCCCGACGGGGAGTACCCGTCGGGGCCGGCCTCGCGCTGTGTGCGGGCGTGCGGGTGTCCGCGGGTCAGGACACGCCCACGGCGTTCAGGATCGCCGTGGCGACATGATCGGCGGCGTTCTTGTGGCCCTTGGCGTTGGGGTGCACGAAGGCCACCTCGCTCGGGAAGGTGCTGAATACGCCCTCCACCCACCGGCCCGCGTCGCAGACGCTGTGGTTCCGGGTGGAGGGGGCGAGGTCGACGAAGGCGGCGCCGCGCTCACCGGCCCTCTTCTCGATGGTCGCGTTGAGCGGCCCCAGGACGTCGTTGCGCAGCCAGTCCAGGTCGCCCGGGGTGATCGAGGCGAACTGCTCCCAGTCGTTGTACCGGCACTTGGAGGTGTCCTCCGGGATGACCGTGGGGTAGCCGACGGTGACGACCTTGGCGTGCGGGGCACGCTCGTGCAGGGTGGCGAGCATGTCGTCGTAGTCCCCGCTCACCTTGGCGAGCCGGCCGGGGATGTTGTCGGCGAGGTCGTCCCGGCAGGGCGTGCCCACGCCGCCGCTGCCGTCGCCCAGCTGAAGACACGTGAGGAGGATCTGGGCGAATCCGAGGGAGTTGCCGCCCACGCCGACGGTGACCACGTCGGTGCCGGAGCGCACCGCCTGGGACTGGGGAGGCACCGGGGGGAACGGGTAGTCCGGGTCCTCGGAGAAGGGCGGCAGGTGGCGGCCGATCGGCTCCTGCGCCCTGAAGGTGACGTCCTCGATGGTGGCCGCGCCGCAGCTGACGTTGGTCAGCTCGATCAGCGAGCCGAGGTCACGGTCGATGACCTGCGGGTAGGACCGGTCGGTGCGCTCGCAGCCGTCCCGCGGGACTTCGAAGGTCTCGCCCGCCGCCGGGATGACTCCGGCGGTGTAGGAGTCGCCCAGGGCGACCCACTCGTAGTTCGCCGCGGCGGCGGGCTGCGCCCCGGCGAGTTGTGCGGGAGCGAGGGCGCCGGCGGTGAGAGCCGCGGCCGAACCGAGCAGGGCCAGTCGAGTGCGGAACCTTGCCACGAATCCTCCAGGGATGCGGTGTTGGCGACGCTTTGAACCTTATGAAGCTGATTACTCAACGCACTAGATCCAATGCGGACAGTTACGGTTCGTGCGGCTCGGGGTCGGGCGCGGGGCGCGCACGGCGCGCTGTGAACGGACGGGCTCGGTATGCCGGCGACGGGTGATCGTCGCCGGTCCGTTCCGGCTCGGTGGGTGAGCGATGCTGCACGATGACGCTCCCTGTCCACATGGCCTGTTCGTGATCATTCGTGCCGTTCTCGCCGATGGCCCCGCAGCAGTACGTTCGCGTCGGTCTCGGCGCTCCAGTCGTGCGCGGCGCGGGCGCTCTCCCGGCGTGCCCCCAGGTCCTCGCACTCGGCGCAGTCCGGCTCCGGTGCGGGAGGGCGGGGCGTGCCGATGCCGACCATGAACGGCGCGTCGGTCCGTGCACGCCGGTTCGCCGCCCGTACGCCCGCACTCAGCCGCTCCTCGGCGGTCGCCGGCCGCAGCGTCGCCGGATCGGCCTGCCACTCCCGGCCGCCGCCGACGGGCAGCATCGCGTAGGGCCCGGACCGGTCCTGGTACTCGCCGACCTTGTCCGTCGCGGGGTCGTAGAACAGGGCGCCCGGCTCGTGCTGCGTGTCGTGCATGTCTTTCGCTCCTTTCACCCAACTTACATACTAATTGTGACAGTTGGGCTACTCTGCGTGGTGGGGGTTGTCGCCAGGATGGCCCGAGATCGGGATCGGCGCGCCGCTGACGTGGGGTTCTTCGATGTTCGGTGGCGTTAGTTCCACAAATTCCAGGGAGGGTGCGATGCCGCCGAGGCGGGTGATCACGGGCCGGAGTCAGGAGCCGCGGCAACGGTTCGCGGAGGAGTTGCGGTTTCTGCGGCACGAGAAGCGCGTGAGCCTGCAAAAGCTGGCAGAGGTCGTCGGCTGGGATCCGTCCCAGTTCGGAAAGCTGGAGACAGGGCGCACGTTGGGCAGCCCGGAGGTCGCCCAGGCGCTCGACCAGTACTACGGGACACCCGGATTGCTGCTGGCGTTATGGGAGTTGGCGGTCTCCGACACCTCGCAGTTCAAGGAGCAGTATCGGCGGTACATGCTGCTGGAGGCCGAGGCGGTGAGCCTCTGGCAGTATTCGGTGAGCCGGCCGCCAGGGTTGCTCCAGACGCCCGGGTATGCGCGTGAGGCGCTTGCGGCGGGCGGGCTTCAGGGGGAGGAGTTGGAGCAGCAGGTCGACGCGCGCGTGGGGCGACGGAAAGTGCTGGACGACGCCGAAGCGCCACCGTTCCGCGTGATCCTCTCAGAGCTGGTGCTGCGTAACGCGCTGTGCAACACCCGTGAGTGGCGAGGGCAGTTGGAGCATCTGGCGGATGCTGCGGAGCGCCCGAACATCACCCTGCACGTGCTGCCGTTCGGCACCGGACTGCATGGCCTGGACAGCACCGACTCCATGTTCCTGAGGCTGCTGGACGGCCGTACTGTGGTCTATGCAGAAAACGACGTGCGAGGTGTACTGGTCGAGGAATCAGGCAAGGTTGAACGCTTGCACCGCACATATGATGCGGTGCGTGACCTGGCGTTGAGCCCCGCCGAGTCGCGGACGTTCATCTTGCGAGTGCTGGAGGAAGTGCCGTGCGAGCCATCGATCTGAGCAATGTGACATGGCGCAAGAGCAGCTACAGCAACTCGGACGGCGGCAACTGCCTCGAAGTCGCCGACCACCACCCCTCCCTCGTCCCGGTCCGGGACAGTAAAGACCCCGCCCGAGGGGTGTTGGTGTTCGGCGCGGAGGCCTGGGGCCGCTTCGTCGGGGCCTACAGGTCGACGTCCATGTAGAGCGCCGCGTGGTCGGAGGCGGCGTTGGCTTCCGAGGTCACGGTGTCGAAGGGCTTGATGCCGTCCGCGAAGATGCCACGGGTTTCGAGGCCGACCTGCTGCACTTCCTGCCATACCTCCGGCGACAGCAGTAGGTAGTCGAACTTGTCCCGCTCGTTCTTGCATTCCCCGAACGTGCCGGGCAGCCCGCGATACGAGCGGTGGCTCATCACGTCCCGCAGCCCGGTGCCCTCCAGTGCCGCGGCCGCGTCGCTGGTCGGGTGGTCGTTGAGGTCCCCGGCGACGATGACGTGCGGGGTGCGCTCCAGCGCGGCGCGGTAGATCTCCGCGACCCGCTTCGCCTGGGCCAGCCGCAGCTCCGGGTCGTCCTGGGACTTGCTCTTGAGGTGGTTGCCGAGGATCACCAGGGGTGTCCCGTTGAGCTGGATCTCGAACTCGGGGCAGTCGCGGCTGAAGAGGCGGTGGCTGGGACGGTCCGGGTTGGTTTCGAAGAGGTGGGTCCGGATGGACGTGATCGGGTACCGGCTGAAGATCCCTATGTCGATGCCCCGGGGATCGTTGCCGTCGATCAGCAGGGCGTAGGGGTACGGCCGCCGGTCGAGAGCTCCGGCCAGCACCTGTGTGTTGAAGCGCTCCAGAGCGAGTCGGTTCTCGACCTCCACCGTGAGCAGGATGTCGGCGTCGACCTCCGAGACCACTCGGCCGGTGTTGCGCACAACGTCCAGGTCAAGGTCGTCCTGGCCCAGTTCGGCCCAGCCGGACCACGAGGCACGGCCCGCGGCCGTGACCTTGATGACGGTGTCCTTTCCCGATCCTGACCTGCTGAACAGCCTGGATTCCTTGACCGGTCGTGACTGGTTGATGAAGATCGGCGGCGGGTCCTTCGGGTCGGCCTCGTACGCCCGGTGCTTCTTGATGATCCGTTCGATCTTCGTCTTGTCCGTGTCCCCGTACGTCTGAAGATCGAGGAGAGCGGTCAGCGCGACGAAGTCGTCGAGAATCTCCTTGCGCTTGGCCGGGTCCGCGAGGCGGAACGCCGTGGGCCGGCGGAAGAGGTTCTCCATGTTGAAGGTGGCGATGCGGATGCTCATGGCAGCCTCCATGGCGGCGCGAAGGGCCGCTCGGCCGGCGGCAGGCGCCGCCGAGGTGACTGCGCACCGACATCTCTCATTGTCCTCGGACCTCCCGTCCCGTCGACCGGACAGATACCGGATGACAGACACCGGATGACAGACAGCAGATGACGGATGGCAGATGACAGCTGACAGATGTTGAAATCTGTCAGCTGTCATGTCAGGGTGGTGGGCATGACGATGCGAACCCGTTCCCTCGGTACCACCGGTCCCCAGGTCTCCGCCCTCGGCCTCGGCTGTATGGGCATGTCCGCGCTGTACGGCGACGCGGACCGGACCGAGGGGATCGCGACGATCCACGCCGCCCTCGAAGCCGGCGTGACGCTGCTGGACACCGGCGACTTCTACGGCATGGGCCACAACGAACTGCTGATCGGCGAAGCCCTGCGCACCGCGCCCGCCGCCCGCCGCGAACAGGCGCAGGTCAGCGTGAAGTTCGGCGCCCTGCGCGACCCGGACGGCGGCTGGAGCGGCTACGACGGCCGTCCGGGTGCCGTGAAGAACTTCGCCGCCTACTCCCTCCAGCGCCTGGGCGTCGACCACATCGACGTCTACCGCATCGCCCGGCTCGACCCCGACGTACCGATCGAGGAGACGGTCGGCGCGATCGCCGAGCTGGTCGAGAAGGGGTACGTCCGGCACATCGGCCTCAGTGAGGTCGGCGCCGAGACCATCCGCAGGGCCGCCGCCACCGCGCCGATCGCCGACCTCCAGATCGAGTACGCGCTGATCTCGCGAGGCATCGAGAAGTCGATCCTGCCGGTCACCCGTGAGCTGGGGATCTCCATCACGGCGTACGGCGTGCTGTCGCGCGGGCTGATCTCCGGGCACTTCACCGCCGACCGCAAGCTCGCCGCGAACGACTTCCGGCTCTACTCGCCCCGCTTCCAGGGCGACAACCTTCAGCACAACCTGGACTTGGTGGAGGCCCTGCGGAAGATCGCCGAGCAGAAGGGCGTCTCCGTCGCGCAGATCGCCATCGCCTGGGTGCTGGCCCAGGGCGAGGACATCGTGCCGCTGATCGGCGCCCGCACCAGGGAGCGGCTGGCGGAGTCGCTGGGCGCGCTGGACGTCGTCCTGGAGGCCGCCGACCTCGCCGCGATCGAGGGCGCCGTCCCGGCCGACGCGGCCGCGGGTGACCGCTACTCCGCCGCCGCGATGGCCCACCTCGACAGCGAGCGCTGACCCGCCCTCCGGGTACGGTCTGAGCATGTCACCGACCACCGAGACCCTGACCGCCGAGCGCATCCTCGAGGCGACCGAGGAGGTGCTGCGCCGCCACGGCCCGGCCAAGGCCACCGTGGTCGACGTGGCCCGCGCGCTCGGGGTCAGTCACGGCAGCGTCTACCGGCACTTCCGGACGAAGGCGGCGCTGCGCGAGGCGGTCACGAAACGGTGGTTGGACCGTACGTCCGAGACCCTCGCCGGCATCACCGACGACGAGACCCGCGCCCCGCAGACCCGGCTGCGCGACTGGCTCGCGGCGCTCTTCGAGGCCAAGCGGCGCAAGGCCGGCGACGACCCCGAGCTGTTCGCCACCTACATGGTGCTGACCGGGGAGACCGGCCAGGTGGTCGGCGAGCACCTCGCCGACCTGACCGGCCAGCTGACCCGGATCATCGAGGCGGGAGTCGCGTCCGGCGACTTCACCGTCCCCGACCCGGGAACCGCCGCCGGCGCCGTCTTCCAGGCCACCGGCCGCTTCCACGACCCCGGCTACCACCGGGTGTGGGAGCGGCCCGGGGCCCAGGAGGACTTCACGGCGCTGGTGGACCTGCTGCTGCGCGGGCTGCGGGGGACGGTCTGATGGCCCCGACGATCCGACGGGCCGTGATCCCCGCCGCCGGGCTGGGCTCCCGGCTGCTGCCCCTCACGAAGGCGATCCCGAAGGAGATGCTCCCGGTCGGCGACAAGCCGGTGATCGAGCACACCGTGCGCGAGCTGGTGGACTCGGGCATCACCGACATCACCATCGTCGTCTCCGGCGGCAAGAGCCTGATCCAGGACCACTTCCGCCCCAACCCGGCCCTCGTCGAGCAGCTCCGCGCCGACGGCAAGACCGCTTACGCGGACGCGGTCGAGGAGGTGGCCGAGCTGGCCCGCAGGGGTCACATCACCTATCTGGACCAGCGCGGTCCGTACGGCAACGGCACCCCGGTGCTGAACGCCGCCCGTTCCTTCGGCGACGAGCCGGTCCTGGTCCTGTGGCCCGACGACGTCTTCGTCGCCGAGACCCCCCGCGCCCAGCAGCTGATCCGCGCCTACGAGCAGACCGGCTGCCCGGTGCTGGCGCTGCTGCCGATGGACCCCGCCGACTCACAGCGCTACGGCGTGCCCGTCGTCAAGGAGGACCTCGGCGAGGGGACCCTGCGCATCACCGGCCTCGTCGAGAAACCCGACCCCGCACAGGCGCCGTCGTCGTACGCGGCCATCGGCGGCTATGTCGTCACCCCCGGCATCATCGACGAACTGCGCGAGCAGACCCGCCGCTGGTACGAGCACCGGACCGGTGAGATCTACCTGACCGACGCGATCAACGCCTACGCCCGCGGCCGCGCGGTGTACGGCCAGGTCATCCAGGGCCGCTGGTACGACACCGGCAACCCGGCCGACTACCTCGTCGCCCAGCTGGCCCACGCCCTCGCCCACCCCGAGTACGGGCCGGTGCTGCGGGGCCTGGTCGGCGACCTCGACGCCCGCGGCGACCGGGCGCCCCACTCGCACTGACCGACGCTCAACGCGGAATCACCCAGCCCGGCGCCCAGGTCCCGGGCGCGTCGTGGCCGGCGGCCGTGGCGTCGAGGTGGGCGCGGAGGGTGGCCAGCGCCGGGTGGGGGTTGTCGCGGCGCCAGAGCAGCGAGTGCGGGTAGACGGGTGTGGGGTCGGTCACCGGGATGAGGCGCAGGCCGTGGCCCGCGGGCCAGACGAGACGGGTCCGCCCGCCCATGAAGGTGGCCAGGGCCGGGGTGTCGGCGATGGTGTCGAGGAGGGCGTCGGAGCCGAAGTTGGGGCCGGTCGCCTCGATGGTGAGGCCGAACTCGGCGACGAGGTCGTCGTAGTAGGCGGTCCACTCGGTTCCGGGGGTGAGGCCGGGCATCCAGATCCGGTGCCCGGCGAGCTGGGCGAGGGGCACCGACCGGGCGCCCGCGAGCGCGTGGGCGGAGCCGGTGAGGAGCTGGAGCGGCTCGTCGAGCACCCGGACGGACTCGATGTCCTCGGGCAGGGGCCGGCCGGGCGCGGCGACGGCGCGGAAGGACGCGTCGATCGCACCGGACCGGAGGGCGGCGACGGCCGTCTCGATCTCGAGCAGCATCACCACGTCGAGATCGATCTCGGGATGGACGCGGTGGAAGCCGCGCATCAGGCCCGTTGCCGCGCCGCGTGAGGCGATCACGTCGACGCGCAGCGGACGCCGGCCGGTACGCACGGACACGACCGCGCGCTCGCCGACGCGCAGCAGTTCGCGTGCGTGGGGCAGGAACGCCTGCCCGTCGATGGTGAGTTCGGCGCCACGCGGGGTGCGGGTGAACAGCCGCACCCCGAGGTCGCGCTCCAGCGCCGCGATGCGCTTGGAGACGGCCTGCTGGGTGACCGCCAGCTCGGCGGCGGCTTCCTGGAACCGCCCCGCGTCGGCGGCGGCGACGAAGGTCCGGACGGTGTCGAGGTCCATGTCCCCACCCTATGGATACAACCATCGGTTGTGGACCGGCGGTCCCGCGGTTGTTTGATCCCTGGGTGCGGTGCTCGCTTTGATGCTTCCGAACGCGGATCGGTTGTGCGGATGAGCGGCGAGGGGCGGGCGGGCATGCGGAGCGGGCACCGGCGGGGACAGTGGAAGGGGCGGCTGCCCGGGCCTCGGCCGGGGCGGCGCTTCGGGTGGCTCTGGGGGGCGTACGGGACCAGCGCGCTCGGCACCTGGCTCGCCTTCGGCGCGTTCCCGCTGATCGCCGTCCAGGTCCTGCACGCCGGACCGGCCGAGGTCGCCGCGCTCTCCTCCGTGGGGGCCGCGGTGGGCGCGGTCGTGGCGGTGCCGCTCGGCCCGTGGGTGGAGTTCCGCCGCAAACGGCCGGTGCTGATCGCGATGGACCTGGTGCGGTGCGCGGCGCTGCTGACGATCCCCGCCGCGTTCGCGCTCGGCGTCCTCACCTTCCTCCAGCTCCTGCTGGTCTCGATCGTCGTCGCGGCGGCCGACATCACCTTCCGCGCCGCCTCCGGCGCGTACCTGAAGAACCTGCTGCCGGCCGAGGACCTGCTCGTCGCGAGCGCCCGGTTCGAGTCCACGGCCTGGACGACCACGATCGTCGGACCGCCGCTGGGGGGCGCGATGATCGGGCTCCTCGGCCCGGTGGCGACGGTGGTGGCCGACGCGGTCAGCTACCTGCTCTCGGCCCTGGGCCTGCGTGCGATGGGCGGACAGGAGCAGCGGCCCGAGCCCCGGGAGACCGCGCGCATGCGGGCCGGGGACCTGCTCGACGGCTGGCGGTACATCCTCGCCGACGCGACGCTGCGTCCCCTGTTCCTCAACACGGCCTTGTTCAACGGCCTGGTGATGGCCGCCCAGCCGCTGCTGGCCGTCCTGATGCTCGGCCGGCTCGGGTTCGCGCCCTGGCAGTACGGTCTCGCCTTCGCCGCGCCCGCGATCGGCGGGCTGCTCGGTTCGCGGCTGGCCCGACCGCTCGTCACCCGGTTCGGGCAGCGCCGGGTCCTGGTCGGGTCGGGGGCGCTGCGCGCGGTCTGGCCCGTCGGCCTGGCCTTCCTCGGGCCGGGCACCGGCGGGCTGCTGCTGGTGGTGGGCGTCGAACTCGGGCTCATCTTCTGCTGCGGGGTCTTCAACCCCGTCCAGGCCACCTACCGCCTGGAGCGCACCGCGACCGACCGGGTCACCCGCACCCTGTCCGCCTGGGCGGTGACGACCAAGGCGTCGACCGCGCTCCTGACGGCCGTCTGGGGCGTGCTGGGCAGCCTGCTCGGCCCGCGTACGGCCATCGGCCTGGCCGGCGTACTCCTGCTGGCCACCCCGCTGCTGCTGCCCCGCCGCGCGGCAGCGCGCCTCTCCGGGCCGGAGCCGGAGCCGGGGCTGGAGCGGGGGCCGGAGCCAGCACCGGACCGCGCCTGACGGGCCGGATTCCGCACCCGCTCGTGTCGGGCACCGACGTCGGCTCCATCCTGGTCGGCGCATCGGCGCATCGGCGCATCGGCGCATCGGCGCATCGGCGACTCCCGGGGCGCCGGGGCAGCCGGGGCGGCCGGGCGGCCGGGCGGCCGGGCGGCCGGGCGTCAGCGGGGCTCGCGGCCCTCCGAGGGATCCACCGTCGCCTGATGCGCCTCGGTGAGGTGCTCCTCGGCCTTCAGCCAGGGCAGGAACTGCGCCCTCTGGTGCCAGCCGCACGTGTCGCAGCTGATCGTGCGCTGCACTCCCGCGCGCCGCACTCTCACGACATGCTCCCGTCCGTGCTGGTCCCAGCGGCTCACCTTGCTCGTGTTGATCTCCAGCACCACGCCTCCCGAAATCTCGGCCAGCAAGGAGTGTGCAGCAATACCAACATCAACAGGGGTTTCGGCCCGTCGAGTTGACCGAGCCGTTCCCGAGCCCGGTCCGCGGCGCCGGAGTCAGCCGACCTTGCGCGGCAGCCGCAGGCTCAGCAGCCCCGTCAGGACGACCCCGCCCAACTGCACGGCCAGCGTGGTGACCAGGGCGTCCCGCATGCCCATCCCGGGGACCAGGGAGAGGAACAGGGTGCCGAGGGTGGCCACGCCCAGGGCCAGCGCGGCCTGTTGGGTGGTCACCATCACCCCGCTGCCGACGCCCGCGCGGGCCGGCGGCACCTCGGACATCACGATCCGCATGACGACGGGCAGTTGGAGCGCCTGCCCCGCACCGGCGACCGCGGCGCCCGGCAGCAGCGCGACGAAGCCCACGTCCGGCCAGTCGGCGCGCACCGCCAGCAGGATGAGGACGACGCCCACGGCCTGGACCGCCGAGCCCGCCGTGACGACCCGGGCCCCGAACCGCGCCACCAGCCGCGGCCCGGCCAGCGAGCTCAGGAAGAACGCCAGGGCCATCGGCGCGAGCGCGAGTCCGGCCCGCACCGGACCCAGTCCCGCCCCGCTCTGGAGCGCCACGGCGATGACGAACATGAACCCGCTGAAGCCGATCGAGAACGGCACCATGAGCGTGAGGCCGCGCCGCAGCGGAGTGAGCGCGAACAGGCTCGGCGGCACCAGCGGGGTACGGCCCTGCCGGTCGGCCCGCCGCTCCACTGCGAGGAACGCGCCCGTGACCAGCGGGAACGCGGCCAGCGACAGCCACGTCCACAGCGGCCAGCCCGCCGCCCGGCCCTCGGTGAGCGGGGCGAGCAGCGTCAGCAGGGCGGCGGCGAGCAGCACGGTGCCGGGTACGTCCACGGGCTCGGGGCGCGGTGAGCGCGTCTCCGGGACGGTACGGACGGCGAGGACGAGCCCGACGACCACGACGGGGACGTTCACGAGGAACACGGACCGCCAGCCGCTGCCGGCGAGGTCCGCGGCGACCAGTACGCCGCCCAGGATCTGGCCCGCGACCATGGACAGCCCCGCGGTCGCGCCGTACAGGCTCATCGCCTTGGCGCGACGCGGCCCCTCGGTCGACGACTGGATGGTGGCCAGCACCTGCGGGACCATCGCGGCGGCCGACGCGCCCTGCGCGACCCGCGCCGCGACCAGCGACCAGGCGTCGGGCGCGAGTCCACAGGCGAGTGAGGTCAGGCCGAAGACGGCCATGCCGCCCAGGAAGAGCCGGCGCCGGCCGAACAGGTCGCCGAGCCGGCCGCCCAGCACGAGCAGTACGGCGTACGCGAGCCCGTACCCGGAGACGACGAGTTCGAGGACGGACTCGCTCGCGGCGAGATCCCGGCCCATGGTGGGCAGGGCGACGTTGACGATGAAGAAGTCGATCAGCGGAAGTGCCGCGCCGAGCAGCACGGTGAACAGCCCGAGCGAGCCGAGCGCGCGGGGTGCCGCGACCGTCCGTGCGGCGGCTGGGGTGGTGATGGTTTCAGTCACGCCCCCGAGCCTGCGCCGTCGCCCAGACGGGTACCAGATTCTTCTTATCCTGGTAGAAGGAGTACCTGGCAACAGGGTCCGGGCGGCGGCACGCTGGAGGCATGACGACGATGGCCCAGGAAACACGCGCGCGCGAGGCCCGGGCGATGCGCCAGGCTCAGGGGACTCGTGAGGCCCAGGAGGCCCGTGCGGCCGAGGAAGTTCGTGCGGCCCAGAAGGCCCGCGAGGTCCAGAGGGCCCGTGAGTCGCCCGGAGCCGGAGGCTCGGAGATCCGGCGCCACGAGCTGGCCGCCTTCCTGCGCAGCCGGCGTGAGCGGATCACGCCCGAGCAGGTGGGTCTCCCGCGCGGGGCACGCCGCCGTACGCCGGGACTGCGCCGCGAGGAGGTCGCCCATCTCTCGGCGGTGGGCGTCACCTGGTACACCTGGCTCGAACAGTCCAGGGACATCCAGGTCTCGGTCCAGGTCCTCGACGCCCTCGCCCGCACCCTGCTGCTCGACCCGAGCGAACGGGCGCACCTCTTCCAGCTGGCCGCCGCGACCGACCCGACCCCCGCCTCGTCCTGCACCGGCGTCACCGACGCCGTACGCGAGGTCCTCGACCAGCTCGACCCGCTGCCCGCCTGCGTCCAGAACAGCCGCTACGACATCCTGGCCTACAACCGCACCTACGCCCATCTGCTCTGCGACCTCGACGCGATCCCGCCCGAGGACCGCAACTGCATGGTCCTCGTCCACACCCACCCGCAGTGGCGCGAGTCGATCGTCCACCTCGACGAGACCA
This sequence comes from Streptomyces sp. NPDC002884, assembly GCF_040295245.1. NCBI lineage: Bacteria > Bacillati > Actinomycetota > Actinomycetes > Kitasatosporales > Streptomycetaceae > Streptomyces > Streptomyces sp. NPDC002884. The sequence continues at coordinate 658,199 of NZ_JBEOVB010000001.1, read as the reverse complement.
TGCGCCTGATGGCCGCGAAGCTCCGCGCCTCCATGGCCGGCCACCTCACCGAGCCCGCCTGGAAGATGCTGGTCAAGCGGCTCCAGTCGGAGTCCCCGGAGTTCCGCGAGAACTGGGAGCGCTACGAGGTCATCGCGACCCGCAGCAAGACCAAGCAGTTCCGCAACCCGCAGGTCGGTCTCCTCGACCTCACCCACACCGACCTCTGGCTCAGCCCGGAGCTCGGGGCCCGCCTGGTGACGTACGCCCCGGCGGACGAGGCGACGCGGGAGCGGCTGGAGAAGCTGTACGCGTTCGCGCGGGCGGCCTCCGCCGAGACTGCGGAGACCGCCGAGACCGCCGAGACCGCCGAGACGGCAGGGACCGCCGAGACCGCCGAGACCGCCGAGACGGCAGGGACCGCCAAGAGCGCCAAGAGCGCCGAGGCCGTCGGGATCGGGGTCAGGCGCTGAGGCTCGCCGCCTCCCGGACCTCCGGCGACTCCAGCCGCCGAGCGGTCCGCTCCGCCGTCCGCCGGGCCCAGGGTCCGGTGGTCACGGCGCCCAGGACGAGGACGACGACACCGCAGCCGGTGAGGATCCACCAGCCGGGAAGGGCCGCGGAGACGAACGTGTCGCGGTACGCCGAGGGGCTCACGCCCGCCGCCAGGACCGCGCCGATCACCGCGACGCCCAGCGTCTGGCCCAGCTGACGGCTGGTGGAGGCGACCGCGGCCGCGACCCCCGCCTGACCGCGGGGCATGCCCGACACCGCCGTGTTCGTGATCGGCGCGTTCACGAACCCGAAGCCCACCCCGAACAGCACGTACCCGAGGAACAGGGTCGCGTCGGACGTCTCCGCCTCGAAGACGGCGAACAGCAGCCCGCTCGTCGTGATCGCGGCGCCCGAGATCAGCAGCGGCAGCCGCGGTCCCCGGCTGCCGACCAGCCGTCCGGACAGCGGGGCGCACAGGAACATCGGCACGGCCATGGGCAGCATCCACAGCCCGGCGTGCAGGGCGTCGAGACCCCGTACGTTCTGGAGGTACAGCGTGGACAGGAAGAGGAACCCGCCCAGCGCGGCGAACGCGCCGACCGCGACCACGGTCGCCCCGCTGAACGGGACCGACCGGAAGAAGCGCAGGTCGACGAGGGGTTCATCGCGCCGGGGCTCGTACCGGAGCAGGCCGATCAACGCGGCCAGCGCCACCGCCGCGAAGGGGAGGCTGGTGGAGGCGCCCGCCTCCGGCGCCTCGATGATCGCGTAGGTGAGGGGGCCGAACAGGGCGATGACCAGCAGCTGGCCGACCGGGTCGGGCCGGCGGGGCTTGGGCGCGCGGGACTCGGGGACGTAGCGCAGGGTCGCCAGCAGGGCGACCAGGCCGATCGGCAGGTTGAGCCAGAAGATCGACCGCCAGCCGACGGACTCCACCAGGAGCCCGCCCAGCAGCGGGCCCGCGGCCATCGAGATGCCCACGACCGCGCCCCAGACCCCGATCGCGCGGGCCCGCTCGCGGGGGTCGGTGAACGTGTTGGTGATGATCGACATGGCGACCGGGTTCAGCATCGAGCCGCCGACCGCCTGCATCATCCGGGCCGCGATCAGCAGCTCCAGGTTCGGGGCGAGCGAGCACAGCAGCGAGCCGATCGTGAAGACGACCAGCCCGGCCATGAAGACCTTCTTGCGGCCGATCCGGTCGGCGGTCGATCCCGCGAGCATCAGCAGCACGGCGAGCACGAGCGTGTACGCGTCGATCGTCCACTGGAGGCCGGCGGTGGAGGCGTGCAGATCGCGCTGCATCGCGGGCAGGGCGACATTGAGGACGGTGACGTCGAGACTCACGATCAGCAGACTCATGCAGCAGATCGCGAGGACCAGGAGACGTCGCCGGGAGCTGAGCTCGGGCATGCGCTCCATCGTACGCCGATATCAATAGTGCGCCTAACTAATGGTTACTACATGATCTGTCGGCCGGGCAGGGAAATATGCGGCAGGGCACGCCGTCCGATGCGTGACAATGGGTGGATGCCCACGACCGCGCCCACGCAGAACACGACCCTCCGGATCGGCCCGCACGCCGTCACCCCGCCGGTCGTCCTGGCCCCCATGGCCGGGATCACCAACGCTCCCTTCCGCACCCTGTGCCGGGAGTTCAGCGGCGGCAAGGGCCTGTTCGTGAGCGAGATGATCACGACCAGGGCGCTGGTCGAGCGCAACGAGAAGACCATGCAGCTGATCCACTTCGACGCGACCGAGAAGCCGCGCTCGATCCAGCTGTACGGCGTCGACCCGGCCACCGTCGGCAAGGCCGTCCGCATGATCGCGGAGGAGGGCCTCGCCGACCACATCGACCTGAACTTCGGCTGCCCGGTCCCCAAGGTGACCCGCAAGGGCGGCGGCTCCGCGCTCCCCTACAAGCGCCACCTGCTGCGGGCGATCCTGCGGGAGGCGGTGAGCGGGGCCGGCGACCTCCCGGTGACGATGAAGATGCGCAAGGGCATCGACGACGACCACATCACCTACCTCGACGCCGGCCGGATCGCCGTCGAGGAGGGCGTCACCGCGATCGCGCTGCACGGACGCACCGCCGCCCAGCACTACGGCGGCACCGCCGACTGGGAGGCGATCGCCTGCCTGAAGGAACACGTCCCGGAGATCCCCGTCCTCGGCAACGGCGACATCTGGTCGGCCGAGGACGCGCTGCGCATGGTGCGCGAGACCGGCTGCGACGGCGTGGTCGTCGGACGCGGCTGCCTCGGCCGGCCGTGGCTGTTCGCCGACCTCGTGGCCGCCTTCGAGGGCCGCGCCGAAGCCGTCGCGCGGCCGTCCCTGCGCGAGGTCGCCGACGTGATGGTCCGGCACGCCACCCTGCTCGGCGAGTGGATCGGCGACGAGCCGCGCGGGGTCATCGACTTCCGCAAGCACGTCGCCTGGTACCTCAAGGGCTTCGCGGTCGGCTCCGACATGCGCAAGCGGCTGGCCATCACCTCGTCCCTCGCCGAACTCCGCGCCGGTCTGGACGAGCTGGACCTCGACCAGCCCTGGCCCACCGGCGCCGACGGCCCCCGTGGCCGCACCTCCGGCAACAACAGGGTCGTGCTGCCGGACGGCTGGCTGAAGGACCCGTACGACTGCGCGGGCATCAGCGAGGACGCGGAACTGGACACCTCCGGCGGCTGACGCGCCGCCGGGCGCTCAGCCGGTCGACAGGTGCGGGGTCGAGCCGTACGCCTTCAGGAACTTGTCGCGGAACGAACTCATCTTCCACACCGGGGCGTCGTGGGCCGGCTTCAGACCGTCCGTCCAGTTCCAGGCGGCGATTTTGTCGAGCACCTTCGGGTCCTTGGCGACGATCGAGACCGGCACGTCCCGGCTGGCGTTGTTGCCGCTGACCCGGCTGATGGGCTGGTGGTCGCCGAGGAACACCAGAACCGTGTCGTCGGTGCCGTAGCGCTCCAGCCACTGGGTGAGGGCGGTCACCGAGTACTGGATGGACTTGCCGTACTCCTCCTTGGACTTGGCCGAGTCGGCGATGACGTCGGACGCCTTCTCGCCGGCCGCCTGGATGTCCTCGAACACCGAGCCGTCACCGAGCTCGTCCCAGTCGACCATCTTCGGTATCGGCGCCCAGGGCTGGTGGCTGGAGGTCAGGATGATCTCCGACATGAGCGGCTTGTCGCGGTCGGTGCGGCCGTGCTCCAGCCGCTGGAACGCCTCCAGGGCGTACTGGTCGGGCATGGTCGACCAGCTGAACTTCGGCCCCTGGTAGCCCATCTGGAAGGCGTTGTAGACCTTGTCCAGGCCGTAGAACTTCTGCTCCGGCCAGCCCTTCTGCACGCCCGGCATGATGCCGACCGTGTCCCAGGCGCCGGTCTTCTGGAACACCTTGGTCAGGGACAGGTGGTCGCTGGCCATCACCGTGCGGTAGCGCTGCTGGGTGTCGACCCACAGGCCCGACAGGGTGGTGGAGTGGCCGAGCCAGCTGCTGCCGCCGTACGTCGCCGAGGTCAGCCAGCCGCTCTTCGCGCTGAAACCGGCCTTCGTCAGGGCCGCGGTGCTGGTGTCCAGGGTCTCGTCGACGCCCGGCGCCATGCCCGGATCCTCGATGGCGCTGCGGCCGTAGCTCTCGATGAAGGCGAAGATCACGTCCTTGCCGCGCAGGTCCGGCACGAGCTGGGCGGCCGGGGTCGCCCCGAACGTGTCGCTGCGGGCCACCTTCCCGAACGTCGCCTCGTCCTGGATGGTCGCCCGCACCCGCCTGGCCTCGGAGACGAGCGTGTTCACCACCTGGTCGGAGGCGACCGGCAGCGCGGCGTACTGGACACCGAGGACGGAGCAGGTGATCCAGACGGTGCCCGCGATCAGCGTGCCCCGGGTCGCCCGCCGGGTGTCGCGCACCAGGATGCCGCTCAGCCGGACCGTCGCCAGCGCCATGACGGCCATGATCAGTACGACGAGGATGATCAGCCCGATCGTCGCGGCCAGCGCGACGGTCCCGCCCATCGAGTCCGCGACGTAGGACTGCGCGTCGTCCAGCAGGATCCAGTCCAGCACCAGGTCGAAGGGGCGGCCCAGGTACTCCACGAACTGCATGTCGAGCACGTTCAGGATGGTCAGCGCGCCGAGAGCCGAACCGGCCAGTGCCGCGAGCACCACCCGGGGCCGGCGCGGCAGCGCCAGCAGCACGGCCGCGCCGATGATCGCCTCACCCGGCAGCCGCACGAACCGGCTCACGTGCAGCGCGAAGAGACGATTCGGCAGCGACAGCGCCCCGAACACGAGCAGCAGGGAAGCGACCGTCGCCGCCCACCACACCACCCGAGCGGCCCGCGGGTACCGCCCCCGCCAGCCCCGCCAGTACGAGACCCGCGCCCGGAAACCCCGAGGCCTGAACGCGGCGGCCGCACCGGATTCGCCGGCCTCACCGGATTCACCGGCCGTGCTGGGCGCGTCGGCGGCACCGGCTTCACCGGAGGCGTCGGCCTCACCGGCCTCGCTGGGCTCACCGGACTTGGCGGGCTCGTTGAGCTCACCGGAGTCATCGGGCTCGCTGCGCTCAACGGTCTCGGCGGGCTCGTTGAGCTCACCGGAGTCATCGGGCTCGCTGCGCTCATCGGGCTCGCCCTCGGAGGCCGGGGTCTTCGTCGACGGGCTCGCAGCCGACGAGGCCTGGGCAGCGGGGCTTTCAGCCGAAGAGCTCTCCGCCGACGGGGCCTCCGCCGACGGGGCCTCTGCCGACGGGGCCTCTGCCGACGGGGCCTCTGCCGACGGGGCCTCTGCCGACGGGGCCTCTGCCGACGGGGCCTCTGCCGACGGGGCCTCCGCCGACTGAGGCTCGGCCGACTGGGGCTCGGCGGCCGGGACCTCGGCCGACGGGGTCTCTGCCGACTGAGGCTCGGCGGCCGGGGTTTCTGGCGTCGCGGTCTCCGCCGACGGGGTTTCCGGTGAGGGAGGCTCCGGTCGGGCCGTCGTGGGGGTCGGGGTGTCGTCCTCGGGGTCCTGCGGTGTGGGCAGCTGGGATGAGTGAGTGGTGACAGGCACCCGAGGGTCCTTCCGTACGAAGCCCGGCGGTTCGGGGGATCCGGCAGGGGGCCGGATCCGCCACAGTCTCGTACGGTCTGCCTTCGGCCCGCGTTCAGCCCCCCTCGGCCAGCGCTCGGCAAACACCGCGCAAACGGCACGCCAAGCAGCCGGACCGGGGCCGGACCGGGGGAGGTTACGCGCCCCCGACCGCCGTGAGCAGCGCCAACGGGGCCGCCGCAGAACGGGACTCCCGTACACACGCGTGCGGGTACGGTACCGGCTCCGCATGGGTGTCGCGGCCGTAGCCCGCGAGGACCTCGGGGAGGCGGTGCCCGGTCGCGGTCGCCGCGTCGACCAGCGCGTGGGCGACCGTACGGGCCTCGTCGTGCAGGCCGTAGCGGGCGAGTCCCAGCGTGATCAGCGCGTTGTCGTGCGGCCAGACCGAACCGCGGTGGTAGGACAGTGGGTGGTACGCCGGCTGCCCGGACGCCAGGGTGCGCACGCCCCAGCCGGAGAAGAAGTCCGGTTCGAGCAGCCGTCGGCCGACGACCTCCCCGTACTCCTTGTCCAGCAGACCCGACCAGAGCAGATGCCCGGCGTCCGAGGCGAGCGCGTCGACCTGGCGGCCCTCGCCGTCCAGGGCGAGCGCCGGGAACGAACGCTCCCGCATCCAGAAGTCCCGCTGGAACCGGTCCCGCAGGTCGGCGGCCGCCTGCTCCAGCAGGGCCGCGTACTTCTCGTCCTCCCACACCGTGCGCGCCACCCACGCGGTGCGGCGCAGCGCGTCGTACGCGTAGCCCTGGGCCCCCGCCGCCAGCACCGCTCCGGTCGCCCGGGTGCCGTCCGCGGAGCAGATGGCGCCGGGGGAGTCCTTCCAGTTCTGGTTGGCCAGACCGCCCTGGTCGGCCCGGTACACCAGGTAGCCGCGGGAGGTGAGCCCGCCGTGGTCCAGCATCCAGCCGATCGCCGCGCGGGCGTGCGGCTCCAGCCGGCGGGCCAGCGCCAGGTCACGGGTCTGCTCGACATACGCGCCGAGGAGGACGAGGAACAGCGGGGTCGCGTCCACCGAGCCGTAGTAGCGGCCGTACGGGACCTGCCCGAAGTGGGCGAGCTCGCCGTGCCGCACCTCGTGCACGATCTTGCCGGGCTGGGACACCGTCCGCGGGCCGGTCTCGGTGGCCTGGGCCGCGGCGAGCGCGAGCAGCGTGGCGGCGGCCGGGCGGGAGCGGTAGGGGAGGGCGAAGAGCGAGGTGAGCAGGGCGTCACGGCCCAGCAGGGTCAGGAACCAGGGGGCGCCCGCCGCCGGGACGCGCAGTTCCTCGCCGTCCGGGCCGGTCGCCTGGACCTGGAGCGCGGCCAGGTCCGCGAGACCGCGCGCACAGGCCGCGGCCAGCTCGGGCCAGCCGGTCGGGAAGGCCACGCCCGCCACGAACTCGCCCTCCTGCACGAGGAGTTGCCCGGTGACCGAGGCCGGTGAGCGGGGCACCCGCAGAGTCCGCTTCTCACCGTGCGGCCGGGCCATCACCCGCAGGGTCAGCTCGGCGGAGCCGTGCGGCTCGAGTTCCAGCTTCCACACCAGCCGCCGGGCGCCGGTGCCGGTCTCCTCGACGCCGTCCGGCACGGGTTCGGCCGTCACCGTCGTACAGGACTTCCACTCGCCGCGCCGGTAGGTGAACTCCACGCCGTCGTCGAGGATCTGGCGTCGGCGTACGACGCCGGTCTTCGCGTACGTACGGTGGTCGGAGCGCAGTTCGAACTGGTCGGTGAAGTCGGCGTCGGCGGTGACCGCGAGGCGGACCGTCGTCGGCACCGGGCGGTTGCTGACGACCCGCAGCGTCTCCACGAACGAGCTGTCACCGACGGCCTGTTCGCGGAAGAGCGTGCAGGACGGCGGCTCGTTGCGGCCGCCGCGCGGGACGAGCACGCAGCGCGTGGTGTCCCCGTCCGCGACCGGCGAGAGCACCTCCGGCACGGCGCCGTCGACCGTCAGCTGCCAGCGGCTGAGGTGCCGGGCGTCCCGGACGAACAATCCCTCGGGGGACCCGTCGGCCACCCCTGAACCCCGTACGCCGCTGATGTCCCCGCGGTCGCCCACGGCGGCGAACGTCCCGCCGTACACGAGCAGATGATGCCGGTCCGTCATCCCCGGTCCCCTCCCTTGAGAGCCGTGATCCCCGTGCCGGCCGTGATGTCCGGGCCGGCCATGACACCCGTGCCTGACGTGGTGTCGTCGTGCAGCAGGTCGAGCGTGAGCGCGGCGGTCCAGCTGAAGCCGGTCGCGCCGCAGGCCTCGCCGGTGTACGGGTCCACGTACTCGGCGAAGTCGGAGGTGTCCGCGATGTCCAGCACGGCCCGGCGCAGCGCGTCCGCGTCGGCCTGGGCGCCGTGCAGCCTGAGGCCCCGCTCGAGCAGCCAGCTCGTGTTGAACCAGGCCGGGCCGCGCCAGTAGCGGTGCGGGTCGAAGGCCTCGCCGAGCAGGTCGTAGCTGGGCGCGAGGCGGGTGGTGGCGCCCAGACCGAAGTGCGGGCCGCGCAGGGTGCCGACGAGGGCGGCGGCCACCTCGCGGGGCAGGCCGGGCAGGAGAAGGGGGACGAGACCGGAGACGCCACGCTCCGGGACGAGGGCGCCGGCGAGCGGGCGCCGGCCCGGATCCGGATCGCCGCCGCGCAGGTCGCGGCAGAAGAACATGCCCTCCGTCGGGTCCCACAGCCGCTCGACGAGCGCCGTCGTCAGCCGCTCCGCACGCGCGTGCCGGGCCGTGCCGGTGGCGCCCAGCTCGGTCGCGATACGGGCGAGGGCGTGTTCGGAGGCGATGAGCAGCGCGTTGAAGGCGGGATCCTCGACGGCGAACTCCGCGCCCCCCGCGCCGGGCCCACCCGCGCCATGTCCACCCCCGCCGGGCCCGTCCCGGTGGCCGTCCCCGTGGCCGTCGTCCCACACCCCGCCGTCGCGGTATCCGCCGTCCCGGTACTCCGTGGCCAGCCGCACGTAGCGCCCGTAGTCCAGGTCCGTCGGACGGTCCTCGGGCGCCCCGTGGTCGAGGTCGGCGCGCCGGAAGGAGCGGGCCGGGGCCGGGGTGACCCGGGAGAGCGGCGCGTCCCAGCTCGGCGCGTTGTCCATGCCCTGCTCCCACGGATGGACGACGGACACCAGCCCGCCTCCGCCCAGGTCGCGCCGGTGCAGCAGATAGCGGTGCCAGGCGGCCAGCCGGGGGTACACCCGGGTGAGGAAACCGCTGGCCCGTGAGAGCCCGGGGTCGGCGAGGTGCACCAGCCAGGCCGCGAGCGCGTGCACCGGTGGCTGCACGATGCCGGAGGTCTGTACGGTGCGCGGGGCGCCCGCAGCGCGCCCCGCGGTCGAGGAGCGCCAGAAGTCGGGGCTCGGGAAGTACGCGTCGAGCGGCACGGAGGGGTTGAACACGATGTGCGGGATGCGCCCGTCGCCCCACTGGGCGTCCAGCAGCGTCTCCAGCTCCGTCTGCGCCCGGCGCGGCGAGACGTGCCGCAGGCCGATGGCGATGAAGGCCGAGTCCCAGGACCACTGGTGCGGGTACAGGGAGGGTGAGGGGACCGTGGACGATCCCGTCCAGTTGCCCGCCAGCACGTTCGCCGCCCGGTGGTGCAGCGCGGCGAGGTGCGACGTCCCGGGTGCCGGAGCCCCGAGACGCGGCGCACCCGGCGGAGCCGTCGGATCGTATACGGCGGCGTACTCCGCCGGGCGGGCGATGAGCTGGGCGGTGCGATCCACTCGGGGCTCCCCGAAGACGACAAGGCCGACCGGTTCGGCAGTGGCTACCATAGGGTTACGTCTATTTAACACGCAAAACTCAATATGTAATGCAGGCTTGAGAAACACAAGGGGGTGCGCATGACGGGACGCGGCCAGGCCAGCTCCGGGGATCTGCTCGAACTGGTACGCAGGGGACGGGCGACGACACGTGGTGCCCTCCAGCAGGCCACCGGCCTCTCCCGGGCGACCGTCGGTCAGCGTCTGGACCGCCTCTTCCGCGCCGGCTGGCTGCGCGAGGGCGCCGGCGGCCCGGTCGACTCCCCGCTGGGCGGCCGTCCCTCGATCACCCTGGAGTTCGACGACGCCCACGCCGTCGTCCTGGCGGCGGACCTGGACACCCGGCACGCGCGGGCGGCCGTACTCACGCTGACCGGGGAGATCCTGGCCGAGCACGGCGGCACGCTGGTCATCGAGGACGGGCCGGACGCGGTGCTCGGCGAGCTGGGCGGCTGGTTCGCCGAGCTGCTGGAGAAGGCGGGCCACCGGCCGGACGAGGTGTGCGGCATCGGACTCGCCGTGCCCGGCCCGGTCGACAGCGAGACCGGCCGGGTCGTCCAGCCGCCGATCATGCCCGGCTGGGACGGCTACGACATAAGGGGCCGCCTGTCCCGCGCCTTCACCGAACGGACGGCGGGCCCGGGCGGGGAAGCGGGCGGCGGCGCGGTGGCGGTCCCCGTCCTCGTCGACAACGACGCGAACCTCATGGCGTACGGCGAACAGCGCACCGGATACGCCGACTGCTCGGCGTTCGTGCTGGTCAAGGTATCGACGGGCATAGGTGCGGGGGTCGTGGTCGGCGGCTCGATCTTCCGGGGCATCGACGGCGGGGCCGGCGACATCGGGCACATCCGGGTGGGCGCGGAGGCGTTGTGCCGCTGCGGTTCCTACGGCTGTCTCGCGGCGGTCGCCAGTGGTGGCGCCGTGGCCCGGAGGCTGGCGGAGTCGGGTGTTCCGGCGTCCTCGGGATCGGATGTGCGCGACCTGCTCGCGGCCGGCCACCCGGAGGCGGCCGCACTGGCCCGTGAGGCCGGCCGCCGGGTCGGGGACGTCCTGGCGACCGTCGTGACGCTGCTCAACCCCGGGGTTCTGATGATCGCCGGAGATCTGGCCGGAACCGCCTTCCTGACCGGTGTGCGCGAGTTGCTCTATCAGCGTGCGCTGCCCCGCTCCACGGCTCACCTGGACGTGGTGACCTCGCGACTGGGGGAGCGGGCGGGCCTGGTGGGAGCGGGTGCGCTGGTCGTGGAGCACCTGTACGCGCCGGAGCGGGCCGAGGAGCGGTTGCTGGCGCTCGGAGTGTGAGGGACGCTCGGGGGACGGGACTCCCGGGATCCCGGCGGCTCCCCGGGACGGCTCGTGTGACGAGCAGGTTTCCGCTTCCGGACGGGTCCTCGTCCGCGTCCGCATCGTGAAATCGAGGCGCCCGCGCAAGGCTGATTCCGGCGTGATTCTCGCCACCCCTGAGGGGGGAAGTGCTCAGATGAGCGAATCAAGAGCGACTGCACTTCTCCAAAGGGTGGCACTCAGTGCCACCCCTTGATCGTTCATCGATCGAAATCAATCGTGCCGCACAGTGCTCATCTGAGCGTAATATGGGGCATGTGAGAGGCGGTCAGGAGGTGCTTGCGTTCAAGAAGTGAAAACATCGGCGGCCGTGCGCTTGCCAAGCCTTGACTTTCGATCCGCTGGCGGACGGTTGGTTACGGGCACATGACGCGCGAGTGGACGTACCCAGGAGCCTTCGATCTGGGTATGTTCCTGGCCGTCAGGGCAGCCACCGCGTCCTCGAGGAGTCGAGACCCGTGTCGGAAAACAAAGATCTCCAGGTAGCCGAGCAGGCCGCGACCGTTGAGGGCGTGAAGTTCGTCTACGACTTCACCGAGGGCAACAAGGACCTCAAGGACCTTCTCGGCGGCAAGGGCGCGAACCTCGCCGAGATGACCAACCTGGGCCTTCCGGTCCCTCCGGGCTTCACCATCACCACCGACGCCTGCAGGGTCTACCTCGACAGCGGCGACGAGCCGGCGGCACTGCGTGACGAGGTGAGTGCGCACCTCGACGCGCTGGAGCAGCGCATGGGCAAGAAGCTCGGCCAGGCCGACGACCCGCTGCTGGTCTCCGTCCGCTCCGGCGCCAAGTTCTCGATGCCCGGAATGATGGACACGGTCCTCAACATCGGCCTCTCCGACAAGTCGGTCCAGGGCCTCGCCAAGCAGTCCGGCGACGACCGCTTCGCCTGGGACTCCTACCGCCGCCTGATCCAGATGTTCGGCAAGACCGTCCTCGGCGTCGAGGGCGAGCTCTTCGAGGACGCGCTGGAGTCCGCGAAGGCGGCCAAGAAGGTCACGGTCGACACCGAGCTGGAGGCCGCGGACCTGAAGAAGCTGGTCACCCGCTTCAAGAAGATCGTCAAGACCGAGGCCGGCCGCGACTTCCCGCAGGACCCGCGCGAGCAGATGGACCTCGCCATCCACGCGGTCTTCGACTCCTGGAACACCGACCGCGCGAAGCTCTACCGCCGCCAGGAGCGCATCCCGGGCGACCTGGGCACCGCCGTCAACGTCTGTTCGATGGTCTTCGGCAACCTCGGCCCCGACTCGGGCACCGGCGTGGCGTTCACCCGCGACCCCGCCTCCGGCCACCAGGGCGTGTACGGCGACTACCTCCAGAACGCCCAGGGCGAGGACGTGGTGGCGGGCATCCGCAACACCGTCCCGCTCGCCGAGCTGGAATCGATCGACAAGAAGTCCTACGACCAGCTGATCCAGATCATGGAGACGCTGGAGAACCACTACAAGGACCTCTGCGACATCGAGTTCACCATCGAGCGCGGCCAGCTGTGGATGCTCCAGACGCGCGTCGGCAAGCGCACGGCGGGCGCGGCCTTCCGCATCGCCACCCAGCTCGTCGACCAGGGCCTGATCGACGAGGCCGAGGCGCTCCAGCGGGTGACCGGCGCCCAGCTCGCCCAGCTGATGTTCCCCCGCTTCGACGAGGAGGCCAAGGTCCAGCAGGTCGGCCGGGGCATCGCGGCGTCGCCGGGCGCGGCCGTCGGCAAGGCGGTCTTCGACTCGTACACCGCCGTCAAGTGGTCCCGCTCGGGCGAGAAGGTCATCCTGGTCCGCCGCGAGACCAACCCCGACGACCTGGACGGCATGATCGCGGCCGAGGGCATCCTGACCTCGCGCGGCGGCAAGACGTCGCACGCGGCCGTGGTGGCCCGCGGCATGGGCAAGACCTGTGTCTGCGGCGCCGAGGAACTCGAGGTCGACACCAAGCGCCGCCGGATGACGGTGCCGGGCGGCCACGTCGTCGAGGAAGGCGACCTGATCTCCATCGACGGCTCGAGCGGCAAGGTCTACCTGGGCGAGGTCCCGGTGGTCCCGTCCCCCGTCGTGGAGTACTTCGAGGGCCGGATGCACGCGGGCGCCAACGACGCCGACGAACTGGTCGAGGCCGTGCACCGGATCATGGCGTTCGCCGACCGCAAGCGCCGCCTGTGGGTGCGCGCCAACGCGGACAACGCCGAGGACGCGCTGCGCGCCCGCCGCTTCGGCGCCCAGGGCATCGGCCTGTGCCGTACGGAGCACATGTTCCTCGGCGACCGTCGTGAGCTGGTCGAGCGGCTGATCCTCGCGGACACCGAGGCCGAGCGCGAGGAGTCGCTGAAGGCGCTGCTGCCGCTCCAGAAGCAGGACTTCGTGGAGCTGTTCTCGGCGATGGACGGCCTCCCGGTCACGGTCCGCCTCCTCGACCCGCCGCTGCACGAGTTCCTGCCGGACATCACCGAGCTCTCGGTCCGCGTGGCCCTCGCCGAGTCCCGCCAGGAACCCCACGAGAACGAACTCCGCCTCCTCCAGGCCGTCCACCGGCTGCACGAGCAGAACCCGATGCTGGGTCTGCGCGGCGTACGCCTCGGCCTGGTCATCCCCGGCCTGTTCACCATGCAGGTACGGGCGATCGCCGAGGCCGCGGCCGAGCGCAAGACGGCCAAGGGCGACCCGCGCCCGGAGATCATGATTCCGCTCGTCGGCACGGTCCAGGAGCTGGAGATCGTCCGCGAGGAGGCCGACCAGGTCATCGCGGAGGTGGAGGCGGCGACCGGCGTCCAGCTGAAGCTCTCGATCGGCACGATGATCGAACTCCCGCGAGCCGCGCTGACCGCCGGTCAGATCGCCGAGGCGGCCCACTTCTTCTCCTTCGGCACGAACGACCTGACCCAGACGGTGTGGGGCTTCAGCCGCGACGACGTCGAGGCCTCGTTCTTCACGGCCTACCTGGAGAAGGGCATCTTCGGCGTCAGCCCGTTCGAGACGATCGACCGGGACGGCGTCGGCTCCCTGGTGAAGCTGGCGGTGGAGGCCGGCCGCGCCACCCGCCCCGACCTGAAGCTCGGCGTCTGCGGCGAGCACGGCGGCGACCCGGAGTCCGTCCACTTCTTCCACGAGGTGGGACTCGACTACGTCTCCTGCTCGCCGTTCCGGATCCCGGTGGCGCGGCTGGAAGCGGGCCGGGCGGCCTCGCAGTCGGCGGGCAGCGACCACCGCTGACACCCCGATAGCCCCGGAGCCGCCGCCGGTCCCCGACCCTCACCGATCGGCAACGGCCCCGGCGCACCAAGGAGGACGGCACCCTGTGCGGGGGTGCCGTCCTCTTGCGGTTTTCGGCGGGGTATGGCTTGAAGTCGATCGCCTGATGTGATGGTTGTGGGGCGATAGATCGTTTCTGTCAACTTAGGTGCCGCTACAGTCCGTTACTCGCAGCAACGACAGTGTTGCTGATGGTTACGGAGGCGTGGATGAAGAGGGCAGTGCTCGGCTTGGCCGCGGTTGGTCTGGTGCTCGGCGGGGCGGTGGCGGCAGTTGCTTCGCCGGCGGAGGGGGGAATCCCTCACCTCGAATCGGAAGGCGTCGAGTTCGGCGGCGGCCACTACAAACTCAACCGGCCCGGGGTCAATCACGGCGCCTTCGAATGGCGGGGGTGGCTCACTGACACGATCGTCGGCGACCGTCACAACGTCTATGTCGAGGTCCAGGTCCAGGGGCACGACTGGGTGCGTTACTACGGAAAGCAGCGGAGCTCGATCCGACTCCACAAGTCGAATTGGGATGGTGCCCAGCGATACATCAGCAAGGCGAAGCTTCGAGTGTGCCGCGATCGGGGCGCCCTTCGTCCGGACAACTGTGCGCCTCTCGAGTCCTTTACGCATGACTGGGATCGTGGCTGAGCCTGTCCGCCTTCTCGAGCCCAGGTGCATTCGCCTGGGCTCGGGCTCTTGATAGGAGAACGAGATCAAGACGTCAGAAGTCCTGTCGGCCAGCGGGGTTGACCTCCTCTACGGTGAGACGCTGGCTGTTCGGAACGTGGAGTTTTCGCTGAAGCGAGGACAGATCGCGGCGATTACGGGACAGAGCGGGTCTGGGAAGTCGTCACTGCTCTATTGTCTGGCCGGGGTACTCCCGGTCTCTTGTGGCGAGATCCGTTTCGACGGGCTCTCACTCGGGTCTCTCAATGACGAGGAACTCAGCACGCTTCGTCGTGAACGGTTCGGATTCGTCTTCCAATACGGCGAGCTCCTACCCGAGCTGACGGTAGAGGAAAATGCTGCTCTGCCGCTGCGACTGGCTGGACAGCGCAAGGGCGAAGCTCTCGCTGCGGCCGGTGAGATTTTGGGACGGCTCGGCCTTGCGGATCTACGCGAGCGTCGCCCGTCGCAGGTGTCCGGGGGGCAAAGCCAGCGTGTGGCGGTCGCAAGGGCGTTGGTGCACAAGCCGGCTGTCGTATTCGCCGATGAGCCCACCGGTTCGCTCGACAGCAGCAATGCCACGGCTGTCTTGGATGAATTCCTCAGTCTGGCGAGGTCGCAAGGAACGGCTGTGGTGCTCGTGACTCACGACACCCAGGTGGCGGACCGGGCGGACGACCGCTACATCATGTGCGATGGAGTGCTGACGGCTCAGGTGCGGGAAGCGTCGTGAAGGAACTTCTACTGGGCTTGCGGCTATTGTTGGGCAGCGGCCGGGGCAACCGCACTCGTTTCCTGCTCATGGTGGTGGGCAGTGCGATCGGTGTGTGCTGTCTGGCTGTTGTACTCGCGATCCCGAGCATCCTGGCTACGCAGGACGCCCGCAAGGCAGCCCGCGAGCCGGATTGTTCAAATGGTCGGGGTAGCTGTACATCAACATCGAGGGGAGCGCGTGGACTAGCGCTCACCCGAATGGACCCCTACGGTTCCGAACCCCTCACTCGGATCTTCGTGGCCCAGACAGGCGCGCCCATCACTCCGCCTCCGGGGCTTCCTGAACTTCCCGGTCCCGGTGAGGTGTTCGTATCTCCCAGGCTGCACGAGTTGCTGAGTAGGGATCCTGGCCTTGATCAACTCCTGCCGGGGAAAGAAGTCGGCCTCATCTCCGCTCAGGGGCTGGCCCAGCCCGATGAGCTCTACGCGTACATCGGCGCCAGACCCGAAGAGCTCAAGGGGGGCGGTCACTTGTCGGCATTCGGTTGGAAGGATGCGCGCTTTCCCACCGTGGAGCCCTCCACGCTCGACATCCTGCGCTTCACCCTGGCCGGCGTCGTACTGCTACCGCTGGCGGTGTTCCTTTCCGTGTGTGCCCGGCTGTCCGCCGCCTCTCGCATGAGGCGGTTGGCCGCGTTGCGCCTGCTCGGTCTGAGCAGAAGGGGCACGCAGCGCGTCAATGCGGCCGAGACCGTCGCTGCCGCGCTGCTGGGAGCCGTTCTCGGGCTGGGCGCCTACTGGGTCGTCAACCAACTGGTCGCACGGATGGGGCTGCCCGGGTTCAAGTGGTACCCGGCCGATGGCGCGCTGTCCGGGACGGCGCTCCTCGTCTGTCTGGTGGGGTGTCCGACGCTTGCCTGGTTCGTGGGCCGCGTCGGAGCGAAGAGGGCCGCGGCCAACCCGCTGGCCGTGCGGCGCAGCGCCGTGGAGAAGCCGCCGCGCCTGTGGGGCCTGCTCCCGCTTGTTCCCGGACTGGGCATCGTCATCGGATACTGCGTGGCCGGCGCGACGGGGAACGTACCCACGGACACGTCGTACTCCGCGATCCTGATGCCGCTCGCCGTCGTGCTGGTCGGTACCGGCCTCGTGCTGTCGTTGCCGATCCTCTCGCGCTTCCTGGCCCGGACAGTCGCCCGTGCCACGAGTTCGCTGTCTCTGGGTCTCGCCATGCGCCGCAACGAAGTGGAACCGGGCGGTGCCCTCCGCGTGGCGACCGGCCTGGTGCTGCTCGTCTACGCGGCGTCGCTCACCCAGGGCGTGCTGATCGAGCTGGACCAGGTGTCCAAGAACACCTCGCCCGTCCAGCTCTACACCATGGCGCTCGACGATGTTCCCGAGACCAAGGAGCGGGCTCTCCGCAAGGTAGCGGGCGTCCGCAGCCACGCCATTCGGACGCAGTCGTGGACGGAGCCCGGCAGTGACGAGTGGAGCATCAGTGCTGTGATCGCCACCTGCGGACAGCTGCGCAGGATGGCGTCCGAGCTCGGCAACTGCGTCGACGGACGTCCGGCCCGGCTGATGGTTGCGGACCACACCTACGACGAGCCCAGCAAGCCAGGAAGCAGCTTCCCCTTCCATCTGCGCAATGCCGAAGGCAAGCGCCGGGTCGTCAACGTGCAGGTGCCGCGCCAGACGATCGACTATCGCGACGACACGGCAGCGCAACTGGTCACCAGCGGCACTGTTCTGATTCCTCCGTCCATGTTCCCGGCCGGATTCCGTCCTGAGGACCGAGCCACTTTCAGCCTTCTCAGCAGTTCCGCCCCCGAGACCGTGCGCTCCGTGCTCGAAGGCATCGCGGGGGTCGACCCCACGATCGAGGTCGAGACGGACGGCGTGGATGCCGCGTCTCTCCAGCAGATCACCGTCATCAAGACGCTCCTCGCCGTCGGCATGATCCTGGGTCTGATCATCGGCGTGGCGGCGTATCTCGTCGCCGCCACCGATCGAGCGGTGGAACGCCGGCCGCAGGTCACTGCCCTGGCGTTGCTCGGGGCCAGGCCCCGGACACTCCGGGCGGTTCAGGTGGCGCAGGTCGCGTTGCCCCTGGTTGTCGGGCTCGTGCTCGCGGTGGTGACCGGGAAGATGGCGGAGTCCAGTTACCTGGTGACCGGTGGCGGAGCCGTCTTCTGGGACGGGGACGGGCTGCCGCTGCTCCTCGCCTCCGCGCTCGGCGTCGTGGTCGTCGCCGCGCTGGGCGCCCTGCCGTTGGTCGGGCGGCGGATTGATCCGGAGTTGATTCGGCGCGACTGAGGTCGGTGGTCGGGTGTGGGTGGGGGCGGTGCCCGTGGGTGGGGTGCCGCCCCTGGTTGATTGTTGTGCGGGGGGTCAGGTCGGCAGGGTGGAGAGCCAGGTGGTCAGGAGGTGGTTTGTTGTTCGGGGGTGTTCCTGCTGGAGCCAGTGGCCGCAGTTTTCGAGGATGTGGGAGGAGGAGAGGCCGGGGAGGGTGGTGGGGAATGCCTCGATCGCGGCGGCCAGCCAGGTCGTCGAGGCGTCGAGTGCGCCGCCGATGAACAGGGACGGTTGGGTGATCGGGGCGCCGGTGAAGTCCTTGAGGTCCTGCCAGTCGCGGTCCATGTTGCGGTAGCGGTTCAGGGCGCCGGTCATGCCGGTTCGCTCGAACTCCGCCGCGCAGAGGTCGAGCTCCGCCTCGGTGAGCCAGGCGGGGAGTCCGTCGGTGGGGAAGCGGTCGCGCAGTTTTTCGCCCCGGGTGACGAAGTGGGGGTCGGGGGAGTCCGCCGCCGGCATGGTGTCCGCGGACAGGGCGGCGTAGAAGCCCGCGAGCCAGCCTCGTACGTCGGGCTCGATCTCCGCCTCGGCGCGGCCGGGCTCCTGGAAGTAGGAGACGTAGAACTCCTCGCCCTTCCCTTCCTCCCCGCCTGTCGCGCCCAGCTGGGCGAAGACCTCGCTCGGCTTCGGTCCGCCCGGCGGGGTGTAGGGGACGCTCAGCAGACCCACCGCGTGGAAGACGTCCGGGCGCAGGAGGGCGGAGTGGGCCGCGATCGTCGCGCCCCAGTCGTGGCCGACGATCGTCGCCGAATCCTCGCCCAGGGCGTGCACGATCGCGGCGTTGTCCTCCACCAGTTCCAGCATGCGGTACGCGTCCGTGGCCGGGGGTTCGCAGGAGCGGCCGTAGCCGCGGACGTCGATGGCGGCCGCGCGGTACCCGGCCGCGGCCAGCGCCGGCAACTGGTGACGCCAGGAGCGCCAGGTTTCGGGGAAGCCGTGCACGAGCAGGACCAGTGGGCCCTCGCCCTGTTCCACCACGTGGATACGGCCCGCGGGCGCGGGGACCATGTGGTGTTTCACGTCGCTCGCGGTCTGCTGGGACATCGGTCCTCCATGGCTCGAGATCGTTTCGAGGATGAGGCCGAGGATGCGGTCCTGGCGGGTGTGCCGCGAGTTTTGTTGCCGGTTCGGCAAACGGTCCTGGCGAACACCGCCCACACCGCCCACGCCGCCCACGCCGCCGACACCGCCCACATCGCCCGAACCATTCACGCCGCGGGCTCCTGGTGGGGTGAGGGGTGGAGCGGTGGGCGCCGCCTTCTGTCCTCATTCGCAGCCGACGCCGTCGCCGTCGCGGTCCAGGTGGCGCCCGTAGCCGGGGTCGCCCACGCGGACCGGAGCGGCGCCGGCGGCGCGGGCGGCCGCGCAGTTGTCGTAGTAGGCGCTTCCGGAACCGGCTGAGTCGTCGGATCCGGCGGAGTCGGCGGAGTCGTCTGTGCCTGTTGCGGTGCCGTTCTCGTTCGCCGCCGCCTTCGCCGTGACCGTCTTCGTCACCCTCACCGTCTCCGTCGCCGTGGCGGTCACCGTGCCCGCCGGTTCGGGGACGGCGGTCTCCGTGGTCGTGGTCGTCACGGTCACCGTGGGCTGGGGCTCGGCGGACGTCGGCTTCGCCTCGGTCTTCGTGCCGCCGTCGGATCCGCCGATGCCCACGCCGAGGAACAGGGCCAGGGCGAGGGCGGGCAGGACGTATCTCTTCCTGGCCCACCGGGGGGAGGGGTTCCGGGTGGGTGAGGTGGTGTACGGGTTGCTCATGTGTGTCCCCCCGAGCTGTGTGTGGCGTGAGGGGACGACGGTATGGCCGTTTTGCATGCGGTGTGGGGGGCGTGGCCGTTCTGTGACTTTCTGTGCGTGTTGTTCGGGGCGGCGCCCGTGCTCGGTGGGTGCCGCCCCTGCCCGGTGGGCCGGACGGTCCGTCAGATCGACACCGCCACCGCCGTGAACGTCGTCTCCGGGAGCTGCGGGCTGGTGAAGCGCGCGTTGACCAGGTAGAGGCGGTCGCCGTAGCGGGCGGCCGTGGTGGGGACGTCGAAGCGGGGGTCGGTGATCGTGCGGGTGAGGGTGGCCGTGGTCGCCGTGCGGTCCAGGGCCCAGACGCTGATCAGGTTCAGGCGGTTCTGGACCACGTACAGGGTGCGGCCGATGCGGTAGAGGCCGTCGCCGTTCACCACGTCCGACGCGCCGACCAGCGTGATCCTCGTGGCGTGGCCCGTCCTGGGATTCACGTGGTACAGCTCGCCCGGTGTGCTCTTGACGACGATCAGACCCCGGCCGTCCGGTGTGCCGACGATCCCGTTGGCGTTGTTCACGTCGGGGAGCTGGACCCAGTCGCCGGTGAGCGGAAGGGCGCGGATCTCGCCGTCGGTCCGGCCGCGCGGGACGCCGTACAGTACGGCGGCCCGGGAGTCGGTGAACCAGGCCCGATCGCCGAGCAGGGTCACGTCGTTGATGAAGTGGCCTGTCGCCGGGCTGAGTTGGTGGGTCGTCACCAGTGCGCCGGTGCGGGAGTCGATGACGCGCGCCACTCCCGTGCTGCCCGCCACGTACAGCAGGCCGTCGTGGTCGAGCTTCAGGCCGACCGCGACCTGGCCGGTGCCGCCCGCGTACAGGACCGTGCCCTCGCCGGTGCGCAGGTCGGTGCGGAGGATGCCGCCGTGGGCGCGGGAGCCCTGGTAGGCGTACGGCTTGCCGCCGATGGCGATGCCCTCCGGGAGCCAGCCGTCGGGGAGGGGGTAGGTGGTCGGCCAACTCGCCTCGCCCGTGGGGGATTTCGCGGCCGAGGGCGGGGAGGTGGCCGCGGTCGCGGCGGGGGCCGCCGTGGCCGTCACGGCGAGGGCGGCCAGGGTCGCGCCGCCGAGTACGGTGCGGCGGGACGGGGTGGGGGCGGGCGTGGGAGCGGGGGTCATGGTTACGTGCCTCCGTGAGTGGGGTGCGGGCGGCGAACGGCGTAACTCTGCGAACGGCGTACCACGGCGAACTGCGGCCACACCGGGTGTGTGGTCTCACTCCGCTTCGACTTCGTTGGCGAGTAACGAGCCGCCGCCCGGCTGCGTTCCTCCGTTCCGCTGTCGGGTTCCTGTCAATCCGGAAGTGCCTGCCCAGGAGCCCTCAGGTCCGGAACGGGCCCTTTACCTCGTAGGTGATCCCGCCGGACGAACTGCCGCTCGTGCCCCGCTGGCTGGAGAAGTGCAGCCGGGTGCCGTCCGGGGAGAAGGCCGGGCCCGTGATCTCGGAACCCGACTGGCCGTCGATGCGCAGGAACGGGGCGACCACGTCGTCGGGGGTGATGAGGCAGATGTCCATGCTGCCGCCGTCCTCCGCCACGAACAGGTCGCCGGAGGCGGAGCCCGTGATGTTGTCCACCCCGGTGAGGGGAGCCGTACCGGACGTCACCAGCGAGTCGTCGTAGGCGAGTTCGATTCTCTGGGCGGCCGCGTCGTACTGCCAGACCCGGTTGTCGCCCTTCGTCGTGAACCAGCAGGTGTCGTTCGCGTAGTGGCAGCCCTCGCCGCCGTTGAAGCGCTTGGCGCCGGAGACCTGGTTGCGGGTGGCGGTGGCGCCGGTCGGGTCGGGCACCGGCGACCAGGTCACGGGGCCGCTCGTGGCCGTGCCGGCCACCAGGACCTCCAGCGTCCCCGCGGACAGGTCGCCCCAGCTCGTCGGCCGGAAACGGTAGAAGCAGCCGTCGGTCACGTCCTCGGTCAGGTAGATCACCCCGCGGACCGGGTCGGCGGCCGCCGCCTCGTGCTTGAAGCGGCCCATGGCGTCCCGGCGGACCGCCGCCTTCGTGCCCCAGGGGTCGGTCTCGTAGACGTACCCGCGGTCGACCTCCTCGCAGGACAGCCAGGTGTTCCATGGGGTCTTGCCGCCCGCGCAGTTCTGGCGGGTGGAGGAGAGGACGCGGTACGCGGCCGTGATGGTCCCCGCCGCCGAGAACTTCACCGCGCTCGCGCCGCCCGACGGGTTGATCTCCGAGTTGGAGACGTAGATCCAGCCCGTGCCGTCCGCGTAACAGGCGCCGCCGTCGGGCGCGTTGTGCCAGGCGTACGACGTCCCGGACACCGTCTGGCCGGAGCGGGCGATCACCCGGCTGGTGAAGCCGCTCGGGAGCCGGATGCCGTTGGCGTCGGCCGTGCCGAGTGCCCCGTAGGGGCCCGTGCCGGGCTGGGCCGGGGCGGCGTAGGCGGCGCCGCGCCAGAGGGTTCCGCCGAGTACGGCGGAGGAGCCGCCGATCGCGGCCGCACGCAGGAAGGTACGACGTTCCACGCTCACTCCCGGGGGTGGTGTGGTGAACCGGCCCGCACGCCGGTCCCGGCGACGGGGTCGTTCAGGGGTCGTGCGCTGCCGAACGCTAGAAGCGCAGGGTAGCGATGTCGTGGACATGCCGTAACGGGGAGATGCGGGATGGGTGACCGGCAGCGCCGTAGGCTGCCCGTGCACACGGCGGAGGGAGTACGGCCATGGCCGGCTGGAGCGCGCACGACATCCCTGACCAGGGCGGTCGCACCGCTGTCGTCACCGGGGCCAACAGCGGGCTCGGATACGTCACCGCGCGCGAGCTCGCCCGCAAGGGGGCACGTGTGGTGCTCGCCTGCCGCAGCGAGACGCGGGGGCGGGAGGCCGTCCGACGACTGCACGGCGAAGTGCCGGGCGCGGAAGCCGAGTTGCGGCGCCTCGATCTCGGAGACCTCGCCTCCGTACGGGAGTTCGCGGACGCGCTGCCGTACGACCGGCTCGACCTGCTCGTCAACAACGCGGGCGTGATGGCGATGCCGTACGGCACCACCGCCGACGGGTTCGAGACGCAGTTCGGGGTGAACCACCTGGGGCACTTCGCCCTCACCGGGCTGCTGTTGCCCGCGCTGCTCGCCACGCGGGGCCGCTCGCCCGAGGCCCGGATCGTGACCGTCTCCAGCATGGCCCACCTGCTCGGCAACATCGACCCGGAGGACCTCGACTCCAAGCGGAACTACCGCCGTTGGATCGCCTACGGCCGTACCAAGACCGCCAACCTGCTCTTCACGCACGAACTGGCGCGCAGACTCGACGAGGCCCGGGCCGAGGCCGTCGCGGCGTCCGCGCATCCGGGGTACGCGGCGACCAACCTCCAGACGGCGGGGCCGCGCGCGGAGGGGCGACCGGTCGCCGAGCGGCTGATGGCGCTGGGCAACCGGGTCTTCGCCCAGCCCGCCGAGGCCGGCGCGCTGCCCGCCCTGTACGCGGCGACCGCTCCCGGGGTCCGCCCGGACTCGTTCACCGGGCCGTCCCTCGCGATGTGGCGCGGAGCGCCCGCGCCGTCGAGGCGGGCACCCTGGACCCGCGACGACCGGGCGGGGGAGCGGCTGTGGGCCGCCTCCGAACGGCTGACCGGGGTGTCCTACGACGCCCTCGAGGGCTGATCCCCGGCCGCTTTCGTCGCCCGCTGCCGCCCCTGTCGCCGCCCGCTGTCGCCGCCCGCTTCAGGGAGCGGGGCCGCACCTCGTTGCCCGTACTCGTGGCTACGACTGCCCGCGCGCGAACCCGGAGGCGTACTCGTCCGCGTACCCCTCGGAGTACGCCCGCGGGTAGCCCTGCGGAGAGCTCGGGGCGTACTCCTGCGCGTAGCGCTGTGCGAAGTCCTCCGGCATCGGGGTGGTGTCCAGGTAGAACCACTCGGCGGTGGGGCCGGGGGCGGACCCGGAGGCGGCGGGCGTCGGGGCCGGTCGGCGGCGGGGGAGCGGGTCGGAGTGCGGGGGAGCGTCGGTGAGCGGTGTCGCGTCCGCCTCGGCGGGCGGTCGTGTCGCCGGGCCCGGCATCAGCAGTTCCACCCGCAGGCCCTTGCCGCGCTGCTGGGCGGTGAACTCCTCCACCTGGCTGCGGCAGGCGTGGTCGAGGTGGGTCACGCCGGTGAGGTCGAGCCGGATCCGGGGCCGGCCGGCCTCGGCGGCGGACTCCAGGGCCTCGATGACCTGGGGCAGCCGCAGGAAGGTCGCGTTGCCCGCCATCACCACCTTCGCGGTGTCGTCCTCGGTGTGCTGCCGGATGACCGTCCGGGACATACGCACCGCGGCCAGCACGATGCCCGCCGCGAGGCCGATCAGGACGCCCTCCAGCAGCGCCGTCACCACGATCACCAGGGTGGTGAGCGTCATGACGGCGAACTCGCCACGGTCCTGCCGCCACATCTTCGGGAACTCGTCGGGAGCGAACAGCTTCCAGCCGCTGTGCACGAGTACGCCGGCGAGGACCGAGATCGGGATCAGGGCCAGCACCTGGGGGAGCAGCAGCGCGAACGCCAGCAGCCACAGACCGTGCAGGGTGCGGGAGAGCCGGGTCCTGGCGCCCGCCTGGACGTTCGCCGAACTACGGGCCACCACCGCCGTGACGGGCAGGGCGCCGAGCAGTCCCGCGAGCGTGTTGCCGGCGCCCTGGGCGATCAGCTCGGGGTTGTAGCGGGTGCGCGGACCGTCGTGCATCCGGTCCACCGCGGCCGCCGTGAACAGCGACTCCGCCGAGGCGATCACCGTGAAGGTGAGGATCGCGGTGATGATCCCGGCGTCCGCCAGACCCGCGAACTGCGCCGGGCCCGGTACGTCGACGGAGGCCAGCAGATTGCCCACCTGGAGCGTCTTGACGTCGACGCCCGGCAGCGCGGCGACCGTGATGCCGATGCCCACCGCGACCAGGGCCGCGGGCACCTTCCGCACCGGCCCCGGCGCCTTCTTCCACAGGAAGCTCAGGACGACCGTGACGATGCCGAGGCCGGCGGCGATCATCGCCTGTGGGTCGGCGGCCGTGTCCGCGAGCAGACCGGGGACGCCGGCCATGTTCTCCAGCGGGGCTCCGGGGGCCTTCGCGTCCGCCAGCGGATACGCCTGGCTGAACATCAGCGGCAGGCCGATGCCCGCGAGCATGCCCTGGACGACGGCCAGGGAGATCGCCTGGAAGAACCGGCCCAGTTTCACCAGGCCGAGGACGATCTGGAGGAGGCCCGAGAAGAGCACGATCACACCGAGCATGGCCACGCCGTACTCCAGCACGGTCTCCGCGACCAGCGCGGCGAGTCCGGCGGCGGGACCGCTCACCTGAAGCGTGCTGCCGCGCGCCGCGCCCACCACCAGACCGCCGATGACACCGGAGATGATGCCCAGCTCGGGGGAGACACCCGAGGCGACGGCGACGCCGATGCACAGCGGGAGCGCGACCAGGAAGACGACGAGGGACGCGGTGATCTCGGTGGCCAGGTCCCCCTTCGGCGCGGCCGCTTTCAGCGCGGCCCTCGCCGTGCCCACCACGGTGCCCTTCGCCGTGTCGTCCTGCGAGGTGGCTGTCGCGGCGCCCTTCGGTGTGGTGTCCCGCCCGGTCGTCGGTGAAGTGTCCCGCCGGGCCGTCGGTGTCGGCGGGCGCGTGGGCTTGCGCGTGGGCGGCGGCGGGGACATGGGCCGGGGCGGTGGCGCGGCCGGCCTGGGCGGCGGACCGGTCAGCCCGGCCGCCTCCCCGAACGTGCGGCCCCGTCCGTCACTCTCCCCGGAGCTCCAGTCCGCGCCGGCTCCCCGGTCCGTGACGGCTCCCCGGTCCGCGCTCGCGTCCCAGGCCTCGCTCGTGTCCCAGGCCGTGCCCGGGTCCCACTCCGCGCCCGCGGCGATGTCCGTGCCCGTGTCCCGGCTGCGGGCGTGCCTGGCGTGCGCGCCGCTCATGCCGCGTGCACCCGGAACAGGCCGTCCTCTTCCAGCTCGTGCACCTGACCGGTGTGCACCTCGTAGTACCAGCCGTGCAGCCGCAGTCGCCCGGCGTCGAGACGCTGCCGCGTGGCCGGGTAACTCCGGAGTATCGCGAGCTGGTTGACGACGTTCAGCTGGGCGACGTCCGGCATCGAGGGGTCCTCGACGCCGCCGTCCAGGACGGGCGCCAGCCTGGGGCGGGCCAGCTGGAGCCAGGCGTCCACGCCGGGAAGGGCGGACAGGTCGTCGCCGGACTTGAGGGCGCCCATCGCACCGCAGTGGGAGTGGCCGCACACCACGATGTCCTGAACGCCGAGCACCTCGAGTGCGTACTCGATGGTGGCCGCCTCGCCGGAGGCGCCCGGCCGGCCGTGCGGCGGAACGATGTTTCCCGCGTTTCGCAGCTCGAATATCTCACCGGGCCGCGCGCCCGTGATCAGTGCGGGTATCACCCGTGAGTCCGAGCAGGTGATGAACAATGCCTCGGGATATTGTCCTTCGGCCAGTCGCCGGTATTCGCCGCTTTCGAAATCGACCCGTCGTTTGAACGAGCGGGCGCGGTCCAGCAGTGCCTTCATGGATCCTCCCAGGTCAGAGCTGGTCGGCATGGGGGTCCGGCCAGTTCCTCATCACCGTAGAGGAGTCAATGCCAGGCGAAGGTTAGAGGAACACTAAACCGCCGACAAGAAGGGGACAGTTTTCGTCCGGAGTTGAGCCGCTGCTCACATTGTCCGAAAGATTCGAGGCGTTTCCCTGAGCGTTCTTGTAGCGTGACGGATCCACGGAACACGTGAATTCGGTGCACGGGAGAGACGGGAACGCATGGGTGTACGAGTCCTGCTCATCGAGGACGACCGGACGATCGCCGAACCGCTCGTCGAGGGCCTCGGGAACTTCGGGCTGACGGTGCGTCATGTCGGCACCGGCGGCGAGGGGTTGAGGGGGCCGTACGGCGATGTCGTCCTGCTCGACCTGGGGTTGCCCGACATCGACGGCATCGACGTCTGCCGGGGCATCCGGCAGACCTCCGACGTCCCCATCATCATCCTCAGCGCCCGCGGGGAGGAGGCCGACCGGGTGCTGGGCCTGGAACTGGGCGCCGACGACTACCTGGCGAAGCCGTTCAGCATGCGCGAACTCGTGGCGCGGGTGCGCGCGGTGACCCGGCGGACCCACCGCGGGCTGGCCGAACGCGAGTTCACGGGGCAGGAGCCGGTCGGCGGGGAGTCCTTCGCGCCGGCGGCCGCCGCGCCTGAGGCCTTCGAGGGCACCGCCACGGCCGCCGCCACGGCTCCCACGGCCGCCGCCACGGCCGCCACGGCCGTTGCCGGTCCCCTGGTCGTCGACCGGCGGACCCGGCAGGTGTGGGTGGGGGAGGAGACGGTGACACTGACACCCAAGGAGTTCGAGCTGCTCGCACTGCTCACCGAGGACCCGGGGGCCGTGTACTCGCGGCAGCAGATCCTCGACCGGGTGTGGGACCCGCACTACCAGGGGCCGACCAAGACGCTGGACGTCCATGTCGCCACCCTGCGAAAGAAGCTGGGCAACCCGGCCTGGATCCAGACACTGCGCGGAGTGGGATTCCGGCTGGCGGTCCACACCTCCTCCCCGAGCGCGCGGCACCCGTACGAACCACCGGCCCCCGCCACCCCTGCCCCACCGGCCTTCCCCCAGGCCGCCTGTCCGCAGCCCGCGTATGGCGAGCCCGCCTACCCTCAGACCGGCTATGAACCGTCGGCCCACGACCCGCACGCCTACGGCGCTCAGGCCTACGACCCGTCGTCCGCGTACCCGTACCAGGTGCCGGCGGCCGAGCCGGCGTCGGCGTGGGACCGGACCCACCGGCACCCGGCGGCCTACCGGTGACCCGTCGGCTGCTGCTCGGCTATCTCACGCTCGCCGCCCTGGTCCTGCTCTGCCTGGAGATCCCGCTGGGCTTCGTCTACTCGCGCGGTGAGCGGGAGCGGGTGATCAACGCGGCGACGGACGAGGCGGAGTCGGTCTCGGCGTTCGCCTCGCTGTCCATCTCGGCGGGCCGGGCGGCGCAGGACCTGCCCGAGCGGGCCGCGCACTGCGCCGAACGCATCGGCGGCAAGGTGCTGATCGTCGACGGGAGCGGCGCCCTGCTGGCCTCCTCGCATCCGCTCACCGAGCGGGAGGAGGACGCGCTCGCCTCCTGGCCGGGCATCGCCGCCGCCCTGCGCGGCACCGCGACGGCCGACGTGCGCACCTCCACCATCGGCGGTGTGCAGTACCTCGCGGTGGCCACCCCGGTACGCCACGGTGTCGAGGAACAGGGCGCCGTCCGGATCACCGTGCCGACCCGGATGGTGTCCGAACGGGTGCACCACGTCTGGCTGTTGCTGGCCCTCGGCGGACTGGCGACGCTCACCGCGGTGGCCGCGCTCGGGTTCGTCGTCGCCCGCTGGACCGGCCGTCCGATCCGTGAACTGGAGCACGCCACCCATGAGCTGGCGATGGGCGGCACCGCCGTCCCGGTGGCGATCACCAAGGGGCCGCCGGAGGTCCGCAGCCTCGCCGCGACCTTCAACCGGACCGCCGCCCGCCTGGAACACCTGCTGGCCTCCCAGCGGGCCTTCGCCGGTGAGGCCTCGCACCAGCTGAAGACGCCCCTCGCGGCGCTGCGGCTGCGGCTGGAGAACCTGGAGAACGACATCGCCCTGAACGCGCGTGGCTCGCTCACCGCCGCGCTGACCGAGACCGACCGGCTGGCCCGGATGGTCGAGGGGCTGCTCGCGATGGCCCGGCTCGACGAGAGCGCCGCCGAACGGGAGCCGGTCGACCTGGGCCGGGTGTGCGCGGAGCGGCACCGCGCCTGGACGCCGCTGTTCGAGCAGCACGGTGTCTGGCTGGCGCTGGCGGGGGACTACACGGGCGAGGTGCTGGCGCTGCCCGGGGCGGTGGAGCAGATTCTCGACAACCTGCTCTCCAACGCCCTGCGGGTGGCGCCCCCGGGTTCCACGGTCTCCGTCGATCCGCGCCACCAGACGCCGCACGAGCGCCGTTTCCCGCATCGCCACCCGCACCGCCCGGCGGGTCCTGGCCGGGTCGAGCTGCACGTCATGGACGAGGGTCCCGGGATGACCGAGGAGCAGCGCCGGCGGGCCTTCGACCGCTTCTGGCGGGCCCCGGACGCCCCGAAGGGCGGTACCGGTCTGGGTCTCGCCCTGGTGCAGCGCCTCGCCCACGCGAGCGGCGGCGAGGCGGTCCTGCGGCCCGCGCCGCGCGGCGGCCTCGACGCGGTGGTCCGGCTCCCGGCGGTACCGGCCCGCCCCGGCGCCGCCGGGAGCACCGGCGGCAGCGGGAGTACGGCAGGCGCCGGCGGCAGCGGGAGCACCGGCGTGCCCGCGCAGCGTCCGGCCAGGCGCCTCCAGTCCACGACACCGGGCCGGCGGTAGGCGACTCGACGGGGACTCGACGGCGACTCGACGGCGACGGCGGCCGTCAGGCCGTGCGCACCTCGTAGGTGACGATGCGCACCGAGTCGTCGTCCAGGCACACCCCGCTCGACAGGTCGAAACGCTGCTTGAGCAGCGGGGAGGCGACGAACGTGCGGCCCTCGTGGGTACCGGTCAGGCCGCGTGAGAGGACGGCCGCGCCACCGAACGGGTCGCGGTTGTCGACGGCGTACAGTTCACCCGCCCGGTCCCGGAACAGGGCGACCTGGCGGCCGTCGGGCAGCAGGGCGGCCACACCTCGGCCGGGGATCAGCCGGCTGACGTCGCAGACCGTGAACCACTGCTCATCCAGCCGCAGTTGGACCTTGAGGTCGGTCGTCTCGAGTGCCAGGGTCATCGCTGGGCGCTCCCTTCCAGGGGACGGTGGCCGATGGACAGCAACGGCAGGTCGGGCTTGATCTGGTCGCGCTCCGGCACGAACCCGACGACCGGGTCGGGGGTGTCGGGAGCGTTGACGAAGGACACGAACCGGGCGAGCTTCTCCGGGTCGTTGATGGTGGTCGCCCACTCGTCGGCGTAGTGCGCCACGTGGTCGGTCATCAGGGACTCCAGCTCCTCGCAGATGCCGAGGGAGTCCTCCACCACCACGTCCCGTACGTGGTCCAGGCCGCCGGGGATGCGGTCCAGCCAGGTCGAGGTGCGCTCCAGGCGGTCGGCGGTGCGGATGTAGAACATCAGGAACCGGTCGATGAGGCGGACCAGTTCGGTGTCGGTGAGGTCCTGGGCGAGCAGGTCGGCGTGGCGCGGGGTGGCGCCGCCGTTGCCGCCGACGTAGAGGTTCCAGCCGTTGGACGTGGCGATGATGCCGAAGTCCTTCGACTGGGCCTCGGCGCACTCGCGGGCGCAGCCCGACACCGCCGACTTGAGCTTGTGCGGGGAGCGCAGCCCCCGGTAGCGCAGCTCCAGGTCGATCGCCATGCGGACGGAGTCCTGGACGCCGTAGCGGCACCAGGTCTGGCCGACGCAGGACTTCACCGTGCGCAGCGACTTGCCGTAGGCGTGTCCCGACTCGAAGCCGGCGTCGACCAGCCGGGTCCAGATCAGCGGGAGCTGCTCCACCCGGGCGCCGAACATGTCGATGCGCTGGCCGCCGGTGATCTTCGTGTAGAGGCCGAAGTCGCGGGCGATCTCACCGATCACGATCAGCCCCTCGGGCGTGATCTCACCGCCGGGGATGCGCGGGACGACCGAGTAGGAGCCGTTCTTCTGGAGGTTGGCGAGGAAGTGGTCGTTGCTGTCCTGGAGGGCCGCCTGCTCGCCGTCCAGGACATAGCCGCTCGCGCCGATCGTCGGGGCGAGGGAGGCGATGATCGAGCCGACGGTCGGCTTGCAGACCTCGCAGCCGTCGCCGCCCCGGGCGCCGTCCCGGCCGTAGCGGTCGAGGAGGTCCTGGTAGGTGTTGATGCGCAGGGCGAGGACGATCTCGTACAGCTCCTCGCGGGTCTGCGAGAAGCAGCCGCACAGGCCCTTGTCGACCTCGACGCCGCTCGCCTCCAGCTCGGCGGTGACCAGCTGGCCGAGCACCTTGACGCAGCTTCCGCAGCCGGTACCGGCCTTGGTGCACTTCTTCACCTCGGGCACGGTCGTGCAGGAGTGCTCCGTCACCGCGCCGCGGATCGTGCCCTTCGACACGTTGTGGCAGGAGCAGACGATCGCCTCGTCCGGCAGCGCGGACGGGCCGAGCTGGACGGACTCCCCGGCACCGGCCGGCAGGACCAGTGACTCGGGGGAGACGGGCGGCACGGACCCGGTGAACGCGCGCAGGGTGCCGTACGCCTCCGCGTCGCCGACCAGGATGCCGCCGAGCAGCGTGCCGTCGCGGCCGATGACCAGCTTCTTGTACAGGCCCGAGCGGGAGTCGGAGTAGACGACGTCGAGGCAGTCCTCGGCGGTGCCGTGCGCGTCACCGAAGGACGCCACGTCGACGCCGAGCAGCTTCAGCTTGGTGGAGAGGTCGGCGCCGGTGAAGGACAGCTGCTCGGACTCGTCGGCGGCGATGGTCGCGGCGACCGTGACGGCCTGCTCGTAGCCGGGGGCCACCAGGCCGTACACCCGGCCGTCGGCGGCCAGCGCGCACTCGCCGATCGCGAACACGTGCGGGTCGTTCACCGTGCGGCACTGCTCGTCGACGGCGATACCGCCGCGCTCGCCGACCGTCAGGCCGGACTCGCGGGCCAGCTGGTCACGGGGACGGACACCGGCGCTGAACACCACCAGGTCGGTGGCGAGCTCGGAGCCGTCGGAGAGCTTCATACCGGTGACCGCGCCGTCCTCGCCGACGACGATCTCCTGGGTGCCCACACCGGTGTGGACGCTCAGGCCCATGTCCTCGATGGTGCGCAGCAGGGCCGCGCCGCCGCCGTCGTCGACCTGGACGGGCATCAGGCGCGGCGCGAACTCCACGATGTGGGAGGTGAGCCCGAGGCCCTTCAGCGCGCCCGCGGCCTCCAGGCCCAGCAGGCCCCCGCCGACCACCGCGCCGGTGGTGGCACGGGACTTCGCGTACGCCTCGATCGCGAACAGGTCCTCGATCGTGCGGTAGACGAAGCAGCCCTCGGCGTCCTTGTTCGGGACGGGCGGCACGAAGGGGTAGGAGCCGGTGGCCAGGACGAGGATGTCGTAGTCGACCGCCAGCCCCGAGCGGGCGGTGACCTTGCGGGCCTCGCGGTCGATGGTCTCCGCGGGGTCGCCGACGTACAGCTCGATCCCGTGGTCGGCGATGAACGCCATGTCCGTCATGGACAGCTCCTCGGGCGTCCGGCCCGAGAAGTACGAGGTGAGCTGCACGCGGTCGTACGCGGGACGCGGCTCCTCGCACAGCACGACCACGCGGTGCGTGGCGGTCAGGCCGCGCTCGGCGAGCGCCTCGAGGAAGCGCTGGCCGACCATGCCGTGGCCGACGAGCACGATCGTGGGGGTGCCCCCGGGGGTGGCGGTCATCAGGAGCCTCCGTCGTTGGTGAGCAGGTGGAGCAGGGGGCCGCCGTCGGAGGGGAGCGGCTCTGCTCCCTCCCAGGCGCGCGCCAGCGCGCCGACGGTGCCGAGTTCGCCGACGAGGACCCCGCCGACCAGGCGGTCGTCGCGGACGACGACCTTGCGGTAGGTGCCCCGGGTGGCGTCGGCGAGCTGTACGACGTCGTCGCCGGGGCGCGGTTCCGTCTCGCCGAACGCGGCGAGGTCGAAGGCGCTGTGCCCGGCGAGGGTGAGCCGGGTGAGGGCGCGGGTGCCGCCGTACCGGGAGCCCGCGTCTCCGGCGAGCGACTCGGCGAGGACGTCCGCCTGTTCCAGCGCGGGTGCTGCCAGCCCGTACACGTTCCCGTCGTGCTGCGCGCAGTCGCCGATCGCCCGGATGTACGGGTCGGACGTGCGGAGTTCGTCGTCGACCAGGATTCCCTTGTGCACGGCGATCCCGGACGCCTTGGCGAGTCCGGCGCGCGGGGAGACCCCGCAGGCCAGCACCACCAGGTCGGCGTCGAGGGCGTAGCCGTCGGCCAGCTCCACCGAGCGGACGGCGCCGCCGACGCAGCGCACGTCGCGGACCCGGCACTCGGTGTGGACCTCGACGCCGAGGTCCCTCAGGTGCCGGAGCACCAGCTTCGACGCGTTCGGGTCGAGCTGGCGTTCCATGAGCCGCTCGGCCTGCTGCGCGAGGACGACCTGGGCGCCGCGGACGGCGAGCGCGCGGGCCGCGGAGACCCCGAGGAGCCCGCCGCCGATGACGACCGCCCGCACGCCCGGCCGCACCGCCTTCGACAGGCCGAGGCAGTCGTCCATGGTGCGGAAGGCGTGGACGCCCTCCGGAAGCACGTGGTCCGGCGTGAAGAGACCGCGCAGGGGCGGCAGCACCGGGTTGGAGCCGGTGGCCAGGACCAGGGTGTCGTATGCGATCTCCGAGCCGTCCGCGCAGGCCACGGTCCGCCGGTCGCGGTCGATGCCGGTGACCCGGCCCCGGACCAGCCCGGCGGGCGCGGGCAGCGCGATCACCTCGGGGGCGTACCGGCCGGCCAGCACCTCGGCGAGCAGGACCCGGTTGTAGGGCCGGTGCTCCTCCTCGCCGATCAGCAGCGCGGGCGTGCCCAGCTCGCCGAGCCGGCGGGCGAGTCGTACGCCCGCGAGGCCGGCGCCGATCACCACCACACGCGAATTCGAGGTCATGTCCAGGAGCGTGCGTTGCCGACGTTACCCGACCGCATCACGGTTGTTTCCCGCGAGGAACGCTGCCCTCAGCGGGGCCGGGGCGGGGGTGTGAGGGTTGCGTCCCGCGCTCCCGCCGCGCCCCTACACCTCGGTCGCCCAGACGTGCTCGTACTGGTCGGTGCCACCGTCCGTCGGGCTGTGCGCCGCGTCGGTCTTCCACTCGCTCTTGGTGACCTTGAATTTCGCGCCCGGCATGAGCAGGACCTCGTCCTCCGTGCCCTGGTACTGGTGGAACGGATCGATGTCGCGGCCGTACTTCCCGGTGAGCGTCAGCTCCAGGAGGATCCGGTGCGTCTGCCTGCCGCTGGCCTTCTGCCCCCGCATGAACTTCAGCCCCACGGTCTCGTCCCTGCTGGTGCTGTCGAAGGAGCTGGTGAAGACGGAGCCGGGCCGGTAGTTCAGCGCGGCCTGCTTGCCGTGCCGGAGGGCCGAGTCCTCGTCGCCGCCGAGGTTCCAGTCGCCGCGGAAGACCGTGCCGGTGACGCCGGGCAGCCGGTTCAGCGCCTCCATGGTCATGTCGGCGTGCGCCTTGAGCTCCTCGAAGAGCGCGGGGGCGATCACCTCGATCCGGGCGTCGACGACGACCATCGCCGCCTTCTTGGCCACCGGGTCGGTGCCCCGCGCGGCCGCGAGCTGGGGCTCGATCACCGGGTCCTCGTCGAGCGTGGGCACGTACTCCTGGCTCGGATCGTCGTTCTGGGCGGCCCAGTGGAGCTGGCTCTTGATCTGCCGCAGCGAGAGCGCCTCGGCGCCGGCGGTCGCGAGGCCACCGGTGCCGTACGGCGCGTACCCCTCGGGCAGCAGCCGGCTGCGCACCACCGAGTTGATCATCTGGTGCGCCCCGCCCGTGTACGTCATCAGGGCGGTCGCGTGGGCGGGCTTGAACGTCTCGGTGACGGCCGCCGTGGAGGCGCCCCCGTTGTCCGTCTTCCACTTGGTGATGGCCGGCGTGGGCGTGGTGTCGCCCTGCGCGAACTCGTTGTACTTGGCCGGCACCGTGCGGGCCGCGTCCTGGCCCGGTTCCATGAATCCGCTCGCCGCGGGGTCGACGGCACGCGGCTTGTCGGCCTCGGCGAGGTACATGAGCTCGTGCGGGAACTGGCCGTCGACGCAGACGTTCTGCCGCAGCTCCTCCTCCGTGAAGGGCGCGATCTTCTGGTACATCAGTGCCGCGCCCCTGCCCGCCAGGCTCGCTGACTCGCCGGGCCCCTTGACCCCGGCCGCCCAGGAACCGCGGAGGATCTCGTAGAGCGAGTGGTCCCAGGACGGCAGCATCCAGCCCATCACGGCCATCCGGTAGTCGAAGACGTCCACCCCGGACACCTTGATCCACTGGAAGGTCTTGAGCATCCGGGTCGTGGTGCCGGACATGCCGGCGACGACCGGGATGCCGCGCGCGGCGTTCGCCTTCGGCCAGGACTCGTTCTGCTGGATCTCCCAGTAGGCGGTGCCCTCGTTCCACGGCAGTTTGTCGTCCATACCGGGCTTGCCGAGGAACGCCAGCTCGCGCGCGCCGAGCGGGGCGCCCCGGTCCGCGTAGTCGCGGGGCGTCTTGCGGTTGGCCTCCTTGTCGGCCTCGCTGCGCTCCTTCCGCGGCCCCTGGCTGTTGATCATTTCCAGGGTGTCGCCGGCGAAGGTCTCCGGGTCCGACTGCCACAGCAGGCCGCCCAGCGCGTACGGGTCCTTCTCGTAGTTGTAGCCCTTGCCCGCGACGTTCGCCGCGGCCCACAGGGGCGGCCGGGACCAGCCGTTGAGGAACGCGGAGTGCTTCTTCAGCTCCTCCTGGTCCATGCCGAGCGTGGCCGCGAGCTGCGGCTTGGGCCCGACGATGCCGTTGAGGACGTCCTTGAGCGAGAGTTCCGCCGACTTGTTGTAGTACGCGGCGTTGTAGACGGCGGTGATCAGCTCGCGGACATTGCCGTCCCGGGCGAAGAATTCGTTGATCTGGTCGGTGGTCATCCCCTCGCCGACCTGCCCGGCGCTCGTTCTGTCGTTCTTGAAGAACGACTTGTTGGCGAGCGCGGTGTCCTTGTGTTCCGAGCGGGCGTAGGCGATGAGCAGCTGCTTGAGCCGGTTCACGGTCTTGCGGGCCGCGGCGAGCGCCTTCGGATGCCCGAAGGAGTACGCCCCCAGCCGCTTCTCGAACTCCTCGGCCGCCGCCTGCCAGCCCGTCTTCGCGTAGTACTGGCCGTGGTCGAAGGGAGCCTCGCCGCCGTGCATGCGCTGTACGGCGACCTCCCCGCCGGCGTGCGCGGGGGCGGCCGCCGCCCGCTGCACGGGCGCCGACCCGGTGGGTGCGGGACCGGCCATGACACGGCGGGCGTTGTCCTCCGCCGCGCGCTCGAAGCGGTCGGAGGGGTCCGAGACGCTGAGCCCCGAGCCGTTGTCGGTGCCCGCGACCGGCCCCTGGCGCTGCTGGATGACATGCGTCAGTTCATGGGCCAGGGTGTGCCGGTCCGCGCCGCCGGCGCCGATGACGACATTGCTGCCGGAGGTGTAGGCGCGGGCGCCCACCTCGGCCGCCGAACGCTGGGCGGTCGGCCCTGTGTGCAGCCGCACGTCGGAGAAGTCGGCGCCCAGCCGCGCCTCCATCTCCGTGCGGACCGCCCCGTCCAGCGGCCGCCCGGCACCGCGCAGCACATCCGGCACGGACGAACGCTGCACCGGCACGGACTCGTCGTGCCCGCAGGCGGGTCCGTGCGCGT